>DEFO01000054.1 GCA_002350805.1 Prevotella sp. UBA2850
GTTGCAATTAGGCATTAATTGCATGCCAATTAGGCATTAATTAGAGCTTAATTAATCGACTAATTGCAACCTAATTAGGCATTAATTGGAAAAGCGATATGTCATCAAGCGTTTACAATATAAGATATCTTGCGCCTAAAATACTTTCAACTCAAAGCGGTCATAGGCAAAGGGAGAATATTAAGTCCAGAATTCTATTTTCTCGGTGGCTTTCATCTCTCCCTGGCAGCGGGGACAGGTGTGATGGTCCCAAAGGGTGATGCGGTCGCTTCCGCAATGCAGGCACAGACGGCCGACGCCGCTGCTGAAAGAGGGTGCGACATCGCCAATGATGCCACCGACAACAAGGTGCTGAATGCTCTTGCAGTCAGGACAACTGACGGAGACGATCTCTTGTCTGAAGAGTCCACGGCCTTCATAATCGTCGGCTTCGTAGCCACATTGGGTGCAGCGGTAGGTTTTCTTCCACGACATAA
Organism: Prevotella sp. UBA2850; assembly: GCA_002350805.1. Lineage (GTDB taxonomy): Bacteria > Bacteroidota > Bacteroidia > Bacteroidales > Bacteroidaceae > Prevotella. The sequence continues at coordinate 477 of DEFO01000054.1, forward strand.
CTGGCTGGTGATGAGTTTAGGAATTCTGCTCTTACTGAAAGATTCTTTTGTTCTCCAGTCTCTTTGCCCTGGCCTCTGAGGCAGGCGAGAGATGGCCCTTGAGATACGACTCGATGATGAGACCAGCGATGGGTGCAGCCATGTCGGCCCCGAAGCCACCATGCTCGATGTAGACGGCAATGGCAATTTTCGGGTCGTTCATAGGGGCAAAGCCAATGAAGGCAGAGTGGTCGGCACCGCTGTTCTCGGCAGTACCTGTCTTACCGCAGATGGGGTAGGTGGTCTTGAGGCTGGTGCAGGTGCCTTTCTCCACTGCCTGTCGCATACCCTCGATGACAGGTGTATAGGCATCGGCAAACACCATGGTGCTGCGCTTGCGCAGGAACCGTTGGGGCAATGGACGCTCGGCAGTAGGCTGGTGGATATGGGGGGTGTAGAAGAATCCACGGTTGGCAATGGTGACAGCCAGGTTGCACAGTTGCATGGGAGTGGCGGTGATGTCGCCTTGGCCCATGCCTGTCCAGATGATGGTACGGGCATTCCATCCGTCTTTATAGCGCCGGCTCAGGTAATTGGTATTCGCCACGATGCCGCCCAGCTCGCCGGGAATGTCGATGTTGAGCGGACCGCCCAGTCCCATGCTTCGCATATAGGAAGCCCATGTGTTGATGGCCTCTTCTTTGTTCTCGAAGACAAAGTCGTCGTTGAGCATGGTCATGAAAGTAGACAGAAACCATGTGTTGCACGAGAAAGCCAGTGCGTTGACCAGCGAGAGTGGCGAAGCGTGCTGATGGCAACCCACGTGGATGTTGCCGTCGGTGAACCCGTTTTTACACTCGATAGTAGTCTCGGGCGTGATAATACCCTCGGAAAGCAGCGTCAGGGCTTGGGCCGTCTTGAAGGTGGAGCCGGGAGGGTAGGCTGTGGCGATGGCTAGGTTGACATTGCTGCCCGCGGGTGAGTTGGTGGCCAGACAGATAATCTCGCCTGTAGACGGTTTGATGGCTACGATGCTTCCTTGTTTGCCTTTCAGCAGCCGCTGACCTAATTGTTGCAATGCCGGACGAACGGTCAGAGGACCGTCGTCCGGCAGATTCTGCGCCATTGCGTGAATGCCTGCCAAGAGGCAGACACACACAAGGCCGATGATTCTTCGTTGCATGAACTGTTGTCGATTTTTTTGAGTTCTTGAGTTCTATTACTTTTGCGTTTTGTTGGGTTCAATACATCAACTACTCACCAGGCTGCTAGAACCATTGTTGCAGTGCATCTAAGACGGTTCCAATGACGTCACCGTCGGATGTGTTGTCGTTTTTGATGTCACGTGCAGCCTGCTCAGCCCTGTCGAGCGCATGGATGATATCGTCTTTGTTCACCGTAAAGATATGGTTCAGCAGTCCAATGCTGGTAACATGCTCACGTCCGTCGAACTCCATTCTTCCCACCGAGCAGATGAAGTAGTTGTCGACGGTCAGCAGTTCGTTGAGCGCACTTTCAGCAGCCATTCCCATCATGTATTTGCTGCCCAATTGTATGACCGACTCGATGATGCCGTTGCTCGAGCCCATCTTTTCGCTCATGGCAGCGTTGAACTCTTGCTTGATAGCTGCCTGATGAGCCTGCCGGTCGGGACAGGTGAAGACGAGTACGCCACCCAGCAGCACCAGAATGAGCAGGGCCACCAGACTGCGCATGCCACATCCGCTGCGTTGTTTCTCTTTTTTGTCCTTCTTATTCATCTCCTTGGCCTTGAGCGGGGCTTCGGCACTTCCGTCGTTGCCATTGGGATTATATTTAGGTGGCTCACGGCGGACAATACTGCTATCGATAACGGATCTCAGTTCTGCCACCTGCCAGGCAGGTGTCCAGTTCTCCATCGTGTCGCACCACACCAGTGTCTCAGGGCGGATGCCCTTGTTGTACAACTCGCTGACCTCAAAGGGGCCAACCTGAGCGCCATTCTCAATGTAGTAATACTTCATTTCCTTTCTCTTGTTAAGTGAATAAATAAGTGTGCAAATTTATTGCTTTTACAACCGTTTGACGTAAAAAACGCGCAGAAGTTGCAGTCTTTATTGTTTTTTAACGAAAAGAAAGGAGCTTCATCACTTACTGAAAGAATAGGGCGCTGCCGATGGCTTTGTACCGCGCGATGTGTTGGGCTGACCTTGCATCAGGAAATGGATGGTTCCTCCCTTGATGAGTTCCTCGTGAGTGAGGTAGTTGCGGTTGCATGCTTTGCCGTTGAGCTTCATTTCGGCAATGTATGGCTGCTCAGCGTTTTCGGCTGTGATGGTGAGGACATTGCCTTTTGGCATGTGCAGCGTCATGCGCTGGAAGTAGGGCGAGCCGATGGCATATTGTCCGGACCCTGGACAAACGGGATAGAATCCCATGGCAGAGAAGACATACCATGCCGAGGTCTGTCCGTTGTCTTCGTCGCCGCAATAGCCGTCGGGAGCTGCGGTGTAGAAGCGGTTCATCACCTCGCGAATACGCTGTTGCGTCTTCCAGGGCTGCAAGGCCCAGTCGTAGAGATAAATCATGTGCTGGATGGGCTGGTTGCCATGGGCATAGTTGCCCATATTCATGATTTGCATCTCGCGAATCTCGTGAATGACGCCGCCATAGTAGCTCTCGTCGAACAAAGGTGGCACGTTGAAGACGGAGTCGAGCATTTGGATAAACACATTGCGTCCACCCATCAGCCGAATCAGTCCTTCGGGGTCGTGGAACACCGACCAAGTGTAGTGCCATGCGTTGCCCTCGGTGAAAGCATCGCCCCACTTAAGCGGGCTGAATGGCGACTGGAAAGAACCGTCGTCATTGCGGCCGCGCATGAGTCTTGTCTCATTGTCGAACACATGGCGGTAGTTGAGCGCATGTTCGCGGAAGGGCTTCAGCTCGTGCTCGCTCTTACCCAGTTTCTTTCCCAGCTGATAGATACACCAATCGTCGTAGGCATACTCCAGGGTGCGTGCCACGCTCTCGTTGATGCCCACATTGTAGGGCACATATCCCAGTCGGTTGTAGTGCTCGAAGCCCAGTCGGCCGGTCGACGACACCTGTGGATGCACATGATTGGCACCATTGACGACAGCCTGCCACAGTGTCTCTATGTCGTAGCGGGTCAGGCCGATGGCATTGTTTTTCAGATAAGCATCAGCCACCACCGAGGCCGAGTTATTGCCCACCATGCACCCACGATGGCCTGGGCTTGCCCACTCGGGCAGGAATCCGCTTTCTTTGTAGCAGTTCACCAGTCCCTCTTGCATCTTCTCGTTCATCTCGGGATAGAGCAGGTTGAGCAAAGGGAACAGACAGCGGAAGGTGTCCCAAAAGCCGGTGTCGGTGAAATAATAGCCTGGGCAGACTTCTCCGGTGTGCGGACTGTAGTGAATGGGATTCCCTTCGGCATTGATTTCGTAGAACGAACGGGGGAAGAGCACCGAGCGGTAGAGGCAACTGTAGAATGTGCGCAGGTGGTCGGTGTCGGGGTCTTCCACCTCAATGCGTCCCAATACCTCGTTCCATCGGTTGCGAGCTTGTTGGCAGATGTGGTCGAAATCGAAGCCACCACCCAGTTCGAGCAGGTTCTGACGTGCCTGCTGCTCGCTAATGAACGATGAGGCGATGCGCATGTGTACCTGTTCATTTCGACGGGTGCTGAAGGAAATCACTACTCCATGACGCCCGTCGGCCACTTGCTGAGTGATGGTGAAGTCGTGGTCGAGCTCGATGACGAAATAGTTGCGGAAATTCTGTGGAACGCCCCCGCTGTTCTTTACGGTATAACCGGTGATACACCTTTTCTCTCTGTCGGCGACTACGTTTGCCTGACCGTCGAAGGCATCAACGATGATGTTAGCCTGCCGGGTCTCAGGGAAGGTGAGGCGCATCATGGCAGCCCTCTCGGTGGGTGTGATTTCAGCCGTTACATCCCAGTCGGCCAGATAGACCTTATAATAATAAGGTGTGGCAGTCTCAGCCTTGTGTGAGAACCACGACGCACGCTCGTTCTCGTCGAACTTGGGAGTGCCGGTGGTGGCCATGATGGCAAACTGGCCGTAATCGTTTATCCATGGGGAGGGCTGATGGGTTTGCTTGATGCCGCGTATCTTATCGGCGGTATAGACATACTGCCAGCCGTCGCCCATGGCACCCGTCTGTGGCGTCCAGAAGTTCATGCCCCACGGCAATGCCACGGCAGGGTAGGTGTTGCCCGTAGAGAGCGAGTATTTCGATAGTGTTCCGACGAGTGTGCTGACATAGTCAACCGGCTCTTTGGCACTGACGCCAAACAGGTTGGCTGCTAACACAATACAGCAAAGAAATCGTTTCATTGACTCAAGTTTTCAAGTTTCGCATTCGCTCAACTTCTTTGTAGTTAAGTAGTTAAAGTAGTTATCGCAACGCTCGTCCTACGGACAGTAGTTAAGCCATTACCTTGTTGTGAATTGTGTATCACATTGCATATGGCTTAACTTCTTTAACTACTGACTTCTTAACTACTTCAGAAAGTTGAATCAAGTTTTTTATTGGGTGATACCATTTGTTTTCTGCATGAGCACCTGCATCCAGAAACCGCCGATGACAGAGCGGGCCTTGAATCCCACCATGCGTCCTGTCTTGGTGTCGTACCAGTCGCTTGTGGGCACCCGGCTCTCGGTCTCGTTCATATAATGATATATAGGCTCCACAAAGCGCAGGAATGTTTTCTTGTCGTTGGCCATCGAGGCGGTCCACATGATCCAGTCGTTCTTGGTGTAGTCCTTTCGAACATCGAGAGGCAGTCCGTAGCGGTTTTGATGCTTCAGGTAGTATTTAATTTCGCGTTCCATCACCTCGTTGCTGAAGACATTTGTCTGCCAAAGCTTGTCCCACACCATATTGTATTTCTGACTCCAGGTGTTCTGTCGGTCAAAAGCCAGGCGGTAGTGGTCGTCTTCACGGGCATCCTTCTCCCATTGGCGTGCCATCTGCCGTGCGCGGCTCAGATACCTGTCGGCCACCTGATGGAGTCCTTTCATGCGTGCCATTTCTGCATAGCCGGCAATGCCCATGATGGCTTTTACTGCCAGGTTGGCATTGTGTGCCCAGTGGCCGGCAAAGTCGTCGGTGCAGAGCTGGTTGGCAGGGTCTTGTCCGTTGTCGGAGAGATAATCGGCCCATGTGGTGATGATGTCCCAGTACTTGTCGACATACCTCGTGTTTCCGTCAATCTTACAAAGCTGGGCAGCCAGCGCAAGCATGTTGCCTGCCTCCTCGAGAGGCATGTCACCACCATAGACCTGACCGTTGGCAATAGGGTAGGTGCCCAAGTCGTGGGCGGCGAATGGCTTGGTCCAGCGTCCTGACAGCGAATAGTCGAAAATAGAGGTCATCATGGCTTTCTGCAGCTCGGGATTATAGACGAGAAACAGCGGAGCCTCGGGGTAGGTGAGGTCTACCGTGTTGACGCATCCGTTGGAATTGTTTTCCTTCGAGAAAAAGAGTAAGTTGCCCATGTCATCCTGGAATAGTTTGTGCGCAGCGATGACATGGCGGTAGGAAGCTGACAGAATCTCGGCATAATGACTGTTGCCAGCCCGCATGCCGTCGTCGTAGATTTGCTGGTCGAATGCCCGGCAGCGCTGCATGATGCTGGCATACTGAGCGTTCATGCGGTTGAACAGTTGGAAGATGCTCACCGTGCCGCCATGTGCCCAGTAGCCCTGATAGCGCTTGTACATGTACTCAATGTCTTGCTGCTCATCGTAGCCAATCATCATGAAACTGGCAGCCTGTCTGACCCTCCCCAGTTGATGGACATAGCACAACAGGGGCATCTGTGATGGTTTGCGGCAGTCGATGACGTGTTGGCTGGTCTGGGTGTGTCCTGTCTTCATGAAATCATTCCTTGAGGTGATGGCGTCGCCAATGCTGACTTCGCCATGGCCGGCCGGCATGTAGAGCCAGCCCCAGTCTATGCAAATGCCGTCGCCCTTCTTCGCTAGGATGGGCTGTTCGATGGTACCCGTCTGAGCGTATGTCATTCCCTCTCTTTTCACTAGTTGGGTGCGTGTAGGCTGACTGGCTTTGTTGACCGCTATTTCGGGTGTGGCACTGACCATGAACTGCACGTCGTGTTCACCACCGTCGGCAGAGCGCACCTGATAGGAGATGTAGTTAATGGGGGATGAGAGCAAGTCGTAATCGTCGATGAGCATAGGAGCCGTGAATACCACGTCGAGCTCCACCGGACCGCACACAAATGTATAATAGGTGTTGGTGGCGAGCACACTGACAGCTTTCTGCTGCGCCGTCTTCATGGCAGAGCTTCCCGGGTTGATATCCTTGAATAAGCCGAAGTCGGTATATGCACCGCCGGTGGTGTTGTGGCAGTGGGCAGCGATGACGTTCTTCCCCTCGTGCAGCAATGCCTTCAGCTTGGTGTCGAGGTGCAGGCGCACACCCTCTCTCCATGCCTCGCCCGTGTCGGCCACTTTCGTGCCGTTGAGATAGAGTTCGAAGACATCGTCGTGAGAGTAAACCAGATAAAGGTCTGCTTGCAGGTCGGCTGCCGACAGTTCCACATCGCGCCGTACATACAAGTCGCTGTGTTCCTCACTCCAGTGTGTGCGCACATCGCTCTGTCCGTTGCTTCCCCAGGCAGCTTTCCCCCGCTGCCAATTCGCGGCATTGAACCCCGGCTGGGCCCAGTCGTTGCCCGCTTGCTTGTCGCGGGTGTAGGCACCCTCCCAGGCGGCTTCGTCGGCCATGGGTACGACCGACTCCAAGATGCTGCGGTCGGTTCCCATCCATCGGTATGTCACACCGTCGACTCGGAGCAGCCCCTCCAACGGCTTCTCGTCGTTCGTCCAGTGGCGGGTCGTGCCGTCGGTCAGATGGTCGTAAGGCGACCAGATGCTGAAATACGGGTCGCTGACAATGAGTGGCACCGACGGTACTCTGAGCTGTGTTGTCTTATAAGGTTTAAACAATTCGGGTGTCTGCGCCATCGACGCCACGCTGATAATGGTCAGCAGTCCCGCAGTCAATAGTTTCTTCATGTTGATTCTCTGTTTTTATTTCATTACCTTGACGACCTTTCCGTCCGTAGTCCTCACAATGTTGATGCCCTTTTGCCACTGGCCGATGCGTATGCCCCCCAGGTTGTAGATGGCCGTGCCGGTGTTGCTTCCCACACGTTCGCAGATGTTTTTCACACCGCTGGCAGAGGATGATTTGAGGGCCGACAATGCCATGATTGAGGCATAGGCATCGTTGTTGGAGGTAAACGTCACCGACTGCAGCTGTCGGTTGTCGGTGGGAATGGAGAAGTCGAACAAGCAGTAATGATTGTCGCTGCTGTAGGTGTTGTTGGCACGTTGGATGTTGCCCAGTGCTGTCACTGCCTCGTCGCCCTGCAGGGCTTCCTGCCTTACCGACCAGTCGCGAATGGTGTAAAGTCCGGCATCGGTGGTTGTTCCGTCGGCATAGTTGAGGGTGATGCGCACCTCGGCATTCCCGTTACCACTTGTTGCCAGCACAAACAGCTCGCTGGTTTCCACAGGGACATCAAACACGATGGTGCCCTGTTGCCCGTTGTTGCGCAGCGACAGAGCGTTCTGCCCGTTGTAGGGTGCCAGCTCAAACGTAGCCTGTTCGTGGGCAGAGGTGATCGAGCGGTTCTTGGGCAGTCCGCCACTGCTTCTCAGGCTCTCGGCATAGAAAGCACGGTCGGCGCCGTCGACGGTGACCGTGGTGTAGTTGTTGGCAGGCAGCTGCTCGGCCACGATGTCGGCATTCCATCCCGACGCCACGCCGATGGGCTCCGTCTCAACCGTCCTTGGCGGCAGCAGATGGCGGTCGAGGAAGAGCAGACGCCGTTGTATCCATTCCTTCATGTGGTCGACGGCATCGTCGTAGCTCTTGGCATAGTAGGGCATGGGCCAGATATAGTCGCGGGTGAAAACGCCCCATGCCTGCTCGTTGCGGTCGGCGGCGCCACCGCTCTTGATGAGTGTGGCCAGCGAGTCGACGGTATGCATGATGCGCTCTGTGCTGTAGTTGGCGTTGCGGTATTGCTGCCACCTCTCTTTCAGGTCATCGACAAAGCGCTCGTCTTGCAGCATGCGGTACCAATAGAACGGTACGGGACAGTCATCGCCCTGGAATTTCATGTTCAGTTCGTATTGCCATTGGTCGGTCTTCTCGCCGTCGTAGTAGTTGGCGTTTCCCCAGGCAATGTTATAGTCCCACAGTGTAGCCTTCCACCTCGGGTCGGTGCCCTCCTTTTCGCAGCGTTTCTCGCCGTGTTTGTAAAGATGCGTGCTCAGCCGGTAGCCGTCGATGTTCATCGATACCTCAGTAGAGAGCATATAGTCGATGAACGACTGCACGTCGATTCTCTTTCGGTAGCCGCCCTCAGCACTGTTCCAGTCGTCCGCCATGAACGAGGCCTCCATCTTGTCCACCTCCTGGTGCAACGCCTCGCGGGCGCCCTCGGGCAGACTGGCAAACTCCTCGTCGTCGGGGTCGCCGTATTCATATTTAATCTGGTAGTTCCACGCCACCTTGCTGCCGTCCATCGCCTGCCAGGGATGATAGCCCGACACAAAATGCGGGTCGTAGCCGTGGTCGACGCTCACATGGTAGTCGCCCGTCAGGTCGCCGTCTGTCTCGCCAGGGTCGTCCAGGTCCAGACGGTACTTACCCTTCGACACTCGTTCGCAGAGCACATACACGCCGTAGTAGGTGCCGTCGAGCATCACCTCGCACATGCGTCCCCGCGGCACCCATTCGAACCACGGGCGTCCGAGCTCAAACGAGAGCACATCGCGCATCATCGTCTCGTCGCACCAGGGGGCAATGAATCCCCATTTATTGTCCTTAGGCATGTCCAGCAGAGCCACTTTCTTTTTCTTGCCCTCCACGTCGTTGGTCTCTAGCGTGCGGAAGGCATACGGCTTCTTGTCGGCCGACGTGAACGACGTGTTGCCTCGGTATTTCAGCGCAATCCATCCCTCGTAGTCGATGTGCTGCCCCGGCCACGCCGTAGTGTCGGCATGGTTGGTGTTCCCCTCACCATTGTCGATGATGGTCATTTTGGCCAGTACATAACTGTCGCGCAGGATGGTCTTCCCGCCCACGTTGATGAGGACGATGGGCAGATTGGTGCTCTCCACCTTCACATTCGGGTTGCGCAGCAGACTGCGATAGTTGTCGCTTTGTTGGGCGCCGACATGCTGTGTGCAGCACAGCAGCATCAGCATCAAGGTGGCCGTGGCCGCCATTAGTTTTCTGTGTTTAGTCATTGTCATGATAGTTGATACGCTGCAAAGTTACACGTTTTTTTCTGATATGAAATATTATTTCATGTTTTTCCTGCCATTGTATTGTTCCCCCTTGCCCGTTTCCTCCGCAACGCGCACGACTATCCGCCGTTGGACCGTTACATTTCCGTTATACAAAAGCCACGTGGTGCCATCTTGTAAGGCGCTGACAGTCATGTGGTTGATGTCGTGAACGGAAAAACACAGGTAATACATTTCCCGTTTTCCATCCGTTGTCATCCTATTTTATTTATCTTTGCAGCTGTATTCATCAAAGTATTCTTTCGAAATGAACCTGAAAACCCTGTTTATCACCTGTCAGCTGGCTGCGATGGCTACTCTAGCCGCCGCCCAGCAAGTGCAACCCCCTTTGTCGTATGCCGAGCGCATCGCCCTGCCTGCCGACAACACGCAGACGGCCCGCCGGCCAGCCCCTGCCGAGCGCCTGTTCCGCTCCGATGCTGTTGAGCGGAAAATCAAGGAAGTGAAGCGCCTGTTAAGAGAGGCCCCGTATCTGGCATGGATGTTTGAGAATTGTTTCCCCAACACCCTCGACACCACGGTGCACTATAGCGATGCCGAGGGCGACGATGATACCTTTGTATATACAGGCGACATACATGCCATGTGGCTGCGCGACTCGGCTGCACAAGTGTGGCCTTACGTGCGTTTTGCCAAGAGCGACGAGAGGATACGCAAGATGGTGCGCGGAACCATCCTGCGCCAGTTGAAATGCATCTGTATCGACCCATACGCCAATGCGTTCAATATGGGGCCTACTGGCGGAGAGTGGGCGAGCGATTATACCGACATGAAGCCCGAGCTGCATGAGCGGAAATACGAGATCGACTCGTTGTGCTACCCCATCCGTCTGGCCTATTACTACTGGCAGGTGACGGGCGATGAGAGCATCTTCGGCGAGTTGTGGCAGCAGGCGGTGAAGAAAATCCTGCAGACCTTCCGTGAGCAACAGCGCAAGCAGAACCGCGGTCCGTATCATTTTGAGCGTTCCACGCCTCGCCAGTACGACACCATGAGCCACAACGGATATGGTAATCCCGTGAAGCCCGTAGGACTGATTGCCTCGGCTTTCCGTCCCTCCGACGATGCAACAGTCTTTCAGTTCCTCGTGCCGTCGAATTTCTTTGCCGTGAGTTCGTTGCGCAAGGCAGCCGATATCCTGACGCGCGTAAACGGCTGCTCCAGTTTGGCAGAGGACTGCTCTGCGCTCGCAGAGGAGGTAGACAGGGCCCTGAAGGAATATGCTGTGTACGACCATCCGAAGTATGGCAAGATTTATGCCTTCGAGGTCGACGGATTCGGCAATCATCTGCTCATGGACGACTCGAATGTGCCCAGTCTGTTGGCCATGCCTTATCTGGGCGATGTGAGTGTCCAGGATCCTATTTATCAGAATACACGCCGTTTCGTATGGAGTGACGACAATCCTTATTACTATCGCGGGCGTGCGGGCGAAGGCATTGGCGGACCGCATGTAGGCTACGATATGGTGTGGCCTATGTCCATCATGATGAAGGCCTTTACCAGCACCAACGACGCCGAGATAGCCGCCTGCCTGCAAATGCTGGTCGACACCGACAACGGTACGGGCTTCATTCACGAGTCGTTCAACAAAGACGACGCCTCCAACTACACCCGTTCGTGGTTTGCCTGGCAGAACTCGCTGTTCGGTGAGCTTATATTAAAACTGATAGACGACGGAAAAACAGATTTACTGAAGAAGATACAGAAAAGATGACTCAGATGATGATAAGAAAAAGCCTCGTAGCTTGTTTGCTGCTGGCAATGCCGTGTGCCGCCTCGGCAGGAGTGGAAATTGGCAAGACCTACCGCATCGTGCCCGATGCCAATGCCGAGAAATCGTTGTTCGTGAAAGATGCCTCACTCGATGAGAAAGCGGCTGTGGTGGTGTGGACAGAGACCAACGTGCCGGCACAACAATGGACGGCCGAGGATGCCGGCGACGGCAATGTTGCCTGGCGGAATGTGTATACAGGAAAGTATCTCGATGCCAGCAATATTTCCATCAGCCAGCGCTCGGAGCCTAGTGCATGGACCCTGGAGCTGGTGGATGAGAGCACCAATGCCTACCTGCTGAAGCAGAATAAGTATCTGCGTGTCATCAGCACAACCGACGGCCGCCAGCCGACGGTCGGCAGTAATGCCCAGACATGGCATTTGGTCGAGGTGGAGCCTTGCCAGGCATTCAATAGCGATGCCCGTCAGCGCATGCTGAACGGCTTTTTGCGCCAATACATGATAGATAAAGGTAGCGGATATCGCACCTTCCTGAATGGAGGATGGGGCGAGGCCGAAACCATGGAGGCTCTTCTCGACTGTTATGAGGCCACGGGCGACCGCACCTTTCTGAATGTCTTCGAGTCGTGTTACAGTTACATGCGATACCACGTGGGCACGACATGGAACAGCGGCACGGTGATAGGCGGCTACAACTGGTATGGCTACGACTTCAACGACGACGTGATGTGGCTCATTATAGCCGCCGCCCGCGCCTATCATCTGACTGGAAAGCAGACCTATCTGAACGATGCCAAGCGTAACTTCGACCTGATATGGGAACGCGCCTACCTGGGATATGTCGGTTTGCTGAGATGGGCAGAGCAGTCGGGTGACCGCAATGGCGCGAACTCATGCATCAATGGTCCTGCAGAGGTGGCAGCCTGCTATATTGCCGCCGGAACAGGCGATGACAGCTATTACGAGAAAGCCCGTGAGTTGTATGGCAATCAGCGCAAACATCTCTTTGTTCCCTCCACCGGACAGGTGTACGATAGTGTGGTGTTCGACCCTTCTACCGGCAACGTGACGAGTCGTAACACGTGGGCATCTACCTATAATCAGGGCACAATGCTAGGAGCCGCGGTGCTGTTGTACCGCCATTTCGGCGACGAGCAGTACCGTCAGGATGCCGACCGCATCATTGCCTATGCGAAACAAAACCTTTGTAATGGGCATGGGGTTGTGCATGTGTGTCAGAATGCCGATGGCGACTTCCAGGGCTTCAAGGGAATTCTCATGCGCTATGCCGGACTTTATGCCCGTGAGTTCTCCGATGCCGACAGTCGTCAATGGCTCATCAAGAATGCTTTCCATGCCTACAACAATATGAATTCCAAGTCGTTCGGCCATTCTGCCTGGCTCACCAAGGCCGGCGAGGATGGGATGTACGGCGAAGTGAACTATACAGCCTCTGGCTCTGCGTTTGGCGCATCCACGGCGCTGACAGCCGCTTGTAGCGTCTCTTTGGAGGACACATTCGACGGAACCACCACATGGAAACAGACACTTCAGGGGACTGATGCCAGTCGTGAGGGCGATCAAGTGATGACGTTCCATTGCCAGGTTGAGCGTGCCGGGCATTACAGAGTCAATGTGTATTACCGCTCTGACGAGAAACGAAATGTCTATCTGACCGTCAACCAGGCCGATGCCGCCCTGGCAGTATTTCCTGCGGCCAAGGAGAAGACCAGTCAGATGGTCTTGTTTGTCACGCTGACCGAAGGAGACAACACCTTGCGCTTTAACTGCGATCCGGCCCTTCCGACCATCGAGAAGATAGAGGTCATCTTCTTGGCGTCGGTTCCCGATGTGCTGGAGGCAGAGCACGCCGTCGCCTCCGGACAGGCCACAATTGCCAACGACGACGATGCGTCGGGTGGGCAGTATGTGAATTATATAGGTAGTGGAACGGATAATCTGCTGACGTTCAAGTACGATGCTCCCGACGCTGGGAAATATGACCTGGACATCATTTATTTCTGTGCGCAGAACCGTCAGATGTATGTCAGGGTGAACAACGGAACAAAGATGACTGAGGTGTATCCGTCGACTGGCTCGTGGGAGGCTGCCTCGGCGCAAGTACGAACTGTCACCGTGACCCTGAAGGCTGGTACCAACACCATCGTGCTAGGCAACGACATGAGCTGGGCTCCCTACATCGACAAGATAGAGCTGAAACCACAGGGCGGCTCTACTGCCGTGTCGTCGCTGACGGCTGCCACCATGCCCGAGTCAGGTTGGTACTTGCTCAACGGCATCCGCACGGAGCGTCCTACTGCCAACGGCATCTATATACATGGTCATAAGAAATACATGGTTAGGAAATGAACATACGAAAATACATACTGGTGGCTGCCGTGTTGTGTGCAGCCGCTTGCGCAGAGGCCCAGAAGAGCCATAGTGGCAATCCCATCTTTCCCGGATGGTATGCCGATCCCGAGGCGATTGTGCTGAATGGCCGCTGTTGGGTGTTCCCAACCTATTCAGCCCCTTACGACGAGCAGTTGTTTTTCGATGCGTTCTCTTCGAAAGACTTGGTGACGTGGAAGAAGCATCCCCGAGTGCTGACCAGCGAGCAGGTGAGCTGGGCACGCCGTGCCATGTGGGCACCTGCCATTGTGAAGAAAGGACGGATGTATTATCTCTTCTTCTCAGCCAACGATGTGCACGAGGGCGAAGTGGGCGGCATCGGTGTCGCTGTGAGCAAGAAGCCGCAGGGACCTTACAAAGATGCATTGGGCAAACCCCTCATCCAGCATATTGTCAATGGCGCACAGCCCATCGACCAATATGTCTTCCGCGATGACGACGGTCAGTATTACATGTACTATGGAGGCTGGGGACATTGCAATGTGGTGCGTCTGGCCGACGATTTGCTCAGCGTGGTTCCCTTCCCCGATGGTACTATATATAAAGAGGTGACTCCCGAGCACTATGTGGAAGGTCCGTTTATGTTGAAGCGCGATGGAAAATACTATTTCATGTGGAGCGAAGGAGGGTGGGGGCTGCCCAACTATTGCGTGAGCTATGCCATCAGCGACTCGCCACTGGGCCCGTTCCGCCGTATTGGAAAAATACTGGAGCAGGATGCGGCAGTAGCCACCGGTGCCGGTCATCATTCGGTCATCAAAGGGAAAGGCGATGACTGGTACATCGTCTACCATCGTCGTCCGTTGGGTGAGACAGCCGCCAACTCGAGGGTAACATGCATCGACAAGCTGGAGTTCGATGCCAATGGTTTGATCCGTCCGGTAAGAATCACGAAAGAGGGTGTCCGGCCTGCGAAACTGAAGTAAAAACAGTCAGAAGAAGCATTTCTACTTGTATAAACGTAAACATTCATAAAAGTATATAAATCTATGAAAATCAAATTATTAACCTGTATTTCCATTTTGTTGTGTCTGTCGTCGAAAACAATGGCGTGGGACGTCAGCTATCAGCTCATGCTCAAGCAGCCGGGCAATGCCGCCGTCGTCCATCAGCTGTCGAAAGACGGCAACCAGTTGAAGGCAGCCGCATCGTTGCCCGTGGAGATAACCCAGCAAGTGGAGCGTAAAGGCGAAGTCAGCCTGCTGACGCTGACGCTGACAGCCCGTGAGCGTGTGTACTTCAATCTGGGTGTCAGCATGCAGACCGGAATGCCCACCGACGATTGCGATTTCTATCTGCCGGGATTCTGGTATCATAAGAACCTACGCTCGCCAAAGGAGGCGCCCTCGTTCCATACCTCGCGCAGTTGGAATTTCCGCGAAGACCGTCTGGCAGCCCCGCTGACGGCTGTCTACAATGGTCAGTCGGGCACTTCGTGCCTGGTGATGCGCCAGTTGGATGCCTCTGCTGATGCGCTGACCACCCATCAGGAAGGTGAGGTCATACTGGGCGGCCCCACCTCCATCGGCTATCTGGGTTTCGACAATGAGCAGGGCAGTGCGGCGCTCACATTCGGCTATCCCTACATGGAAACGCCCAAGCGCTACATTCGCAAACTCACATTGGCTCCTTCCATGACGGCCTTTGCCCGTTTGGAGAAAGGTGAGCGCAAGACGCTGACATGGCTGGTGCGAGAGGGAAAGTCGGCCGATTATGGTCAGTTTGTGGCTGACACATGGCGGTGGGCATTCGACCAGCTTCATCCGCAACCCTTGCAGCCATTGTATTCTCCCGAACAAGTGAAAGCCCAACTGGCCAACTATTTCCGGCAGGCTTATGTCGACCGTTATG
This sequence comes from Prevotella sp. UBA2850, assembly GCA_002350805.1. Classification (GTDB taxonomy): domain Bacteria; phylum Bacteroidota; class Bacteroidia; order Bacteroidales; family Bacteroidaceae; genus Prevotella. The sequence continues at coordinate 15,836 of DEFO01000054.1, forward strand.
CGCTAAAATACCATTCGGGACTCTCCATCCGGTGCGACGACTGTCTGCCCGTCGACCATGTTCAACTGGGTTTCTGTGGCCGTGTGTTGCTCAATGCCTTCAATTCGCTGGAATATGGTGAGCAGACCGGCGAGCAGCGCTTGGTAGAGACCGGGCAAGCCATCTTCGACAGTTGGCTGCAACATGGATTCACCGCCAAAGGGTGGCTGAAAGACGAGATGCGCATAGCCAATGGTATTCCCGCCGACGCTGATGTGGTTCACAGCATTCGCGAACAGTCGGAGGCTGTCTATGCCGTGATCCACTATCTGGCCTACGAAAAGCGGCACGGCCGCCAGCACCGCCAGTGGGAACAGCGGGTGAGGACCTTGCTGAATAACATGCTGGAGTTGCAGAAGGCCGACGGTCATTTCCCCCGCAAATTCCGCGACGACCATAGCGATGTCGATGCCTCGGGCGGTTCGACGCCCAGCGCTACCTCTACGTTGGTGATGGGTTACAAGTATTTCGGCGACAAACGCTACCTCAAGTCTGCCCGGCTGACTGTTGATTACCTCGAGCAGAACATCATCTCGAAGAGCGACTACTTCTCCTCGACGCTCGATGCCAACTGCGAGGACAAGGAAGCAGCCATCAGCGCCGTGACCGCTACCTACTATCTGGCCATGGTGACCGGCAAGAAAGAGCGCCAGCACTACATTCAGCTTTGTCAGCAGGCTGCCTATTTCGCCCTTTCGTGGTATTACCTCTGGGATGTGCCCTTTGCACAGGGCCAGATGCTGGGCGACCTGGGCTTCAAGAGCCGCGGCTGGAGCAATGTGTCGGTGGAGAACAACCACATCGATGTCTTCGTGTTCGAACTGGCTCACATTGTCAGCTGGCTGGCTGACGAGACGGGCGAGCAGCGCTTCCAACAGATGCACGACATCATCAGCTCGTCGCTCTGCCAGTTGCTTCCCACCCCCGACCGTCTTTGTGGCATCGCGGTGCCCGGCTACAATCCCGAGGTCGTGCAGCACACCTGCTGGGACTATGGCCGTAACGGCAAGGGATTCTACAACGACATTTTCGCACCCGGCTGGGTGGTGGCTTCGCTGTGGGAACTGTATTCGCCCGGCAGAACTACTGGTTTCCTGAAATAGTATCATGATGAAACGATGATAGAGACTCGTGCCGCCATCTGGCACGGGTCTTTTTTTTGTGACCTTGGAATCGTAGAGGACTGCTTTTGGAATCGTAGAGGGTTATTATAGAAATGTAGAAGGTTACTCTGGAAACGCAGAAGGCTGCTCTGGAATCGAGGAAGGTTACTTTAGCTAAAGAATAGATGTAGAATCAGCCGTCAGAACACTCTTCTAAAGCTCTCAGAGCGTTCCCCATAGCTGCCCGAACCAATATTTCCATTATACACACGACGGTCTCAGCTGGATGTTAAC
>DEFO01000028.1 GCA_002350805.1 Prevotella sp. UBA2850
CCGAGGGTATGAAATATGCAGGTAAAAACCGACGTGTAGCGTTAAAATACAGAAGAATTATCGCTCGTTTTGCGACTAAAATTAACAAGATATTCGATTTCTCATGTTTTTTATATACTTTTGCATAAAAGATTAGTAACAAACAAACTTGATTCAGAAAATATGAAATGGAAGTTATCTGACTTTTGGAAACAGACTTTGAGTTGCACACTCGGTACCGTCATTGGTATCATTCTGACTTTCGGCACCTCTGCATGGATTGAGTACCGTGAAAAGCAGGAAACGGAGCGGACGGCAGCATTGATGGTGATTCATAATCTTGAGAGTTTTGTCCAGGACCTCGCTCTGATGGTAAAAGAACTGCAGACTATAGACGAGGTTAATGCGAAGGTGCTGGCTGCGAAAGACCACTTGGACACGGTTTCTGAGGATACGCTGTCAATGTTTGTAACAGGCATCCTCTCGCATAATTTCAACACGATAGACGAAACTGCAGAAACCATTTTCAGCAGTAATATCGAGACATGGAAGAGCATCGGCAACAGCGAATTTATCGAACTGGCAGGCAATTGTTTTTCTGCTAAACGACTGATGGTCAAGTTTCAGGAGCGACTTGAAGCAGAAAAAGATGAGTTGAGTGACATGTTTTTGGAAAAAGTTTTCTATTCAGACCATCCTACCGAGTCTTTGCAGGAGACCGTAGCAACGATTCTCCGCTCCTCGAGATGCCGTAGACACATCAAAAAGCAGGGCGATTTCTATTTGCGTGGCATGGAGCAGGGTGTGAAAGTATTAAGTGAGAAGACCGACCAGTGCAAGCGCCTGATGAATGTGACCGATGAGGAACTGAAGCAGTTCGGCTATAATGAGTAAAATGAACCTGACTATAGGAAGATTTCATCTTTGCACGCCGTTTGGTTTGTTTAGTTCAGTAAAAAATAGTTTCCAAAGTATGAACATTGAGCAGATCAGAGAGTACACGTTATCACTTCCAGGTGTGACCGAGGACCAAGCCTTTGGTGAAGATATTCTTAACTTTCGTTTGGAAGGAAAGATATTCGTCTGCCTGTGGTTAGGCGGTGGCAGGTATGATATGAAGGACGGAGTTTCAAGAATTGCCTTGAAGTTGTCACCAGACAGGAATATCGAGCTTAGAGAACAATTCTCTGCCGTAACTCCTGCCTACCATTGGAACAAGACACATTGGAGCGACGTATATTACGAAGAAATGGAAGAAGCAATTGTAGTGGGATTGATTAGAGAATCCTATCAGCTCATCGTATCGAAACTTCCAAAAGCTATTCGGGCAAAGTATTTATCTGCATGAGATTGATTTAGATGTGGTAAAATGAATATCAAGAAACGTAAAATCAAGTATGCAACCATTTTTTCCTCTGCTGGTTTGTCCTCCTGGTGTTCCTCGCAGATGGGGTTTAGAAATTCCAGACATTGGTTGACTATTTTGGCTCATATGTATTGGTGGAGATAAGCTTATTGTTATTGGTCATTCTGCCTACATGGGCTGTATACGAATTCACTAAAAAAAAATAGAAAGAAACATATATCTATGAAGAAAGTAAAGATTACCATCCTCAAAACGATGCTGAATGAGGACTTGGCGAAAGAATATGGCATCTGTGGACTGAAAGCCTGTCCCATGATGAAGGTGGGCGATGTGTTTTATGCCGACTATGCAAAGCCAGATGGCTTTTGTGACGAGGCATGGAAGGCCATCTACCAGTATGTGTTCGCCTTGGCACATGGTGCAGACAAAGGGCTGTTCTACTATGGTGACTGGATTAAGGAACCAGGAGTTGCCATTGTCAGTTGCAATGATGGTCTGCGTCCTGTGATTATGAAACTTGAAGCAACCGATGAGGAAGCCAAGATTGAATATACACCAATTGACAGATAAATCGGGATTTATGGAAAAGATTAGAATATATCATTCAATTTGGAAAAACATAGCCTTGATAGCTGTGTGTTTTGTGTTTGTTGCAATGGGAATTTTTCTGCTTCTACATGGAAATCATTCATTCATAGTATGGACTGGCATCTTATTCTTTGGCGGAGGTGGACTTTTCATGTTGTTTCTCATACTGAGAGAAAGAATCGGCCACAAAGCCTATTATATCATTACAGACGAATCTGTTTCCGGGGATGGCGGAATGAAGAACTGGGAGGTTCGTTTTGCAGATGTGGAAGAATTCTATCTTGTCAATGTGGCATCATCTAAACAAATAGGGATAAAATATAAGAAAGAAGTAGAGTTACAGAAGATGAATGGTGCAAGCAGCGCAGGTCGCACCATTCGGAAATTGAATGAAAGAATTGCTGGGGTTCAGGAATCCTTGCCGGCAGATGGTCTCAACATCAAACCGCAGGAATTGTGTGATTTGCTGAACATGAGGCTGACAAAATAGCTTCCAATTTAGCTTACATAAAAAGCGAGGCCACACGGCTTCGCTTTTTATGTGTCTGAATTGGACGCGTTATAATAACACGTCTATTCGGATTCATTCATCTTCCACGAATCGCACACACATCACATTGCTCCACTAATGACTACAGACGTTTGGTGACATGATAGGTGCCGCCCGCATATTCGCGACTCTCTGTTTCGCCGGGCAGCGTGACGGTAGCTGTGGCTCCCTCGGGGATGGTGAAGTCCCACGTCCACAGGTCGCCCTCGTACTTCCAACTGCTCTTGATGAGGCCCGCTGCTGACTGGTATTCAGCACTGACGAAGCCCAAGCGACGGTTGGGCACGGGACTCATGACGATGTGACGGAAACCGGGGTTGGCAGGGTCGGCGGCAATGCCGGCAACACTCTCCCAAAGCCACTGACAGACACAGCCATAGGCATAGTGGTTGAACGAGTTCATGCCCTTGGGTCCCATGCCATATTCCTTCATATAGCTGTTCCAGCGCTCCCAGACGGTGGTGGCGCCATTGTCGATGGAATAGAGCCAGCTGGGATTCTTCCGCTGGAAAAGCAGTTCGTAGGCGATGTCGGCCATGCCATTCTCCGTGAGAGTCTGCATGAGGATGCTCGTGCCGAGGAAGCCCGTCTGCAGACAGTTGCCGTGATCGGCGAAGTTCTGGCGCAGGCGAGCCATCATATTTGCCTTCGCCTCGCCCTCCACCAAGTGGTTCCGGAGGGCGAAGAGGGCGGGCGTTTGCATCGTGTTGAAGATGGCGGTCTTGAATTGTCCCTGGTCATCGAGGAACTGCTCTCTCAGATACTGCCGGGCGGCATCGGCCATCTGCTGATAGAGTGCGGCATCACGGCCTGTGGCAGCCGCCATGTCGCGCATCATCGCGGCATCGATAGCCCAGTAGGAGGCGCTGAGATAGTTCCAGTAGGTGATGGCATCGGGCAGCGGCCCGTTCTTGTCGAAAGCCCCACCGCCGCAACTCTCCAACGGCTCGTAGCTCAGCCAGTCGGCCCACTGGTAGTTGCCATTCTCGGCAGCCAATGTCCGGTGGTCGTATTTCGTGGCATTCACATGCTGCATGAAGCGGTCCATCGCCTCCCAGTTCTCATGGATGATGCTGATGTCGCCAAACTGTTTCCACACCGTCCAGGGCACGATGATGCCGGCGTCGGCCCAGCCCACGCGCATCATGTCGCGAGGCCCGGCGCCATATTGTGCCGTCGGAGCCACACCCGGGAAACCACCCTGGTCGCTCTGCGAGTCGCGCATGTCGCGCATCCACTTGTGGAAGAAACGGTCGGTATTGGCGAAGAAGCTGCCCGTCTCGGCAAAGACCTGTGTGTCGGCCGTCCAGCCCAGTCGCTCGTCGCGCTGCGGACAGTCGGTGGGCACGGAGAGATAGTTGGAGCGCTGTCCCCACAAGGTGTTGGAGATGAGGCGGTTGACCAGGTCGTTACCCGTAGTGATGCGTCCCGTCTCCATGGCTTGGGTGATGGAACTGACGGGGATGGACTTGACGGCTCTGAACTGCACCTCGCCGGTAGCCGTGATAGAAAGGTAACGGTAGCCGAAGAAGGTGTAGCGGGGCTGATAAGTGACGTAATCGTCGGTATCGGCAAAGGTGTAAACCACCCGCATGCCTTTCTCGTGCATACGGAGGTTGCGGCGATGCACACTCCCCTCGGGACCGTCCATGCCCCTGGCCTCAGCTCCATTGCCGTCGTTCAGGATTTCCGACGGCAGACAGGTGAGCACAGTGCCTGCCTTGGCCTTGAATTCGAAGACAGGGACTGCGGCGGCATTCTGCCCGAAATCGACCACTAGCGTCTCGCCGGGACGAAGCGTCTGGGGGAGGCGATGCTCCTTGACGACAACCTTTCCATGCTCCACTTCCCGGGACTTATCAGACGACTTTGCTCCCGTGACGCCTTCCCACACATACGCCTTGGCCTGTGCCATCTCCAAGTCTTTGCGCAGATAGACCTCAGCACCGTCGGAGGGCAGTATCTCACCCTTAAACGTTGTATTCCGCTCCGGCTCTTTCAGCAGGTTCAAATCGGCAAAGCCGGGTTTGATGCGGGCATCATATTCCTCACCGTCGAAGATAGCGGCGTGGCGCACGGGACCTGCAATGCCGGCCCGCCAGTGCTGACAGTCAGTACCGAAAAGCTGCCTGCTGCCGTCGGCAAAGGTCAATTCCAGCACAGCGCGGAAAGCAGGTTTCCCTCCATACATACCATCGAAATCGCCAGCTGTGATGATCTTGTCGGCCCACCAGCCAGGTGTCACCTGAGCGGCCAACTGGTTCTGAGCTCCACGCTTTTTCCTAAAGAGGCTGGTCACATCGTAGGTGAACGACCGCTTGGTCTTGGCAAAGTGGGTGAAGCCGGGCTTCAGCACCTCCTCGCCCACCGTCTGGCCGTTCACATAGAGCTCATAGACACCCAGGCCCGTGGTCATCCATTTGGCGGCAACCACCTTCTTGGCGTTCTTCACGCTGGCCACAAACCAGCTGGCCCCATCGGCTGCCCGCCCCACCTTCGAGGCCTTGCCCACAACCACGGGCGCATCTTTCACTGAGATCCATTCCGACTGCTGCCAGGCAGCGTCGTCAAGAGCCGGCGTGCGTTGCGCCATCGCACAAACAGCCAGCAAACATGCCGTCATGATACTTGCGATTCTTTTCATTGTATTTCTTCGGTTCTTAGTTACTCTCCAAGCGTCGGCATGCTTACTGCTCGTCAGCCGTCAGTACGCCGTCTGTTCGATTGATTGCAAAATTACATTTTTTCCAGACCTTTTGCAAATAAATCGATAAAAAACTGCAAAATGCCCTCCATTCATTTACAGCCAGTCTGTTGCCTTAGAGACATATACTCCCTCTATTTTATTTCATCAGAAGTGGTTATGGAACGGAAAAACCGTGGATTTTAGCCGAAAAATGGAAGAAAAGTGCAAAAACATTTGCTCATGTGCGGATTTATTAGTACTTTTGCAGCGTTCAGTGGAATGAGGGGCTTTCTCGGAAGCCTCTCATTTTCATTTTAATTACACAAATATGATCAGTAAGGACACCGTAAAGAGTTTAGTAGACCAGTGGCTCGAGGATAAGGATTATTTCCTCGTCGACATTGAAGTGAGTAAAGACGACAAGATCGTAGTCGAGATCGACCACGCCGACGGCGTGTGGATTGAGGACTGCGCCGACCTGAGCCGTTACATCGAGGAACGCCTCGACCGTGACGAGCAGGACTATGAATTGGAGGTAGGATCGGCAGGCCTGGGCCAGCCGTTCAAGGTGCCGCAGCAGTACATCAACTTCACCGGCAAAGAGGTGGAGGTGCTCGACGGCAACGGAAAGAAATGGAAGGGTATTTTGAAGGCCGTCGACGGCAACGACTTCGTGGTGGGCGTCACCGAGAAAGTGAAGAAGGAAGGCAGCAAGCGCCCCGTGACAGAGGTGGTGGACCATGCCTTTAAGATGGATGAGGTGAAATATACCAAATACCTGATCAGCTTCAAATAATTCTGGAAAAGAATCAAAAAAAATATAGAAATGGCAACAAAGAAAGAAGAGACCGTAAGCATGGTCGACACCTTTAGAGAGTTTAAAGAGACGAAGAACATCGACCGTACTACCCTGGTGAGCGTGCTGGAGGAAAGCTTCCGCAACGTGATCGCCAAGATTTTCGGCAGTGACGAGAACTTCGACGTCATTGTGAACCCCGACAAGGGTGATTTTGAGATTTACCGCAACCGCGTGGTGGTGCCCGACGGTGAGGTGCAGGATGAGAACAAAGAGATTTCGCTCAGCGAGGCGCAGAAGATAGACAGCGACTACGAAGAGGGCGAGGAGGTGAGTGAGGAGGTGAACTTCAGCAAGTTCGGCCGCCGCGCCATTCTGAACCTCCGCCAGACACTGGCCTCGAAGATTCTCGAACTAGAGCACGACTCACTGTACAACAAGTACAAGGACCGCGTGGGACAGATCGTCAGCGGCGAGGTGTACCAAGTGTGGAAGCGCGAGGTGCTGCTCGTTGATGATGAGAACAACGAGCTGATTCTGCCCAAGGCTGAGCAGATTCCCAACGACCAGTATCACAAGGGCGAGACCATCCGTGCCGTCATCCACCAGGTGACCAACGAGAACAACAACCCGAAGATTATCCTCTCGCGCACATCACCGGTGTTCCTCGAGCGGTTGCTGGAGGCCGAGGTGCCCGAGATTGCCGACGGTCTGATTACCATCAAGCGCGTGGCCCGCATGCCGGGAGAGCGCGCCAAGATTGCCGTTGAGAGTTACGACGAGCGTATCGACCCGGTAGGCGCCTGCGTAGGTGTGAAGGGTAGCCGTGTGCACGGCATCGTGCGCGAGCTCTGCAACGAGAACATCGATGTGATTAACTACACGGCCAACGTGAAACTGTTCATCCAGCGCGCCCTGAGCCCCGCCCGCGTGAGCAGCATCACCGTCGACGAGGAGAACCACAAGGCTGAGGTGTACCTCAAGCCCGAGGAGGTGAGCCTGGCCATCGGACGTGGCGGACTGAACATCAAACTGGCCTCTATGCTGACGGAGTATACCATCGACGTCTTCCGCGAGGTTGACGAGAACGACGCCGACGAGGACATCTACCTGGACGAGTTTTCTGACGAGATTGACCAGTGGGTCATCGACGCTATCAAGGCCATCGGCCTCGATACCGCCAAGGCCGTGCTCAACGCTCCGCGCGAGATGCTGGTCGAGAAAGCCGACCTCGAGGAAGAGACTGTCGACCATCTGCTGGATGTATTAAGAACGGAATTTGAACAATAAGAATTAAGGTAAGGAGACATTAATGAGTATCAGATTAAATAAAGCCATACGTGAATTGAACATAGGACTTCAGACGGCAGTTGAATTCCTGGAAAAAAGAAAAGAGCTGGGCGAGGTTCGGTCGGATCCGAACTTCAAGCTGAGCGACGGCCAGTACGAGGCACTTGTCGAGCAGTTCAAGGGCGACAAGGAAATCAAAGGACAGGCCGACAAGCTCTTCCCCAAGCACTTGAAAGAGAAGAAACGTACGCCAGAGCCCGTGCAAAAGGCTGAGACTCCCTCAGAGAAAAACCGCCAGCAGTTCAATATGCTGGGGAAGATCGACCTGGAGAGTCTGAACCCGCAGGCAAAGTCCGCTGCCGTCGGTACGAAGCCTGAGAAGAAAGCTGAGCCTGTCAAGACGCAGCCCGAGCCCGCCAAGGCACAGGAGCCTGCCAAACAGGAACAGCCGGCCGTGGTGACACCGAAGGCTGAGCCGAAACCAGAGCCCAAGCCCGAGCCGAAACCCGAGCCCAAGCCTGAGCCAAAACCGGAACCTAAGGTCGAACCGAAAGCAGAGCCACAGCCCGAGCCGAAGCCACAAACTGCCGAGGCACCGAAAGCCGTTGAGCAGCCACAGCCCGAGCCCAAGACCGAGACTCCTGCCGAGCAGCCAGCAGTCGCTGAAAGCACTGACGCAGAGACAGCCAGCTCGAAGTCTGAGGTCTTTATGACCAAGAACGAGAAGAAGATGCTGAACAATGCCCCGCAGCTGAAGATACAGGGTAAGATCGATCTCGACGCACTGAACCAGAGCACCCGTCCAAAGAAGAAGACAAAGGAGGAGCGCCGCAAAGAGCGCGAGGAGAAGGCTGCCCAGACCCGTGGAGGCAACAACAATGGCGGCAACAACGAGAAGAAAAAGAAGCGCGCGCGCATTGGCAGCGAGCGTGTCGACATCGAGGCTGCCGGCAAGAACGGCAACTTCGGAGGTAAGAACGACAAGGGCGGCAATGCCAATGCCGGCGGCAACAACAAGAAGAACAAGAAAAAGCGCAACCAGAAGCCTCTGGAGGTGAACGAGGAGGATGTGGCACGCCAGGTGAAAGAGACACTGGCACGCCTGACCTCGAAGAGCCAGAACAAGAAAGGCGCCAAATACCGTAAGGAGAAGCGCGAGGCTGTGCAGGAGCGCATGAGCGAGGAGATGGCCGCCGAGGCAGCACAGAGCAAGGTGCTCAAGCTGACCGAGTTTGTGACCGTCTCAGAGCTGGCCACGATGATGAACGTGGGTGTGAACCAAGTCATCGGCACCTGTATGTCGATTGGCATCATGGTGAGCATCAACCAGCGACTCGACGCTGAGACCATCAATATTGTGGCCGACGAGTTCGGATTCACCACAGAATATGTAAGTGCCGAGGTGCAGAACGCCATCACCGAGGAGGATGACGACGAGAACGACCTGGTGAGCCGCGCGCCCATCGTGACCGTGATGGGACATGTCGACCACGGTAAGACATCGCTGCTCGACCATATCCGCAACACCAACGTGATTGCCGGTGAGGCCGGTGGTATCACCCAGCACATCGGAGCCTATAACGTGAAACTGAAGGACGGCCGTCGGATCACCTTCCTCGACACGCCGGGTCACGAGGCCTTCACCGCCATGCGTGCCCGTGGTGCCCAGGTGACCGATATTGTCATCATCATCATTGCTGCCGACGACAGCGTGATGCCAACCACCAAGGAGGCCATCGCACATGCCCAGGCTGCCAACGTGCCTATGGTGTTTGCCATCAACAAGATTGATAAGCCGGGTGCCAACCCCGATAAGATACGCGAGGACCTGGCCAACATGAACCTGTTGGTAGAAGACTGGGGCGGTAAGTACCAGTGTCAGGAGATCAGCGCCAAGAAAGGTATCGGCGTAGACGACCTTTTGGAGAAGGTTCTGCTGGAAGCCGAGATGCTCGACCTGAAAGCCAACCCCAACCGCAAGGCCACGGGAAGCATCATCGAGAGCACACTGGACAAAGGACGCGGCTACGTGTCGACGGTGCTCGTGAGCAACGGTACGCTGAAGGTGGGCGACATCGTCGTGGCTGGAACCAGCTACGGACGCATCAAGGCCATGTTCAACGAGCGTAACCAGCGCATCGAGAGTGCCGGACCAGCCGAGCCCGCCATCATCCTGGGTCTGAACGGTGCCCCGACAGCCGGTGACACCTTCCATGTGATGGAGACCGAGCAGGAGGCACGCGAGATTACCAACAAGCGCACACAGCTGCAGCGCGAACAGTCGCTGCGCACCACGAAGACGCTGGGTCTGGACGACATCTCGCACCGCATCGCACTGGGTGAGTTCCACGAGCTGAACATCATCGTGAAGGGTGACGTGGACGGATCTATCGAGGCCCTCTCCGACTCGTTCATCAAACTGTCGACCGAGAAGGTGCAGGTGAACGTCATTGCCAAGGCCGTAGGACAAATCTCCGAGAACGATGTGATGCTGGCTTCGGCATCCGACGCCATCATCGTGGGATTCCAGGTACGCCCGTCGGCCGACGCCCGCAAACTGGCTGAGCGCGAAGGCGTGGAGATCAACACCTATTCTATTATTTACGACGCCATCGACGACATCAAGTCGACCATGGAAGGCATGCTCGACAAGGTGAAGAAGGAAATCGTGACGGGCGAGATAGAGGTGAAACAGGTGTTCAAGATCTCGAAGGTCGGCACGGTGGCCGGCGGACTGGTCATCGACGGAAAGGTGCACAACAAAGACAAGGCCCGCGTTATTCGCGACGGTATTGTGATTCACACTGCCAACATCGATGCCCTGAAGCGCTACAAAGACGATGCCAAAGAAGTGGCTACCGGACTGGAGTGCGGTATCTCGCTGGTGAACTACAACGATATCCAGGTGGGCGATACCATCGAGACCTTCACCGAAATCGAAATCGACCAGAAACTCTAAGATTGAGGATTGAAGATTGAGGATTGAAGATTGAAGATGGAGGATTGAGATGGAGGATGATTGAAACGGCGAGTGCCGACCAACAAGCTTGATCGGCCCGCTCGTGACAATCACCACTGAAAGCAATTGAAGATGGAGAAAAGATGAAGAAAAAGCAGAAAATGCGGAGTTTTTCCGACAGGCTGACAAGGAATATCATCCTCATGTTGTTCATCATTCTGGGGCTGGCTTCGTTTTTCGTTTTTGTCGCTGGCGGCAGTTTTATCGCCGAAGCGGAGGGAATGAGGCACGAGGCGCTCTTGGATGTAGCAGTCGAAAATATTGAACAATCATTGTCCGATGTCTATGTGGGCGCCATCAACCATGTTCCCGAGATAGAGGAGAATCTGCAAAGACCTGACCATCTGTACGACATCATGGAACGAGTGGTCAGTATGAATCCTCGTATCCTCAATTGCGGCATCAGCTTCATCGCCGACTACTATCCGCAGAAAGGACATTGGTTCTGCCCGTATGTTGCCCGAGAGGGAAACGACAGCCTCGTGCGCAAAAACATCGGCAGTGCCGATTACGACTATCTGAAGGCACAGTGGTTCACGGATGCGCTCAAGGTCAACGACTGTGTTTGGTCGAAGCCTTTCTTCGAGGGCAACGACTCCGTCACACCGCTGGTATCGCTGCTGGTGCCCATCCACGACAAGAAGGGACGCGCAGTGGCTATTATGGGGGCTGACATGTCGCTGGAATGGCTCAAGAAACGAGTGGAGAAAACAGTAGACGACATCTACAAGAAAGAATGGAGCACGATGACCGAGGAAAGTCGAAAGAAACGTGAGGAGCTTGGCACCACCTACAAGAGGAAACCCTATGCCTTCATCATCACCCAAGACGGCACCTTCATCGTGCATCCCGATGAGAGTCGCATCTTGAGAGACAACTTCAGCTCACTGGCTAAAGCTGATCCAGACACGGCAACGGCTTACATCGGACGACAAATGATGGCCGGGGAAAAAGGCTACTATGGTGATGAGGATGACATCAACATCACCTGCCAATTTGCAGGCGGACGGGATATGTATGTATTCTACTCACCCATCAAGCATGCCAAATGGTCGATGGGACTTGTAGTGCCCGCCATGAGCATCGATATCGCCGCCTACGTTGTGGGCACCATCCTGGCTATGCTCATCCTGCTCAGCATGCTCGTGGTCTACTTTGTCTGCCGCAGAACCATCAAGAAAGCCACAAAACCTCTGAAACTGCTGGCCGCCTCGACCCAGGAAGTGGCAAAAGGTCGCTTCGACACACCACTGCCCAGTCTCAAGCACAACGATGAAATCAAACTGATGCGCGACTCGTTTGAGGACATGCAGCACGAACTGAAGAAATATGTGAAGGAACTGACGACGACCGCAGCCTCGAAAGCAGCCCTTGAGAATGAGTTGAGCATTGCCCACAACATTCAGATGGCCATGCTGCCCAAGACCTTCCCTCCCTATCCTCACCGCGACGATATCGACATATATGGCATCCTGACACCGGCAAAGGCCGTCGGAGGCGACTTGTTCGATTTCTATATCCGCGACGAGAAACTCTTCTTCTGCATCGGAGATGTCTCGGGCAAGGGCATCCCGGCCTCATTGGTGATGGCCGTCACCCGTGCGCTGTTCCGCAATGTGTCGAGCCACATCGACAGTCCGAAGACCATCATCGAGGCTCTGAACAAGTCGCTGACTGAAGGCAACGAGTCGACCATGTTTGTCACCATGTTTGCCGGTGTGCTCAACCTGACCACCGGACAGCTGCACTACTGCAATGCGGGACACGACTCACCGCTGCTCATCGGCCGAAAAGTGGGTGTACTACCCTGCGACCCGAATATTCCGGTGGGTGTTGTGGGCGACTGGTCGTTCACCGAGCAGGAGGCCGATATCTACCCCATGACGACCATCTTCTTATTTACCGACGGACTGAATGAGGCAGAGAATGCCGACTATGCACAGTTTGGCGAGGAGCGCATTCTGGCAAAGGCCCATGAGATGCTGGAGGAGGAAAACTCTCCAGAGGCCATCATTAAAGCCATGAGCGACAGCGTTCACGACTTCGTTGGCGATGCTGAACAGAGCGACGACCTGACCATGCTCGCCATCAAATACATGAAGAAATAAGAGCGAACCGTGCTATTTTTTTGAAGTACCACATTAGCATCAATGAATCAAGACAATATCACCCCACAACCGAATGGTAACGAATTCGTCAAACAGATTGCTGAACAGAAATATGAGTTCGGATTTACCACGGATGTGCATACTGAAATCATAGAGAAAGGCCTGAACGAAGACATTGTCAGGCTCATCTCAGCCAAGAAAGGCGAGCCCGAGTGGATGCTCGAGTTCCGACTGAAGGCGTTCCGCTACTGGAAAGAGCAGACCGAGCCGAAGTGGGGACACGTGCATGTGCCGCCTATCGACTATCAGGAAATTTCCTATTATGCCGACCCGATGGCCAAGAAACCTGCGGGCGACGGAAAGATAGACCCCGAACTGGAGAAGACCTTCGACAAGCTGGGCATTCCCCTGGAGGAGCGTCTGGCGCTGAGTGGCAACACCGCCGTCGACGCCATCATGGACTCCGTGTCGGTGAAGACCACCTTCAAGGAGAAGCTGCGCGAGAAAGGCATCATCTTCTGCTCTATCGGCGAGGCCATCAAAGAGCATCCCGACCTGGTGAGACAGTACCTGGGCACTGTGGTCCCCTATCGCGACAACTTCTTTGCAGCCCTCAACAGCGCTGTGTTCAGCGACGGCTCGTTTGTCTACATCCCAAAAGGCGTCAGATGCCCCATGGAACTGAGCAGCTACTTCCGCATCAACGCCCGCAACACCGGACAGTTTGAGCGCACGCTCATCGTGGCCGACGACGACTCGTACGTGAGTTATCTGGAAGGATGCACGGCACCCATGCGCGACGAGAACCAGCTGCATGCCGCCATCGTGGAGATCATCGTCAACGACCGTGCCGAGGTGAAATACTCGACGGTGCAGAACTGGTATCCCGGCGACGAGCAGGGACGTGGCGGCGTGCTCAACCTCGTGACCAAACGAGGCGACCTGCGCGGCGTTGACTCGAAACTCTCGTGGACACAGGTAGAGACGGGTAGTGCCATCACCTGGAAATACCCCTCGTGCGTCTTGCGCGGCGACAACAGCGTGGCCGAGTTCTACAGCGTGGCCGTGACGAACAACTATCAGGAGGCCGACACAGGTACGAAGATGATTCATATCGGCAAGAACACCCGGTCGACCATCATCTCGAAAGGCATCTCGGCAGGACACTCGCAAAACTCGTACCGCGGACTGGTGCGGGCCACCGCCAATGCCGACAATGCCCGCAACTACTCGTCGTGCGACTCGCTGCTGCTGGGCAGCGACTGCGGTGCGCACACCTTCCCCTATATGGATGTACACAACGAGACGGCTATCTTCGAACACGAGGCCACCACCTCGAAGATCTCCGAGGATCAGCTGTTCTACTGCAACCAGCGCGGCATTCCCACCGAGCAGGCCGTAGGCCTCATCGTCAACGGCTATGCCAAGGAGGTGCTCAACAAACTGCCCATGGAGTTTGCCGTCGAGGCCCAGAAACTGCTGAGCGTCTCGCTAGAGGGAACAGTGGGATAAAGAGCCATCCTACGGCATTGCAGGACTGCTCCATACCATCCCAAGGCATTCACATGCATCGAGAAACATCCAAAAGAAATGTTAGAATATCCCGTTAACAACAACATATCATGTTAGAAGTACGCAATCTACACGCTAAAATTGGCGACAAAGAAATATTAAAAGGCATCAGCCTGACGGTGAAAGACGGTGAGACACACGCCATCATGGGTCCTAACGGCTCTGGCAAATCGACCCTCTCGGCCGTATTGGTGGGCAACCCTCTGTATGAGGTCACCGAGGGTGAGGCTTTCTTCAATGGCAAAAACCTGTTGGAGATGGCTCCCGAGGACCGTGCCCACGAAGGACTGTTCCTCTCGTTCCAGTATCCGGTGGAGATACCCGGAGTGTCGATGACCAACTTCATGCGCGCGGCCATCAACGAGAAACGCAAGTATCAGGGCTTGGAGCCCATGAACGCCGCCGAGTTTCTGAAACTCATGCGCGAGAAACGCAAAGTGGTGGAACTCGACTCCAAACTGGCCAACCGCTCTGTGAACGAGGGTTTCAGCGGCGGCGAGAAGAAGCGCAATGAGATTTTCCAGATGGCTATGCTCGAGCCGAAGCTCTCTATTCTCGACGAGACCGACAGCGGACTCGACGTCGACGCCATGCGCATCGTGGCCGAGGGCGTGAACAAACTGCAGCGCCCCGACACCTCGTGCATCGTCATCACCCACTACGACCGTCTGCTGGAGATGATCAAGCCACAGTATGTACACGTGCTCTATAAGGGCCGCATCGTGAAAACAGGAGGTCCCGAACTGGCCCGCGAGATTCAGGAACATGGCTACGACTGGATCAAGGAAGAGGCTGGCGAGGAATAATCAGATCATTGACCATCATGCAAAGCGAACAACAATATATCGATCTCTTCGAACAGTGCCGCGAGATGCTGTGCCGACACAGTTGTGCACCGATGAACGCCGTGCGCGAACAGGCTTTTGCCGACTTCAAGGCACAAGGGTTCCCCTCGAAGAAGGTAGAACGCTATAAATACACCGACATGCAGGCGCTCTTTGCGCCCGACTACGGACTGAACCTCAACCGGCTCCACATCCCTGTCGACCCGTACGAGGCCTTCCGGTGCGATGTGCCCAACCTATCCACCTCGCTCTATTTCGTCGTCAACGATGTGTTCTACGACCAGGCGCTGCCCAAGAGCCACCTGCCCGAGGGTGTGGTCATCGGCTCGTTGAGCACCTATGCCGCCGAGCATCCCGAGTTCATCGGGCAGTATTATGCACGGCTGGCGAAAACCGACGGCGATGCTGCCACGGCCCTGAACACCATGCTGGCCCAGGACGGACTCATGGTGTATGTTCCCAAACACACCAAAGTAGACCGTGCGGTTCAAATCATCAATATTCTGCGCTCGGATGTCGACCTGATGGTCAACCGCCGCGTGCTGATCATCGTGGAGGAGGGAGCCGAAATCAAACTGCTCTTCTGCGACCATGCCGCCGACGACCGCCATTTCCTAGCCACACAGGTCATCGAGGCCTACGTGGGCAGGAATGCCTCACTCGACCTCTACTGTCTGGAAGAGACCCACAACAAGAACACCCGTGTGAGCAATGTCTACGTAGAGCAGCAGGCCGACAGCCGGCTGAACCACAATGTCATCACGCTTCACAACGGCATCACGCGCAACCGCCTCGACCTGGTGCTGCGGGGCGAGGGGGCAGAATGCGCCTGCAACGGCTGTGTCATTGCCGACAAGCAGCAGCATGTCGACAACAACACACTGATCACCCACGAGGCATGCCATTGCACCAGCCACGAGCTGTATAAATATGTGCTCGACGAGCAGGCCGTAGGTGCCTTTGCCGGTAAGGTGTATGTGGCACACGGCGCACAGAAGACCTCTTCACAAATGACCAACCAAAACCTCTGTGCCACCCGCGAGGCCCGCATGTTCACCCAGCCGATGCTCGAGATTTATGCCGACGACGTGAAATGTGCGCACGGCAGTACCGTTGGCCAGCTCAACGATGCCGCCATGTTCTACATGCGGCAGCGTGGCATCAGCGAGCACGAGGCCCGCCTACTGCTGCAGAATGCCTTCATCAACGAGGTCATCGACCAGATGAAGCTCGAGCCGCTGCGCGACCGGCTGCACTATCTGGTAGAGAAGCGCTTCCGCGGCGAACTCAACAAATGCAGCGGATGCAAATTGTGTAAATAGAGGGGCAATGGGTTCTCGATAACTAAGATGAAGGAAATAGCACTATGTTTGAAATAGAAAAAATACGTCAGGATTTCCCCATATTGTCACGCCAGGTATACAACAAGCCACTGGTCTATCTCGACAATGCCGCCACCACACAGAAACCGCTCTGCGTGCTCGATGCCATGCGCGAGGAATATCTCAATGTGAACGCCAATGTGCACCGCGGCGTGCACTATCTCTCGCAACAAGCCACCGACCTGCATGAGGCTGCCCGCGAGACGGTTCGCGGCTTCATCAATGCCCGCAAGAGCGAGGAGATTATTTTTACGCGCGGCACCACCGAAGCCATCAACCTTGTGGCGGCATCGTTCTGTGAAGGATGGATGCACGAGGGCGACGAGGTGCTCGTCAGTGCCATGGAGCACCACTCCAACATTGTGCCCTGGCAGCTGCAGGCCGCCCGCCGCGGCATCGCCGTCAAGGTGTTGCCGATAGACGATGACGGACTGTTGTGCCTCGACCGGCTGGAGGAGTACCTGACAGAGAAGACTCGCCTGGTGAGCATTGCCCACGTGAGCAATGTGCTAGGCACCGTCAATCCCGTGAAGCAGATCATCCGCATAGCCCACGAGCATGGCATTCCCGTGCTGGTGGATGGTGCACAGGCTGCTCCCCACTTCAGCATCGACGTGCAAGACCTCGACTGCGACTTCTATGCCTTCAGCGGGCATAAGATGTACGGTCCGACAGGCATCGGCGTGCTCTACGGCAAGGAGGAATGGCTCGACCGGCTGCCACCTTATCAGGGTGGAGGCGAGATGATTGAGAGCGTGAGTTTCGAGAAGACCACCTTTCAAGGCCTGCCGTTCAAGTTTGAGGCCGGCACCCCCGACTATGTGGCCACCCACGGACTGGCCATCGCCATCAAGTATATGCAAGCCATCGGACTTGACCGTATCGAGGCTCACGAGCAGCAGCTCACCGCCTACTGCATGCAGCAGCTCAGCGAGATAGAGGGCATGCGCATCTTCGGACCCAAAGCCGGACAGCACGATGCTGTGGTGAGCTTCCTGGTGGGCGACATCCACCACATGGACATGGGCACCCTGCTCGACCGGCTGGGCATTGCCGTGCGTACCGGCCATCACTGCGCCCAGCCGCTGATGGACCGACTGGGCATTCTAGGCACCGTGCGCACCTCGTTTGCCATGTATAACACGAAAGAGGAAATCGACGCACTGGTGGCTGCCGTGCGCCGCGTGGCTCAGATGTTCTAAACCAAAGAGAGAGAAAAAGAGCCACTTGAATTAATCATCATTAGAAACTACTATGTATATGAAAAGACTCTATATCACATTACTTATAACAGCGATTACCCTTACCGCCGCTGCCATTCCCGCCAAACGCGGGCAGTGGAAAGATGTGAGACTGGCCGACGGGACAACGGTCCGCGTGGAGATGCGCGGCGACGAACACCTGCATTACTGGCAGAGTGCCGACGGACGCGTGTTCCAGAAAGACTCTCTCACGGGCTTTTATCAGCCGAGAAACATAGCCGAGCTGCTGAAGAAGAGCCAGGCGCGCCGATCGCAGGTACGCCGCCTGCAACAGACGCGCCGCCAGCAGGCTGCCAAGCGGCAGGCCAGTTTCCAGGGAGCGAAGAAAGGATTGATTATCCTGGCAGAGTTCCAAAACCTCACTTTCCAGGCGGGCCACGACAAAGCCCTCTACAACCGCATTGCCAATGAGCGCGGATTCACCAACGAGATGGGATTCAAGGGCAGTGTGAAAGACTATTTCATCGACCAGAGCGAAGGCCAGTTTGAGCTCGACTTCGACGTGGTAGGCCCCGTCACCGTATCACAAGACTATGCCTACTATGGCAAAAACGACTCCCACGGCGACGTGAATCCCGGCCAGATGATCTACGAGGCCGTATCGCTGGCGAAAGACAGCGTCGACTTCCGTCCCTACGACTGGGATGGCGACGGTGAGGTGGACCAGGTGTTCGTGGTGTATGCCGGTGTGGGCGAGGCCCAGAACCAGTCACAAGAGAATAGCATCTGGCCCCACATGTGGGACCTTCAGAGTGCCTACGGCAAGACGCTGACGTTCAATGGCGTCACCGTGAACACCTATGCCTGCAGCTCGGAGCTCAGCTACGGCACCAGCATCGACGGCATCGGCACCTTCTGCCATGAGTTCTCCCACTGCATGGGCTTTCCCGACCTCTACGACACGGGTGATGAAGGCAATTTTGGCATGTCATCATGGAGCCTCATGGACTATGGAAGTTACAACGGTGACGCGTTTGTGCCCTGTGGATATACCAGCTATGAGCGCATGGTATGCGGATGGAAAACACCCATCGAACTGACCGAAGACACCAATGTCACCGACATGAAGGCCATCAACGAAGGTGGCAACACCTACATTATATATAATGGGGGTAACCACAATGAGTATTATTTGCTTGAAAACCGCCAGCAGAAGGGTTGGGACAGTGAACTGCCGGGCCACGGACTGCTTGTGATGCACGTCGACTACGATGCTAGCGTGTGGTACAACAACGAGGTGAACAACGACGGCAAACGCCAGCGATGCACCATCTTCCATGCCGACAATAATGACATTGATTCTTGGTACGGCATGCGAGGTGACCCCTACCCCTATAATGGCAACGACAGTCTGACCAACTTGTCAAAACCTGCCGCCAGCCTTTATAATGCCAACAGCGACGGCACCTATTACATGAACCGTGGCATACGCGATATTAAGGAAAGCAGCGAAGGCATCATCTCGTTCAGAATGACAATCGACCCATCGGTTCCTGGCGATACGCCGATAATTCCGACGGGAGATATACTTTTCTATGAGTCGTTCAATAAATGTAATGGTAAAGGTGGAAACGATGGTGTATGGAAGAATATTACCTCTTATCCACAAATTGTCACTGATATAGAGGGCTGGTATTCTGAAAGAAGTGGTAGCGGAAATCAATGCGCTCGTATAGGATCAGGAAATGCCTTTGGACTTATCACTACTCCACTCATCAACATTTCAGACGAAAGCACACTCACTTTCAAGGCTGCGCCATGGGGCGATGAGCAGAACTTCATGCATGTGGAACTGGCCGATGGTTATAGTGGCGTATCGCTCTCAGAGACCATTTTCGACACCATGACTCCCAAGCAATGGAATGATCATACCGTCACGCTGACGGGATCGGGCACCATCAAGCTAATGTTCTGGGGTAACCAGAACCGCTTCTTCCTCGACGAGGTGAAGATTTTCAAAAAGAACAGTGGCGAAACTGCCATCAAAGAAGTGAAAGTCGGCAACGAACGACGCACCGCTAACGGTATCTTCAGTCTCGACGGACGGTACCTGGGCACCGACTTCAACCTGCTTCAGCCCGGCATATATATTGTGAACGGCCGGAAGACAGTCAGGAGTTTGTTTAAGTGACAAGTGAAAAGTGACAAGTGAAAAGTGACAAGTGAGAAGTGTGATTACCTCTTCAGCTTGAAGTCCCTACCCAACCTCCACTATATGAGGGGAGGGACCTGCCATCTTCAGGGGTAAACTAGCTCTCCACTTTGGGAGATGGAGGGGGCTTTGAACCTTGAACTTTTCACTTTTCACTCTTCCCTCTTCACTTTTCACTTGTCACTTTTCACTTGTCACTTCTCACTTGTCACTTCTCAAAGCCTGCCGGCACATCTTCACCGACACCACAAACCAGGCGGCAAAGACCGCGCGCAGCAGCAAGGGACACTCCACCGGGAACGCTACCATCATGAAAGCCACCTGCGCATGCAGCAGATGCCACATCTGCCGGCGGTCGATAGGGCGCTCGAGCACATCGGAATAGTACTTGCGCACGGGTTCTACACTACGGTTGAGGGTCTCAACAGCTTTCGATACCAGAGAGAATGCGCTTCCCTCGTTCACTCTCATAGAGATGGTCATATTCTTATTCATCGTTTTATTTTGTTTTATTGTTTCTGAGTGCAAAATAAACCCCAGTTTGTGCACAATAAGTTCACAAATCTTCCGTTATATGTTAAAATCGTCGGAATTTAAAACTATTTAACTAAATATCATGCTAGCAAGCCATTATTATCAAGGTAAGATAGAGGCAGGATGCGATGAAGCCGGGCGCGGTTGTCTGGCAGGTAGTGTCTATGCCGCAGCCGTCATCTTCCCCGAAGATTACCAAAACGAGGAACTGAACGACTCGAAACAGCTCACCGACCGCAAGCGCCATGAGCTGCGGGCCATCATCGAGCGCGACGCCATTGCCTGGGCAGTAGGCATTGTCACGCCCGAGGAGATTGACAAAATCAACATCCTCAACGCCAGTTTCCTGGCCATGCACCGTGCCCTCGACCAGCTGAAGGTGCGCCCCGAGGCCATCATCGTCGACGGCAACCGCTTCAGACCGTATGTCGACCGCAGCCGCACTGCTGTGGATGCTGTCCAGAACGCCCCCTCTCCCCTGCCCCACACCTGCATCGTGAAGGGCGACGGCAAGTATCTCTCCATCGCTGCCGCCAGCATCCTGGCCAAGACCTATCGCGACGACTACATGGATGAGTTGGCCGAACAGTATCCGCAATACGACTGGAAGAGCAACAAGGGCTATCCCACCCGCAAGCACCGCGATGCCATCCGCCAATATGGCGTCACGCCCTACCACCGCATGAGCTACCACCTTCTGCCCACCGAAGAACTCTCGCTCGACTTCAAGTAAGCTACATCCTCAATCTTCAATCCTCAATCCACAATCCACAACTTCCGTGCGCCACGACAAACTAGAACGCGAGCTGAAAATGCTCCTGATGCTCACCGAGAACCACGACTACACCCTCGAGCAGGTATGCGAGCGGCTCGGCATCTCCCGTCGCAACTTCTATTATTATCTAGAGTTCTTCCGCGACTGCGGTTTTCTGGTAGAGAAGCATACCTCCTACTACCGCATCCGCCGGGAGTCGCCTTTCTTCGCCAAGCTCATCGATGTCGTCTCGTTCACCGAAGACGAGGCCGTCACCATGCGGCAACTGCTCGAAAGCGTCGACCAGCACAATGCCGTCGTCGAGAATCTCAAGCGCAAGCTGGAACGGTTCTACGACATGGACATCCTCTCCAACGAAGAGCTGCGGCAGCGCACCAGCCACCATGTGAGCATCATCTACGATGCCATCAAATTCAAGCAGCTGGTGATGCTGAAGAACTACTCGTCGCCCCACGGCCGGTCGCAAAAAGACAGGGTGGTGGAGCCTTTCCTGCTGATGAACAACAACAATGAGGTGCGTTGCTACGAACCGGAGAGCGGAATGAACAAGACCTTCAAACTCTCGCGCATGGAAGATGTGGTGATGCTCGACCTGAAATGGAGCCACGAGCAGGAGCACCGACGCATGTACACCGACATCTTCATGTTCAGCAGTGAACAGCAACTGCCCGTCAGCCTGCGCATGGGGCGCCTGGCCTGTAACATCCTGAGAGAGGAGTACCCACGGGCAGCACAATATATCACGGCGGAGGACGATGGCCACTGGCTGCTCGAGATGCCCGTCTGCAGCTACATCGGCATTACCCGTTTCGTGCTCGGCCTTTTCGAAGACATCGAGGTGCTGGGCGGCAGCGACTTCATCGACTATCTCAACCAAAAGAAACAGCTGCTCTTCAACTCATAACCCCCAAACGGTCGTCAGGATTCAGTTCGGCAGGGTTTCGGCCACATTGGGGAGGGCTTTTTTCAATTAGGCATTAATTAGACTCTAATTAGGCATTAATTACGTTGCAATTAGGCATTAATTGCATGCTAATTAGGCATTAATTAGA
>DEFO01000030.1:0-3811 GCA_002350805.1 Prevotella sp. UBA2850
CTCAAATGGAGGTTTCTTTATTTTATTGTTGACGGAAACGGATGGCTTGCGTTTCGGGATCCATGGATTCTACGATAGCGATGGACTCCAGATGGTAACCCTCGCTGCGCAGTATGCGCCCGCCCTGCTGTTGGCCTTTTTCGATGGCGATGCCGATGCCAACCACCTCAGCGGCGGCCTGATGCACGATGTCGATGAGGGCGTGGACGGCCTGACCGTCGGCCAGGAAATCATCGACGATGAGGATGCGCTCCCCAGCGTGCAGGTAGGGCCGCGAGATGAACACCTGATTCATCCGCTTGTGGGTGAACGAGTAAGCCTCAGACACATACTTGTCGTCGGTGCTGTTGGCCGTCTCGCCTTTCTTGGCAAACACCACGGGCACGCCGCAGAGGTCGCCCAGCAGGGTGGCGATGGTGATGCCACTGGCCTCGATGGTGACCACCTTGTCAATGCGCTCACCCTCGAAGCGCCGTTTCAGTTCGTGGGCTATCTGGCGTATCACGTTGATGTCTATCTGATGGTTCAGAAAATTGTCAACTTTCAGGATGTCGCCCGCCTTGACCACACCGTCTGCCATAATCTTTTCTTCCAAGAAGTTCATAATCCGTTATCTTTAATTCTGGCTGCAGAATTACTAAAAATTCCCCATACTCAGGCGACTATGGGGAATTTTTAATGATGCTAATATGAACGCGCGAACATCACCTCGCAGGTCCTGTTCAAGTCGTAGAAGAAGAGAGTACACGTCATGCTTCCTGTTCCGAACTCGATGTTCGACAGACGGAAGAACTTGTTGCCATCGCTGTCGGTGGCCTCTATGGCCTTGTTCTTCCCGT
This sequence comes from Prevotella sp. UBA2850, assembly GCA_002350805.1. Classification (GTDB taxonomy): domain Bacteria; phylum Bacteroidota; class Bacteroidia; order Bacteroidales; family Bacteroidaceae; genus Prevotella. Next base: position 840 of record DEFO01000030.1, read on the forward strand.
CAACGGTGTAAGTGCCGCTCTTGTTCACCTCTGTCGCATCACCATCTCGTCCAACTGAGCGATGGGCGGTAAATGTGCGGCCAGAGGCTTTGAGGTTCATGTCGAACCACAGGTCCCAGTCGGTCTCGTACTTATCCACGTATTCGCCATTCACTTTCACGCGGTCGAGCGACCACTTGCTATCGAGCATGTTGCGCATGACCCATGCGTCCCAGTCTTCGCCGTCCTCGGCATCGGAACAGCTCACGAAACTAGCAGGCAGCACGACTGCCAGCATCATCATTAAAAATGCTAATTCCTTTCTCATCTTATACATGATATGATTAGTAATGCTTCTTCAATGCTTGGATGGCCGTTAGCTGCGAGGCGCTGAGGGCGGGAAGTTGTTGACGTCGGGTTTGATGCCGCTGGTGCGCCGGAAGGGGTACTGCTGGCCGTCGATGGTCAGGGTGAGCGTCGTGTCGGTCAGTTTATAGGTGAACTTCTTGCCGCCGAAGTGCACGGTGCCGGTGGTGCCATCGATGAGGTAGGTGTCGGTCGATGGATACAAGTACCAAAGGCCGTCGGCCACGGAGCGGGCGTAGATGTCGATGCCCTTCTCGCTGCCGTCGGAATAGGTGGTCACATCGAGTGCCACGGCATCGATGTTCTTGTAGTCGAGCCACTGGCCTTCGTAAAGCCACTGGCCCGCAGGCCACTTGTTCAGTTGGTTATCGTCATCGTCGCTGCCGCACGATGTCAGCACGATTGCACTCATTGCAGTCATCATGGCGACTGCGGCCAATACAAAAATCTTTCTCATTATTCTGCGTTTTACTTGAATCAATTAACCTTACTTTCCCCACTGGCTCTTCAGTTTGCCGATGGCTTGGAGCGTGGCGGGCGAGAGGGAGGGGATGTGGTGCTGGCGCTCGTACTCGGCCAGTTGGTCGAGGGTCATCGACTCGCCGTACTCCTTCTTGATGGCCTTCTTGCGAGCGTTCCACTCCTCCTTGTCCATATAGTAGTGGTCGGTGGCGTAGGTCTCGACGAAGAATTTCACGTGACCCTTCTTGTCGTTGTACTCCCAGTGGTTGGAGTCCATCAGGAAGTTCTCAACGCCAGTAGTCCGCTCTTCGTTCTCTTTCCAGGCTATGACGAACTGGTACTCATAGCCCATTTCCTGGCGTTTTTCCAGTAGTTTTGTCTCGCCCTTCACCTCGTTAGCATACATCTGCTCCTTGCCTGCATCGAGGGTCATGCGCACCTGTCCATTGTTGCGGGTGAGGTAGCCGATGACACCCTTTGCGTTGCTGTAGGTGGAGCGTGATGGACTGTTCACCGTGGTCGACATGAAATATCTGTCTTTCATCTTCTGTTCCACCACGTCAAGAGGAAAGGTTGTAATCATTCCTGCATGATACACCTGTGCCCTGGCACCCCATGTGGTAGAGGCACCCCAGTTGGCGCAGTATTCGGCACGGGCCTGATAGTAACTGCCGTGCTCCAGTTTCTTCTTCTGCACGTTGTAGGCATTGGGCATGATGCCGCTCATGAAGTAGCAGAGCGAGTCGTTGCGATAGACATAAACGCGATAGAGGGCCTCAACGTAGATGTAGGGCTTGGGCTTGACCACCACCTCGGTGAGGCTGTAGTCCAAGTCTTCCATCGTCACCTTTCCATCGACGAGCGAGGCCACGGTGACCATCTGCGGCTTGTAGGCCATGTGGGTCAGGGCCACCTTCGCATTGCCCTTCACGTCGCTGAGCGCACCGCTCAGGTCGGTGGTGCCGATAAGGGTTCCGTCCTCGGTCAACACGCTCACCAGCGGGATGCCGTGACCGTCGGCATCCACCACCTCAATCTTCTGCGCCACGGCGCTCATTGCAGTCATCATGGCGACTGCAACCATCATTAAAATCTTTCTCATTTTTCTTTCCATTATGAACTAAAACATGGAATAAATTCCTTTGTCTCATTTCTTGGATGCTTCGGGCGGTAAATCGTTCACGTCGAACCTGATGCTGCTGGCGCACTGGAAAGAATTCCGTCTGCCGCCGATGACCAGAATGGATGTCGGTGGCGCGTCGGCTCGCCCGAAATCCCCGATTGCTTACCTTTTGCTCTGTCGGGCAGCCCGACTGACTGCCGAAGCGATTCTTTTTGGTCCGTCCGATGCTCGGATCGCGGCCAGCATCCATAGTTTTGTTTGTTTAATATCCTAAATGATTCTTGCCAGCAGGCCGATGAGGGCCATGTGGGCGGGGTAGTAATAGTAGAAGAACTTGCCGAGCCAGCGGCAGCGGCCTCGCTGTCCGTTGTAGAGCGACAGCAACGGCACCGCCAGCCAGCAGGCCATGTGCACCATGCCGTAGGTCTGGCTGTGGACGACAAAGAAGGCGACGGCATAGCCCGTGATGATGACCATCATCCACAGCATCTGCTTGCAGAAGTTGCCACGGCTACGCCCAATCATAAGGATGGCCAGCGGGGCGGCGCAACTCCAGTCGGACGTAAAGGTGAGCGCACAGGCCAGTAGCGTGATGGCTACCTTATGCCAGTGTACCAACTGCGGCATGTCCCACACCTTCAGCAGTATCAGTCCCCACAAGAGCGGCCAGGCGATGCTCGTAGCATTGAAGAGCAGGTTGTCCAGCGGATTGAAGCCCGACATGTTGAAATAGCAGAAGGCGAAGTGGCTCACCACGGCCAGCATCAGCAGACGGCGCAGGTAGCACCGGAAGTCGTGCGTGTGGTAGTAGCCCTCGGCCACGAAGAATATCATCATCGGGGCCGTNNGTCAGCCGTCCGATGCAGTGCAGCCCAATCTGCATGGGCGTCTCTGCCTGCTGGTAGGTCTCAATGCCCACCCAGGCCAGATGGTCTATCGTCATGGCAATGATGGCTATAACCTTCAGCGCATTGCCGCTCAGTCCTTTGGTCTGCATTCGTTACTCAAGCGGTATCTCCGGATGCTGCACAGCCAGCGGCAT
>DEFO01000030.1:3913-7771 GCA_002350805.1 Prevotella sp. UBA2850
ACGACGGCCTCGCCCTCATGCACTACTTTTTCCTTGCCGTCCTGCCCGATGATGGTCAGTTCGCCCTGCACCAGCAAGCCATAATGTTTTTCTCATTTATTAGAAGTCGAGACGATAGAAGATGTTAGGCAGTGAGATACCTGCCTTGTCGGTACGGATCTCACCAGTGGCGAGGTCGTAGCGCTGCCATTGTGGAGCCTCAGCATCGAGGATGTTCAGACCCTCGAAGGCGATGGTGTGGCTCACCTTGCGGCGGTTGATTTTGTAGCTCACAGTCAGGTCGACAACGCTCGTCGGCTTGAAGCGCTTAGAGAATGCCTCATTCTCCTTATAGATAGGATCATCATTGATGATACCGGCTGCTACGTTGGCACGCATGGCCTCCACATCGATAGGTGTGTAGCGCAAACCGCCCTGAATAGAGTACTTAGCGCTGACATTAAGCACGTTCTTACCAATCATCCACTCCTTACCACCCAGGATCTTGAACATGAAGCCACGGTCGTAGAGCTGGTTGCGCCATACCTTGTCAACGCCTCTGTACTGTGATTTATAGAGCGAGAAGTTGGTTTGGCCAAAGAAGCCGTGACTCATATAGTGCTCCAGCGTGATGTCTCCACCGTAGTTACGGGTGTTGCCCTTATTCACAAGCGGTTCATCGGTGTAAGCATAGAAGCGGTTGGTGACGCAGTAGGTGCTACCATTGATACCCACAGGCGTGTCGAAACCATACTGGTAGAACATGTTCAGACGCAGGTTGAGGTTGTCTGTGAACTTATGGGAGTAGGAAAACTGCAGGTGGTGGGCCTTGCTCAGACCGAGGTCTTTGTTCACCAGTCGGCCAGTTTCATCGCGATAGAAATAGGTGTCGAGTTTCTCAACCATTGAGTGCAGACCGTAGCCCAGTGAGAAGCTGCCACCGTTGTAGGGCTGCCACTTCATGCTGGCGCGTGGCTCAACAGAAACATCATCTGAGAGTACGAAGTAGTTGGCTGCTACACCCAGCGACATACTGAACTTATCGCTCAGTGTGAGGAGGTTCTGCCAGAAAGCGCTGGCGAGACCCGTGTCGTCCTTCATATCGGTGTAGGTCTTCATCGTTGAGGGGTCGGCATAGAGATAATCCACGCTGCTGTATTTCAAGTCGAAGAAACGGTGGGAGTATTCGGCACCGAACTGTGTGAGCCATTTTCCTGTTATCTGCTTCGACAGTTCTGTATTGAAGAGCAGACGGTCTTCATTTTGCTTCTGCTTGCTGAAGAGGTATTGCGTCTCAGGCTCCTCAAAAGCCAGCGGGGTCTTCAGTACTCCATTGGCATCGCGTTCCAAACCATAGTATAGATTATCTACACCGATATGTTGCATATTGTAAGCCGCTGTGGTGTTCCACGACCACTTGTTACCCAGGTGAATCTTGTGTGAGATACCAGCCAGCAACTGTGTCATATCACCATTGAAATTAGAGGCATCGTAAGCCGAGTGCACATCCTTCAAATCGATACGGTCGGTATGTGTCTTGTCCAATAGTGCCAGTCCAAAGATAGAGAATGTTCCAGCTTTCTTAGTGGGCAGGTTCAGTTTCCATGAGAAGTCCTGGAAGTTGAGTTGGTCGCCTTCGGTATCAACGAGCCCCAGCTGACTGATGAGCGCAGTGAAGCCATAGCGGTAGTTCACGATATAGCTGGCATTGCTCTTCTTCGAGAGCGGACCTTCTAATGTCAGTTCCTCGAATGCCGAACCCAGCTGTAGGATGTTTTCGTGTTTGGAGTTGTTACCCGGTCGCATCTTTACGTCGAACACACCACTCAGCGCATTTGAGTAGTTGGCATTGAAGGTGGAGGTGAAGAAGTCGGAGTTGCCTATAACGTTAGAGTTCAGTCCGCTAATCAGTCCGTAGCCGGCATTCCACATGTCATTGTAGTGGTTAGGTGTAAACACCTCCACACCCTCTATGCGATACTGCATACGCTCCGGAGCATTGCCATGAATGGAGAGACCACTACCATCAGCTTCACCCGACACACCAGCGAAGGCCATCACCAATCGGGCAGGGTCGTTGGCACCACCCGCAAAACGGCTGGCTTCCTCCATAGAGAGCATCACTCCACCAGTCAGTACGGCAGGATTGACTGTTGACTCCTTGTTCACACGGGGGCGCACCACCACTTCCTTCAGTTCGGTACTGTTCTCACGCAAAGCGATGTCCAAGACCACCTCCTTGACGCCGGAAATCAGTATTTCCTTCATCATACTCGGTTCGTAGCCGATGTAGGTCGATTCGATGGTGTAACGTCCACCCTGACTGATATTAATCAGATAGTTACCATCGATATCGGTCACAGCAGCTGCTCCCTGAAGCTCTACAACCCTCACCGTAGCGCCAATCAGCGGTTCGCCAGTGATAGCGTCTTTCACGGTGCCGCGCAGGGTCTCAGCCTGCATGCTTACAGTGCCGCAGATGATCAGGATGGCGGCGTGCATCCATAGTTTCATTTGTTTCATAGTTATTCAAAGTTTATTCAATTAACTCAAAATGTTGGTAGTCCTTGCACGATGTCCAGTCGCCGCCCCACTCGAAGCCGGCGGCGGTGAAGAGGCGGAAGCAGAGGTCGTCGTGGTCTATCTTGTAGGGGAAGTCCCACGTGCGGTCGCAGTAGTCGGTAGCCGTGGCGGGCTGGATGTAACGGGTGCCGTCGGTGCGGTCTTTGTAATAGGGATTGTAGAGCGTGTTAATGTCGACGGCCAGACCGCGGGCATGCTTCGACAGGACGGTGGTTCCAGCGACAGCGCGGTAGCAGAAGCACGACGAGTTGTTGTCGCGCATCTGAGTCTCGTCATCTGCATCATATACGTCGGGCAGGAGCATCCGCTGGATGGGATACTGGGCGTCGAAGAGCTGACGCAAGATGCTGACGACGCGGTCGGCAATCTGAGCGTTGCAGACCATCTCGCCGACGTGCATCTGATTGTCGTAATCCCAGTGCAGGGCGCGGATGTGGCGCAGGTCGTCGCGGCCGATGTAGGGGTTCTCCTTGTAGGTCTTGCCCTGCATCCGTGCCCATACACCATCGGGAATGGGCTCAGCGGCAAAGCACTTGTCTATGCCGCCAAAAGCATCGACATCCGCCTGACTGACGGTGCGCCCGGCCTGCCACTCGGTGAGGGCCCGAGTGTCAACGGGAAAGGTGAAATCTGTCTTCACGACACCATCGCCGTAGATGGTCTTGAAGTCGTCGTGCATGGAGATGACGTGGTAGCCGGCCGTGCGCCACTGCTCGCCTAAGGAGAGCGCCTTTTCGCGGTTGGCGTGGTCGCGCGCATCATCGTCGGCGATAAGCATGAAGGCGGCGGACTTGTACTTCTGGTTGCCTAATGCGTAGTTGTGCATGGCGGCATCGCCACCACTGTTGCCGAACGACAGGACGGGCACCTTGCCAATCTCCTGCGAGATCTGCAGCACCTTGTTCGTCTTCAGGTTCTTGATGATGAGTTCGTCGGTGCGCACAAGGTCCTCCTCGCGTCCCATCGTGTAGTTGACGCCCTCCTCGGTGCCCTGACTGGTGGAATGCAGTTTCACGTCCATGCCTATGACGCGGTTCGACGGGACGCCGATGGACTCTGTCAAAGCGCGGCAGATGAAGCGGTCGGAGCCAGAGACAACGTAATACGTAAAACCGTTGTCGCGAAGGTAGTCGAATACCTGAAGCATGGGTTTAAAGAAACTCTGTCCGTAGGTCATGCCCGAAAAACCGTTGGCAGGCTGCTGGGCGTAGGCCTTCACGTAGGCATCAAACTCGGCCAGCGTCATGCCGCTGTAAGCTTTGGCAGCGGCCAGGGCATGCTTCATGTCGAAGTGGT
>DEFO01000061.1 GCA_002350805.1 Prevotella sp. UBA2850
GCATCCTTCACGATGTACTTGTCTTTAGGTGAACGACCGGTGTAGATACCTGTCATTACGTTCACTGCGTTGAGCTCAGTGTTCTGACCCTTGTCGAAACCAGTCAGGCCAGCCTTGGTCTCCTCCTCATAAAGGAACTCATACGACGGATTGTGAGCAATCACGGTAGAACCGGTGATGCCATACTTTGTCAAATCTAACTTTGCCATAATTTTAATTCCTATTAATATTATAATGAATAATAATCTTACCTTAAAACCGCTGCAAAATTACAAAAAAGTTAGGAGTTAAGCGGTGAGTGCCAGGCGTTTTTTTGCGGGCATCGCTTTATTTTTCAGTTAAATAATTTAAAATAGTGTATGCGCACAATACTTTTGCAACGCTGAGTTTGCAAATCTCATTTAATCGGCCATGATGGGTATAATGGATGTTTGTCCCTCATCCTCCCAAGGCCAAGGCTCTGGGGGCAACTCTGTGATGATGTAATCGACCCCTATATCTACACACTCACGCAATTTTGACTCCGATACAATCGTCCATGTCTTTACTTTTATGCCATTTGTATGAGCATAATCTACTATTTTGTCCGTTAAATTATTGTAATGAATAGAATAATTGCATAGTAAAACGTTCTTGCTCATGGGTAGTGCTCGCTGTGCAGTGGTCATATTAGTAACACCCGACACAGAGATAACGATATCGCGCGACTCACTGAGAAAATCCGAAAACTCATCCTGAGTAGCCGTAAACATGGTCTGGCCCAACATTCCTTTCCGCTTTACCAGTTCATACAATGGTGGTATCCATTGCCTTTTAAATCTTGTCTCATCAGCCAAGTCTAATTCTATAATAAGACCCTTTTCCTTAAAATAATCGAGCAAATCATCTAAACGGGCTATTTTCTCGCCGACAAACTGACGTCCTTTCCACGAGCCGAAATCGTATGCCAGCAGTTGCTCATACGTCATATCGTTCACCCTTCCTTTTCCATTGCTACAACGAGCAATGTCCATATCATGCGACAAGACGAATACACTGTCCGCAGTCATGCAGATATGTATGCTTGAAGTATAAACTATTCATAACTCTCATAATACTCTTTTTCAAAAACCCATGCAAAGGCAAACATTATTTTATACATAACAAAGTGTAGTCAAAGAAAAAACAGTCTTTCGTTTTGTACTTTGCTCACTAAATCGTATCTTTGCACTCAGAATTAAACAATCAGACATTAAAAAAACTATGGAAATCATCAATTTCAGCGAGCAAAACAGCGTCATCAACCAATATATGGCTGAACTGCGCGATAAGAATCACCAGAAAAACCGTCTGACCTTCCGCCACAACGTTGAGCGCATTGGCGAGATGATGGCCTACGAACTGTCGAAGACTCTCGAGTACAAGCCAAAGACCGTGAAGACTCCGCTGGGCACCCTCGACATCCCCCTGCTGAAGGAGGAAGACATGGTCATCGCCACCGTGCTGCGTGCCGGACTGCCGTTCCATCAGGGTTTCCTGAATGTGTTCGACGGTGCCGACAATGCCTTCGTGTCGGCCTTCCGCATGTACCTCAACCGCGAGCACACCGAGGTGGGCGTGCATGCCGAGTACATCGCCACACCGAGCGTGAAGGGCAGGACACTGCTCATTGTCGACCCCATGCTGGCCACGGGCGGCAGTCTGGCTGCTGCCATTGAGGCCCTGCTGCAGGCCGGCAAGCCCAAGAAGATTCATGTTTGCTGCATCATAGCCGCTCCCGAGGGCATCGAGGTAGTGAAAGAGGCCCTGCCCGACAATGCCACCATCTGGTGCGCCTCTATCGACGAGGGCATGAACGAGCAGAAATACATCGTGCCGGGATTCGGCGACTGCGGCGACCTCTGCTATGGCGAGAAACTGCAGAGCTTCCGCAAAATTGCCGACAAATAAGTCTGCCAACAGACGGTTTCAACAGAAAACACAACTACAAAATTAGAATATGGAAAACGAAAAAGACATCATGCAGTTGCCCGACAACGCGTTCCGGGAACTGAAAGACGGAGAACAGTACGAGCCCATCATGGACCCGCGCAAGACCTATCCGGAGGTCAACGCGTGGTCGGTGACGTGGGGTATCATCATGGCCATGGTCTTCTCGGCCGCCGCTGCCTACCTGGGACTGAAGGTGGGCCAGGTGTTCGAGGCTGCCATTCCCATCGCCATCATCGCCGTGGGCGTGTCGACGGCCTCGAAGCGCAAGAACGCGCTGGGCGAGAACGTCATCATCCAGTCGATAGGTGCCTGCTCGGGCGTCATCGTGGCTGGTGCCATCTTCACCCTGCCGGCCATCTATATCCTGCAGGCTAAGTATCCCGAGATGACTGTCTCGTTCATGAAGGTGTTCATCAGTTCGCTGCTGGGCGGTATCATCGGCATCCTGTTCCTCATCCCGTTCCGCAAATACTTCGTCAGCGACATGCACGGCAAGTATCCCTTCCCCGAGGCGACAGCCACCACACAGGTGCTCGTCAGCGGTGCCAAGGGCGGCGACCAGGCCAAGCCGCTGCTCATTGCCGGCATCGTGGGCGGACTCTACGACTTCATCGTAGCCACCTTCGGCTGGTGGAACGAGTGCTTCACCACGCGCGTCGTGGGCTGGGGCGAGGTGCTGGCCGACAAGGCGAAACTGGTGTTCAAGGTGAACACGGGCGCCGCAGTGCTGGGTCTGGGCTACATCATCGGCTTCAAGTATGCGCTCATTATCTGTCTGGGCTCGCTCTCGGTGTGGTGGCTCATCGTACCGGGACTGGCGCTCATCTTCCCCGACACGGTATTGAACCAGTGGGACCCCTCCATCACCACGGCCGTGGCCGACATGAGTCCCGAGCAAATCTTCAAGGCCTATGGTAAGTCGATAGGTATCGGCGGCATTGCCATGGCCGGCATCATCGGCATCATCAAGAGCTGGGGCATCATCAAGAGTGCCGTCGGACTGGCCGCACAGGAGATGAAAGGCGGCAAGGCTGTCGACAAGGCTCAGCTGCGCACCCAGCGCGACATCTCGTTCAAAATCATCGCCATCGGTTCTATCGTCACCATCCTGCTCACCTTCCTCTTCTTCTATCTGAATGTGATGGAGGGTAACTTCATTCATGCCCTGGTGGGCATCCTGCTCGTCACCGTCATCGCCTTCCTCTTCACCACGGTGGCCGCCAACGCCATCGCCATTGTAGGCTCCAACCCCGTGAGCGGCATGACGCTGATGACCCTCATCCTGGCTTCAGTCGTGATGGTGGCCGTAGGCCTGAACGGTCCTGGCGGCATGCTGGCAGCCCTCATCATGGGCGGTGTGGTATGTACAGCTCTGTCGATGGCCGGCGGATTCATCACCGACCTGAAGATTGGCTACTGGCTGGGCACTACGCCTGCCAAGCAGCAGACGTGGAAGTTCCTCGGCACACTGGTGTCGGCAGCTACCGTAGGCGGAGTGATGATCATCCTCAATAAGACCTACGGATTCACCAGCGGTCAGCTGGCCGCCCCGCAGGCCAACGCCATGGCGGCTGTCATCGAGCCGCTGATGAACGGTGTGGGTGCTCCTTGGCTGCTCTATGGCATTGGTGCCGTGGTGGCCATCGTGCTGACATGGTGCAAGGTGCCTGCCCTGCCCTTCGCCCTGGGTATGTTCATTCCCCTCGAACTGAACATTCCGCTGCTGGTGGGAGGTGCCGTCCACTCGTATGTGGTGAGCCGCTCGAAAGACGCTGCCGTTAATAAAGCCCGCGACGAGAAAGGCACGCTCATCGCCTCCGGATTCATTGCCGGTGGTGCCCTCATGGGCGTCGTCAGTGCCCTGTTGCGCTTTGGCGGCATCAACCTCATCAACGAGTCGTGGCTGGCCAATCCGCTCAGCGAGGTATGCTCGCTGGCAGCTTACATCCTGCTCATCCTCTATTTCATCCGTGCCACCAAGAAATAAAAGCACCGTGGAATTAATCATAAATAAAAAGCACTTGCGATGTTCATGTCGCAAGTGCTTTTTCAATTTCAATTCTCAGTTTCCAATCCTCAAATCAGGAAAAGCCTCCTCCATCCCTGAAGCAAGAAGAGTGTTGTCATAATTCTGAATAATCAGAATTCTCTGAATACTCTGAATATTCTGAATACTCCGAAAATTCTGAATATTCCGAACCCTCCGAATCCTCCGAAATTCTCTCAAAACCCTCACCTCTCCCTTTCCTGAAATGCCTCCATAATCACGGTCGGCCTATGGTTCTCGAAAGCGCCGAGAGGATAATGCCCTTCGAGTTCCGGTGCCCAATAGAAAACGCCCCGGCAGCGGCCGCCGGTCTGTTGCCGCGCCGCCTGGATGAGCTTCTTCATGAAAGCCTTGCCCTTCACCGGCTCCTTCACCAGCACGCCCGTCTCGACAATCATCGTCTCGCAATGATATTTCTCCTGCAGGCGGTTGATGTTATCGATGGCCTTCTGCAACGTCTCGTCCTCGCTGCGGGTCAGCTTGGCCTCCATGTCCCAGTAGGGATAGACGCTCAGTCCTATCATGTCCCAATGGGCACCATACTGGCGAAGTCCGTCGAAGATAAAGTCATAGCGCTTGGCATCACAGCCGCCGTCGAGATGAACGATGCACACCGCATCGGGATAGACGCTCTTCACCGCCTGATAGCCAGCCTCCGTCAGTCCCGCATACTGCTCCATATTCTCCTCGGCACGGCCCATCGGCCACAAGAAGCCATGGGTGGTCTCATTGCCCACCTGCACCCACCGCACATCAATGCTGTGGTCTTTCAGCAACTGCAGCGTCTCACGGGTATGCTCGGCCAGCGCATATTTCATCTCGTCGTATTTGAAATACTGCCAGGCGGCAGGAATATGCTGTTTGCCAGGGTCAGCCCACCAGTCGCTATAGTGGAAGTCGATCATCACATCCATATCGTAGTAGCGGGCACGCTTCGCCATATCGAGCACGTCGTGCATGTTGCAGAAGCCGCCACGCGGATTCACCCACACGCGCAGCCGCACCGCATTCAGCCCCAGCTCCTTCATCAGGGCCGTGTTCTCGCGAATCTCCCCCTTCTGGTTGTATAGCTTCACGCCCATGGCCTCCAGCTGTGTGGTGCCGCTGATGTCGGCGCCCAGCCAGAACGTCCGTTCGGTTTGCGGCATGGCACACACGGCGGTGAGCCAGCACAACAAGGTGGCTATCAGTTTGTTTCTCATCATTTCGCTGTTAAAGGTTCGTCATTCAGAAATCATTTCCGCGGACTCAGCAGCCGGCGGTATTCCGCCCCGTTGTGCAACAGACGGCAGGCTTCCTTGAACTGCTTGTCGTAGCGCAGGCCCAGCTCTATAGAGCCCCGCTGATAGTAGTAGAACGAGACGATATCGCTCTCGAGCATCTCCTTGATCACCTCCTTATGCTTGTCCAGGTCTTTGTCCAGATTGTGTTTCAGCTTCTTCTCCAGCTGCTCGAACTCCGCCTGGGCATCATCGTAGTAACCCTCAAATTTCGCCACTTCGATGAGTGCCTTCAGGGCCTTGTCGCTACCGGGGTCGTAGCTGAAACTGCTGTTCACCACCCGCTGCTTGAAGTCAGCATACTCTGCGTCCGTCAGGTGGAACTCCGAGGGCTTCGCAATCGACTGGTGCTGCAGGAAATAGTCCAGCTCGTAGTTGAACAGCACGTCCGACGAGTCTTTCACCGACGGGTTCTGCAGATACCACGCAATGTTGGCCAGCGAGTCGGGGCGCACCTCCACGTCGGGCTTGATGCCGCCTCCGTCGCGCACCTCACGGCCGTTCCGCGTGTAGAACACCCGAGTCAGCGAGTCGGGAATATGCTCCGTGTAGCCGCCTTTCCCGTGACGGTAGTTGATGGCCTGAATGCAACGCCCGCTCGGAATATAATACTTATTCGAAGTCAGTTTCAGGCTGCCATTATAAGGCAGGTCGATAGCAGTCTGCACCAGTCCCTTGCCATACGTGCGCGTACCTAAGACTATCGCACGGTCCAAATCCTGCATCGCACCGCTCGTAATCTCGCTCGCACTGGCCGTATTGCCGTTCACCAGCACCACCACGGGCATCACCGTGTCTATCGGCTCCACCGACGTCACATAGTCGCGGTTGGTCTTTTTCAGCTTGCCGCGGTTGCTCACTATCAGTTCTCCCTTCGGCACAAACATATTCACAATCGACACCGCCTCCTGCTCCGAGCCGCCGCCGTTGCCGCGCAGGTCGAACACCAGGCCCTTCATGCCCTGCCGCTTCATGTCGATAAACGCACGGCGCACATCCCTCGAACAGTTCTCCGTAAAGCCCGACAGCATCATGTAGCCGATACTGTCTTTCTGCAAGCCATAATAAGGAATCACCGGGTTCTGAATCTGGCGGCGCGTAATCTTCATCTGCATCACCTTGCCCGTGCTCGGACGGCGAATCTTCAGCACGAAGCTCGTGCCCGCCTCGCCCCGCAAGTGCGAACTGACGTAGCTCACATCCTTGCCGACCATCGTCGTGTCGTCCACGCTCAGTATCACGTCGCCCATCTTCAGGCCCGCCTCAGCCGAGGGCGTCCCCTCGTACGGCTCGTAGATGCACACATTCTTGATCTTCTGGTTATAATGGATGGTCGAGCCGATGCCCGCATAGATATTTCCTGTAAACATGCTCTTCAGCTCATGCAGCTTCTCCTCGGGGTAATACTCCGTATAGGGGTCCAGGCTCTTCAGCATGGCCTGAATGCCCGCGCCGATGGTCTCCGACGCGTCCAGCGTGTCCACATACAGCATATCTAGGTTCTTATAAATGGTGTTAAACACCTCCAGGTTCTTCGAAACCTCAAAATGATGATCCTTCTGCGCCATCACCGGAAAGGCAGCCATGACCAGCAGGAAACACACAAAAAGTCTTCTCTTCATACGTCATTTATCGTTATTCGCCTACAAAAATACATTATTTTCACTGAAAAATGAATTTTTTCGCGAAAAAGTTTGGTAGTTTCAGAAAAACACCGTACTTTTGCAACCGCTTAACAGCAAAACCTGCTTCAGTAGCTCAGTTGGTTAGAGCACCTGACTGTTAATCAGGGGGTCGTTGGTTCAAGCCCATCCTG
>DEFO01000023.1 GCA_002350805.1 Prevotella sp. UBA2850
CACGGATGGGACGACGAGGGTGTGTTCAACCTCGAGGGCGGCTGCTACGCCAAGGTGATCAACCTCGACAAGGAGAGCGAGCCTGATATCTACAACGCCATCAAGCGCAATGCCCTGTTGGAGAACGTGACCGTGGATGAGAACGGTAAGATTGACTTCGCCGACAAGAGCGTGACCGAGAACACCCGCGTGAGCTATCCTATCAACCACATCGAGAAGATTGCCCAGAAGGTGAACGGCAAGAGCGCCGGTCCCGATGCCAAGAACGTGATCTTCCTCAGTGCCGATGCTTTCGGTGTGCTGCCCCCAGTGTCTATCCTGACTCCTGAGCAGACCAAGTATTACTTCCTCTCTGGTTTCACCGCAAAGCTGGCTGGTACAGAGCGCGGCATCACAGAGCCCACTCCTACATTCTCGGCTTGCTTCGGACAGGCATTCCTCGAGTTGCACCCCACAAAGTATGCTGAGGAGCTGGTGAAGAAGATGGAGAAGAGCGGTGCAAAGGCTTACCTCGTCAATACTGGTTGGAACGGAACCGGCAAGCGTATCTCTATCAAGGATACACGCGGTATCATCGACGCCATCCTGGGCGGTGCCATCCTGAAGGCTCCCACCAAGAAGATTCCTTACTTCGACTTTGAGGTTCCCACAGAGCTCGACGGTGTGGCATGGGGCATTCTCGATCCTCGCGACACCTATCAGAACCGCGCTGAGTGGGATGAGAAGGCTAAGGATCTGGCCAGCCGCTTCATCAAGAACTTCAAGAAGTATGAGGGCAACGAGGCTGGTAAGGCTCTCGTAGCTGCCGGACCAAAGCTCTAAATCAAGAAGACTTTTAGTTTAGTTATAGCTATACAACAGGCCAAGGGCGACGAATCGCTTCTTGGCCTGTTTTTTGTGGTGCCCTTATGTGGCAGTGCCATTGCTTCGAATGGGTTTGTAATTAGGCATTAATTAGGTTGCAATTAGGCATTAGTTAGGTTGCAATTAGGCATTAGTTAGATTGCAATTAGGCATTAATTAGGATGTAATTAGGCATTAATTAGGATGTAATTAGGCATTAATTGGAGCGTAATTAGGCATTCATTGGAGTGCACGCCATCGTCTCTGCCATCACACTGGGCAAAGAGAGCCGTTTAGGAGCCATTAACACCATCAATAAAGACACAGAAAGCCCCTCCAACACCCTGGAGAGCTCATTTACCCTATCTGTTTGGATGCTGGAATAGGGACGTTTACCCTCCCCGGAGGGGACGTTGAAGGGGCCTTTTTTTATGCCTTTTTCGTTCTCGGCAGCACGAGGTTGAGGATGACTCCAGCCAAGGCCGACAGTCCGATGCCGCTCAGCGAGAAGGTGCCGAAGGGGATGACGGCACCGCCAATGCCCAAGGTCAGGGCCACGCTGACGATGATGATGTTGCGGGTTTCGTTGAGGTTCACCTTACTATTGATGAGGTTCTGAATGCCCACGGAAGCAATAGAGCCGAACAATAGCAGCATGATGCCGCCCAGCACGGCACTCGGGATGCTCTGCAGCAGGGCGCTCAGCTTACCGATGATGGAGAAGACGATGGCTGTGCCCGCGGCAATGCGGATGACGGCAGGGCTGGTGATGCGCGTAATCTGCATGGCGCCAGTCACCTCACTATAGGTTGTCACTGGAGGACCGGAGAAGATGGCGGCCACTAGACAAGCCAGTCCGTCGCCAAACATGGTGCGGTGCAGTCCGGGATCCTTTACAAAGTCCTTCTCTGCTACGGCGCCCACCACGTAGACGTCGCCGATATGCTCGATGACAGGGGCAATGGCCACGGGAATCATGAAGAGGAACGGCTCCCAGGCAAACTGGGGCAACTGGAAATGGGAGATGCTTGGCGGCAGGGCGAACCAAGGCGCACTGCTGACTGCCGAGAGATCGACCAGTCCCAGGCACAGGGCTACGATATAACCCACGATGATGCCGCAGACAACGGGCACCAGCTTGATGAGGCCCTTGCCGACCACCAGCACGATGATGGCCGTGATGAGCGAGATGAAGGCCAGCAGCCAGTTCTCTTTAGCCATGTTGACGGCTGCCGGTGAGAGCGACAGTCCAATACAGATGATGACCGGTCCGATGACAACGGGCGGGAACAGGCGGTCGAGCAGTTTGCGGCCCTGCCACTTGATGAGGGCCGACATGATGAAATAGACCAGTGCCACACCGGCCATACCAGCCAGCGTGCCGGGCATGCCCCACTGCTTCGATGCCGAGATGATGGGGGCAATGAAGGCAAAGCTGGAGCCCAGGAAGATGGGCACCTTGCCCTTGGTGACTAAATGGAAGATGAATGTGCCCAGACCGGCGGTGAATAGAGCCGTGGCCGGGTCGAGACCTACGAGCAGGGGCACGAGAACTGTTGAGCCGAAGGCCACAAACAGGAACTGCACACCTACGATGGTCTTACGTGCGGGGCTGAGTGTTTGGGTTTGCATGGTGTTTGGGATGAGTGTTGTCGGTGATGAATGGGATGCGATGAATGATGATGGGAATCATCGGTCTCAGAACGTCCACTTGACGGCAAGCGTGGGATTGACGAAGAACGACTTGTCGTTGTAGGTGTTATAGATGAAGTTGCTGCTCACTTCCCACTCCGTGCCGATGCTCAGGTTGACATCTTCCATGCCCTTGAGCGTGTTCAGGTTGTACCACAACTGCGGTTCGGTGAGGACCACCAGCTGGCCGTGGCCGTTGGCTTTCTCGCCGCGCCAGAAATCGATGAAGCCCGAGAAGGTGCATGCCTTACGGGCGAAGGTGAGGCCCCATACGCCGGTGAGCTGCAAGCTGTTGTAGCCATGTGTATACTCGTAGCTCTTGAAGTAGCGTTTGTACATGAGCTGCAGCGAGTAAGTCTTTGAGAAATCGGCCGAATGACCGTTCCATGCCGGACCGATAAGGGCTGCCTGCTGGAAGCTGCCGAAGCGGTTCAGACCGCCGTCGTACTCGATGTGAGCGGCAAAGGGCGACTGACTGCCCAGCTTGAACTCACGCGAGATCTCTGCATAGGCTCCCTCGGTGAATTTACGGCTGAAGTCGATATCCACGAAATAGAACCACGAGCCCCACTTGTCGGCCTTGAATTTCTCGAGCGTCATGGTTACCTTCTGGCGGCCAGCCTCCTCGTCGGGATAGAGGTTACGGCCAAAATCATAGTGCAGCTGCACATTCTGTGCCTGCACGGACATAGCTGCGAGAGCCATCAGTCCGCAAACTAACAATTTTTTCATCATAGCTAAGCGTTTCTTATTTCTTATTAATGAATTTTCAATCCTCAATCTTCCATCACAACAGCGGTGCCACATACTTCATGACGAAGAAGAGAGCCAGGATGTACATGGTGACCGACAGTTCGCGGTAGCGGCCGGTGAGAACCTTCACGAGTACATACGAGAGCAGTCCCAGGACGATGCCCTCGGAGATGCTGGCCGTGAACGGCATCATGAGCATGGTGACGAAGCACGGCATCGACTCGGTGAAATCGATGAAGTCGATGTGGATGATGGAGCGCAGCATCATCACACCTACCAGGAACAGGGCGCTGGTGGTGGCGGCCGAAGGAATCATCAGGAACACAGGCGAAAAGAACAATGCCACGAGGAAGAGCATGGCCACGGTGAACGAGGTCAGACCTGTGCGGCCGCCCTCCAGGATGCCGGTGGTGCTCTCTACGTAGGTGGTAACGGTCGAGGTACCACAGAGTGCGCCGACGGTGGTTCCGATGGCGTCGGCCATGAGCGCCTTGTTCAGGTTGTGAATCTTACCCGTCTGCTTGTCGGCCATGCCTGCACCCGTGGCAGCACCGATGAGCGTGCCGATGGTGTCGAAGAGGTCCATGAACAGGAGGGTAAACACCACAATATAGAAGTCGAGGTCGAGAGCAAGGAAGCGCGAGAAGTCGATTTTAAAGGCGACGGCATCGAGCGATACAGGCATGCTGACCAGCGTGAAGTTCTCAGGTATTTGTGTTACTCCGAACGGAATGCCGATGATGGTGATGATGATAATCGTGTAGAACAGGGCGCCCTTCACCTTCAGTGCCAGCAGGATGGCTCCGAGCAGGATGCCTGCCATGGCCAGCAGCGACGTGGCATTCCATGTGCAAAGGCTCGTCATCGTGGCCTCGCTCGACACGACAATGCCGCCGTTCTTCAGTCCGATGAACGCAATAAACATACCAATACCCACCGAGATGGAGTAGCGCAGATTGAGCGGAATGGAGTCGACAATGGCCTCGCGTACCTTGAAGATGGTCAGGAGGATGAACACAATACCCTCGATGAGCACAGCCGACAGCGCCTGCTGCCACGTATAGCCCATGATAATGACCAACGTGTAGGCGAAGAAGGCATTGATGCCCATGCCCGATGCCAGCGCAAATGGCATCTTGGCATAGAATGCCATCACCAGCGTGGCAATGGCGGCTGCGATGACGGTGGCCGAGAAGACGGCGCCTTTGTCCATGCCTGCCTCACTGAGGATAATGGGGTTGACGGCAAGGATGTAACTCATGGTCAGAAAAGTGGTAAGTCCTGCCAACACTTCAGTCTTTATGCTGTGCTTGGCAGCATCAAATCCGAGTAACGATAAAATACTATTCATTCTATTTTGTTCTTATTGATTAATTCTAGCGATGCTGTTTCATGGTTATGTTTCTCTTCGCAAAGATAATAAATAATTGAATAAGTGCCAAGAATAAACGCATTTATTTACAACCGGCACCGTCATTCGGTTCCGTTCCGCAGTTCAATCAATAAGGCATCGTGGCTTTCGTTCTAGTTATTATGATTTCTCTTTTCCTGGTTGTTTTAGCAGCAGTATGCTATGATGAGGAAAAGGATAAAGAAGAATCCTCAGATGATGGCAGCCCAGAAATCATCTTTACTACTACTTGTACTTGTAGGTTGAATCTTGGCTCAATATATTGTGGTGAAAAAAGTAGGCGTTTTACACCCTTAGTCTTACCCGCATAGATGAACCCTATAACTTGCATAGTTCACGTTTTTCATTTTCACGTCCGATAATCATAGTGATACATGACTTTAGTAATTTCCGCTACAAATAAAGCAAAAAACTTGCTATAACCAGCGGAAAAGTGTGTTTTTCTATATGTTTCCGCCGAAAATAGAGTATTTTTAGCAAAAATAGCACAAGGAGTGGACGTTTTTAGGTGCTGTTTTTTCTATAATAGTTTGATGTTCGGTGTATAGTGATTACTGCTATAATATAAAGATCACTTTCTTGTGCAGTAGTGCGAAAAGATATTGCCGTGGATTTCATGGGATGTGATGCGATGTTCTGT
>DEFO01000015.1:0-107577 GCA_002350805.1 Prevotella sp. UBA2850
ATATAGCTGCAATGTGGGTTAAGAGCCGCCGCTATCGCAACCGTCGTTTGGGTGACTTCTTAAAGGAACTTGATTTGACAGAAGGCCGCTCAACGGGCGTCCCGACCATTCAGGCCAAACTGGCTGAAAATGGTTCGCCTCGTGCATTCTTTGAGACGACCGATGATCGTCTTACTTTCTTGGTGACAATTCCTGTTCATGAAGGATGCTACCACAGTTCAGAGAAAAGTTCGGGAACGAGTTCGGAAACAAACTCAAAAAGTTCGGAGAAAGGTGTACTTGGTTCGGAGAAAAGTTCGGAGAAAGCCTCAAAAAGTTCGGAGAAAAGTTCGGAGAAAATCCTTGATTTAATCAAGAATAAACCGACAATATCTGCTGCCGAAATAGCCATGGAGATAGATATATCAGCACGAGGTGTCGAGAAACAAATTCGCAAACTTCGAGAGGCTGGTATCATTAAGCGCATCGGTGCTGACCGTGGTGGCTATTGGGAAATCACAGTTACGAAAGAAGACAAATAAAAAATGATATAGATATGTTATTCGGAAAAAAGATTAGAGAACTAAGAGATGGAAATGGCGTACTGCAACGCCAGTTGGCTGCACTATTGGAGATAGACACCCCGATGTTCAGTAAGATTGAACGTGGAGATAGGCGTGCTAAACGTGAACAAGTTACTAAACTTGCAGAGTACTTCCATCAGGACGAGAACGAAATGCTGACCCTCTGGCTGGCAGACAAGGTGCTTGATGCGTTAGATGGCGAGCAAGAACTCAGTTCGCAAGCCATTGAAGTAGCCCAAGAGCAAATCAAAGACCTGTAAAAGTATGGAGATCGATATTTTCCCTATACCCCATCGGAAGGAAGGGATTGGCAGAAACTTTGACAAGGGGTTCCTTGGCATTCTCATCATCGCCTACATCATCGCTGCTTTTAAGACGGCTCAGTGTATTGTGGGTAATGATGCAGAAAAGGAGTTAGTGTGCTTCCTGCTCACAATACCGATATTCATTGGCTATTACGCTCTGTTTGTACTTGTCTGTCATGGCATCAAAAAGGGACTCTATGCTTGCTTCAAATCTCATCGCAAAGAATGGAACAGTATAGCAGACCGCGAGGAGATGGAGGAGCACATCGCTCAGAACCTTGGTCGTATACAGAAGAAGGCACAAGAGAAGACGGCAACTATCACCAATACAAAGAATGCTGTACCTATTGCTGATGACACTCCCAAGGGAGAAAGCAATGTGGAATCACATAGTCCAGAAGAAGTATCCGTTACTCCTGAGGCATTGGCAAAGTTGCAGTTGAAGCGTGACATCCAAAAGGCACATGACGAGTTGGAGGTATTCATCAATCAAGTGCAAATTGACCGTAAGCAGATGAATGAAGCAAAAGTCGCTCGCGAAGCAAGGAAACTTGAAGCCATCCTCAAATATACCCGTTATACGCTCATGCCTCATGGTTTCACGGATGAGGAACTGTACCAGATAGAGGAAGCTGTCAAACTTCTTGTGGAACTCAATGGCGTTACACGCATGGAGGTCCTTTCTATCGGCAAGAAGAAAGGGCTGAAGCAAGCAGACCTGAAGAACTTCTGTTGGAACATAGCAAACCAATATGGAATTGATCCGAAGACGACGGCTCTGTTTGCGCTCAATCTGTTTTATGCCTGGTTCAGCAACACCGAACCTTCAAGCATTCAAAAGACGCTGCGCAACACAGCGGGCACTTATACAATCGAAATTGATGCGAACATCATAGACAATCTGCCTCAGTTGGAAGAGAGAGTACTTGGCAAGAATCACCAATAGTGTATTTATCGATTCCTATGCTTGTTTATCACAACCACCTCTATTATATCTTCTTATCGTTCACGTGTATTTGTAAATGCCTGATACACAAAGGCGTTTAGATTTGAGGAGGTGAAGTAAATAACTGAATTACAAAATATTACAAGAGGTGCAATTTTGAATTGCACCTCTTTTTTATTCTCAACAGAGGTATAGTACTGCTCCCACATGTCCCCATAGTCGTATGTAAACTGACAAGTTCCTGTCGCCTTCATTTAGGGGAGGAATTAGTTTAATTGCCTTATTTAAGACCATGATACTATCTCTAGCCCACACGGAGGGTCGCCTTGGGCCGGTTGTTATATCATTACCCAATTTTTGGAAATGTACAATTACCTGTCGTGAAGGCACGAGGGACAACAGTTTTCTTGGGAAAGCAGCAGTATTTTCAATTCAGCATTAATTAGACTCTAATTAGGCCCTAATTACGTTGCAATTAATGCCTAATTGCATGCCAATTAGGCATTAATTAGAGTCTAATTTGTCGACTAGTTGCAACCTAATCAGGCATCAATTGAAAATAAGGATGCATGGAGATACTTTTGGATAGGCAAAAACAGTCGTATAACCGCCGAAAGTTGTGCTTGTTGTTGATGTTGTTTTTATAACAAAGTATTGCTTTAACGATAACATCAACAACATGCACAACATTTCCTGTCTTATGACCCATTTGCAAACAATGACAGAGGATAATAGAAAAAAAATAGGGAAGCAGATTTGCTTAACGGAAAGCAAACTGGCAAGCTCCTACTCTGCCAAATAAGCTCCTACGGCATTGATGCACAGCGGACCTCGAGCATCGATGAAACGGATGCGCAGCATGCGGGCTGTAACCGTCGGGAAAACAAGGATGCGCTTGTGGCCAATGGTGGTGGTTTGCTCACCACAGTCAATTTTCTGCCATGTCGTGCCATCGTTAGACCATTCTGCACAGAACGACTTGACACGCTGACCCAGCGGGATGTATTCTTGCAACACGATGCGATTGAACGACTGTCGCCCATTCATCGTGAAAGTCAGTGTGCCTGAGTTGACGCCATCTGCTGTGGCCCAATAACGGTCGTAGTCGCCATTGACGACACTCTTTGCCTTGTATGCCGAACCTCTGACATTGCTTGCCTTTACCTTGGCTGTGCCCAGCAGGTTGTGGGCAAAGATGCGGTCGAGTTTCTCGCGGAAGGCCTTGAGGTTGGCCACATCGGTAGGATGCATGCGGCCGGTACGGGTGACAGGCACATTGAGCAGGAAGGTGGCGTTGCGGCCTACATTCTTGTAATACAGGTCGACAAGCTGGTCGGAAGTGAGTATGCCCTTTTCGTTATCGGCCTCATGGTAGAACCAGTGGGGACGACGTATCGACACATCGCACTCGGCAGGAACCCACACCTCGCCATCCTCGGCACCTGTTGGCGAATAGCTGGCATCGAAGGCCGGCCGGTCGTCACCGCGCCGTAACATCGACCAGTTGGTCTCGCCGGCAATGCCATCCTCGTTGCCTACCCATCGGCAGCCGGGGCCGCCATTGGAGAATATGATAGCCTGGGGTTGCAACTCGCGCACATAGCTGAAGAGCGTGGGGAAGTCGTAGTAGTGCTCCTTGTCGATGCTGCGTTTCTCGTCGGCTCCGCCATACCAGCCGTCACCGCCGTTGGCTCCGTCGAACCACACCTCGAACAACTCACCGTAGTTGGAGAGCAACTCACGCAGTTGTTTTTTGTAGTAATCGACATAGGCGGGGGTGGCATAAGTGGCCTGATGACGGTCCCAAGGCGAGAGATAGACGCCGAACTTCAGTCCATGGCGGCGGCATGCCTCAGCCAACTCGCCCACCACATCGCCCTTGCCATTCTTGTAGGGACTGTTCTTGATGCTATAATCGGTGTATTTGGTGGGCCACAGACAGAAGCCATCGTGGTGTTTGGCCGTCAGGATGACGCCTTTCATGCCACCAGCTTTCAAGGCCTCCACCCATTGGTCGACATCGCAATAGCCCAGTGTGGGGTTGAAAATATCGACAGGATAGTTGCCATAGCCCCACTCCACGCCGTCGTCGCCATAGTAGGTATCGGGCCCATAATGAATGAAAGCATAGGTTTCCATGCGCTGCCATGCCACCTGATGGGCGGTGGGAAGGGGCAATACGGGCTTGGGCGGATTGACTTTGGCATGGAGAGACTGAAGCTGCGGCCATGCCACCACACATGCGACCAGGAATAAGAAAAGACGATGTCTCATGGATTTTGGTGTTTACTGTTTGATGGTTTTGGGGAAGAATTCCATACGATTTTCAACGGTTTCAGTTCTTTGCCGTTCACTCTGGGCACCACATTGATGTAACGGCGGTAAGGATACTCCTTGACAGCCTTATAGCGGGCATACACCTTGGTGCGCTCGCCGGGCTTGAGCTCCAATCGCCGGGGCATTTGCAATACTTGATTGTCAGGCCGGCGCAGGAACTCGATAACCATAGGTCTCTGTGTGTCGTTGGCTATCAGCAGACGAATGGTTTTCTCCTCACCCACCTTCATCGCAGGAAACGGCAACACCTGATGGCTCATATAAAGTCCCTCGCCATAGGCATAGGGATGGTCCTCGGTGACGGGATGGCGCATGCCTACCACATTGCCTTTCACCCAAATGCGGGTGTAGTATTTGCCGCCATTCAGCATCAGCACCGCCTCTTTGGAGAACTTACCCGGACGATGGTCGGGGTTATACGTCAGTGTGACACGGGTGGTCTTTCCGGGGCGCACGGGTTCCTTGGAGAACTGGGCCGTGGTGCAGCCGCACCAAGCATTCACATCGTTGATGACCACCACCTCGTTGCTTTTGTTGGTGAATGTGAAGGTATGGCTCACCTTCCCGTCTTTCTCGAGAATGGTGCCGAAGTCGTGGATGCGCTGGTCGTACTGGAATGCCTCAAGGAAAACAGATTCCTGAGCTTTGCACACGGCAAAGCCCAGGAATAAGAGAGAGAGGGTCAATAGTCGACGGATAGTCATACTATGTGATGGGGGGTTATTCTGCATAGACGGTGACGGCATCCATACCAAAGTGGTAGTAGCCCCAGATGTCGGTGGTATAGGAGAGCTTGATGTAACGGGCGGGAACAGCGCCATAGAGCACATAGTAGCGCCAGTTACGCTCTAACGACATACTGTTGGTCTGACCGCACTCAACCCATTGGGCGCCGTCGGTGCTCAACGAGACTGCCATCACCACGTCGGGAGAATAGTTGTAATAGAGCGGCAGGAACGACAGGCCGGTGACTTTCTTCTCGGCCTTCATGTCGATGACATAGGTGCCGTCTTCCCAGCCTTCCCAGTCGCCGTTCATGACATAAGCGAGATCGTCCTTGTCGCAACTCCATGCAGCCATTTCCTCGGCAGGGATGGCCGTGCCGCGCATCTGGTCGGAGCGTGCGCCGTCGTTGATAATCTTTTCCTCGGTGTTGATGACGATGTAGGCGACACCGCGCTCCTGGCTGGCCTTACCGGAGCCCTGCACCTGGCTGATGCGGAAGGGGACGATGTAGGCCTTCTCGGTGAGCTGTGCCAGGCTAGACTCGGGCACGCTGACCTGGATGGAGTCGGCAGAAGCATACTCGCTGGGCTGGATATGGGCCACGGCATTGGTCAGACTGACCACACCGTCGGGGACGGCGGCGTAGTTGGTGCCGTGGGCGGCATTAAACTGCTCGACGAGCGAGTTGTCCATGACCACCGACACGGTGGTGGGAGCGTCGGCGGGGCGCAGGATCTTGGCGGGGAACTTGGCCTCGAAGGCTCCGATATGGCTGACGGGGGTATGGATGACCATATAGCTGCGGGTGTTGTCGCCACCGAGATTGAAATAGACGAGATTGTCGGGATTGCCCGTCACATCGTAGCTTTCGTCGCTGCCGCACGAGGCGAGGGTGAGTGCCGCTGCGGCCACGAAGCTATAAGCGAAATATTTAAACATACTTTTTTTCATACGTGATATCCTCCTTATTGTTTATTGAGCGCACTTGTTGATGTCGTCTTTTACCCACTCAATATGGTTGGCAGCGTCGGGAGTGGGCAGCATGTCACCCTCGTAGATAGCGCGGCTGGTCTTGCTCCAATCCATGTCGAAGCCGTTGCCGGTAGCATCCTTGAAGATGTGGC
This sequence comes from Prevotella sp. UBA2850, assembly GCA_002350805.1. Lineage (GTDB taxonomy): Bacteria > Bacteroidota > Bacteroidia > Bacteroidales > Bacteroidaceae > Prevotella. The sequence continues at coordinate 6,002 of DEFO01000015.1, forward strand.
CTTCGCCCTCGTTGAACTTCCAGTAAGCCTTCAGACCGTCAGAGTTGGCTGCCACACCGCAGAGGCCACCCAGTATCTCGCTGGCCGAGAGGGCACGGTCCCAGACACGGAACTCGCAGAAGCGGTGGCTAAAGAACTGACGTGTGTTGTAGCCGCCCCACGACATACCCATCTCGAAACGCTGGAAGTTGATGCCATCGGGATTCTTACCAGTCATCGAGTTGTCGAGCACGCCATTGACGTAGAACAGCAGGTTGGAGCCGTCCCAGACGATAGAGAGCAGATACCAGTTGTTGTTGGCAAACTCGGTGTTCGACATGAGGGTTCCGCACGGTGTCATCACCTGCAGTTTGTTAGAGGTGTTGGCCTCGTTGAAGCGGAGCAGCAGAGCCTTCGTCTCGTCGGCCTGCTCGAGAGCACAGTAACGCTGCGGACCTTTATTAGCCAATCCTGTGGGATAGATCTTCATCTCGTAGGTGAAGGTAGAGAGCGGAATGGGCTTGTCGAAAATGAAGTTCGACGAGGCACTTGAGTTGGCGTTGATGGCCGCGAAGCTGATGACGCGCGAGATGCGCAGATAGATGGTGCGCGAGCCGGTCATCACGTCGGTGAGTCCACCGGCGACACTCTTGATGGTGACAGGCACCATGTAGGTGCAGCCTTCCTGGAAGGCCTCGGTGCTGAGCACCTTGACGACGGCCGCCGACGAGATGGCGCTGCCCTCCTTCATGACCACCTCCTGGTCGGTGAGCTCGACGGCTCCCTCGGGGATGGGATAATAGTTGGTCTTGTTGATGGCATTGTACTCTTCCACCTTCTCACGGTCGATGGCCATAACCATACGGACATCGGAAGGTACTTTCTCGGTGGCCTGAACGGTCACGGCATAGCTGGCGGGGGTATCCTCGACCACGAACTTCACCACCGGATTGTTCTCGGTGCCAGAGATGTAGAGGGCCGAATGGTCGTAGTCGAAACCGCCATCGCTGCGGCAGCCGGTGAGCAGCAGGGCAAGTGCTGCCATGGCTACTGTGGATGCCTTTGAAAATATATTCTTATTCATTGTCTTGCAATTTTATGGTTGTTGATTACTTATGAACAGCGGGGTTCATGATCTGGATGGCCTTACGGAACTCGCCATAGGGGATGCCAGAAGGATCTTTATAGTTGGTGTCGACATAGTAGGCGCCACAGCCACCCTTATGACCGGTGGCGGGCTCCCAACGGGCATAGTCGCATATCTGGGCGCCACGCGGACCGGCCTCGCCGGCCTCACCGCCAAAGCTGTCGCAATAGATGGTCTTCTCCTGAGGACGGCCGCCTGTGCCGGTCTGGAAGCCAATCTGCCAAGTGTAAGCCTGGCGCACGAAATAGTCGCAATAGTCGTCGCAACCATCGGGGGCCCCGCCGAACCAGTCGATGATGAACAGTTTCTCGGGCCACGGGCCTTGGGGACCGAAGAACTTGTTGCACTCGTCGGCCACAATGCGCATGCTATTGTTGTCCCAGCCCTCGTAGTCGAAGTCGACACCGTCGAGTCCGCACTTCATGACGGTGTCGCAGGCCCAGCGGGCGTAAGACCGGAGGGTGTACTCTTTTTCGGGATCGGTCTTGATGACCATGGTGTCGCCCTTGGCATCGGTCACATATTTGAACGACTGGGTGGCCTCATCCCACACGCGATCGTAGAAAGTATGGTTGAAGTTAGAGGCGTCGCCGTGGAAGACGAAGCGTGTGCCTTTCTCCTTCTGGCAATAGACCATGTCCTGATAGGCTACGGGATGGGTAGCGGGTGTGGGAATGCCCATCCAGAGATTGACGATGTCGAGGCTGTCGGGCAGTCCGATGATGCGCTCTCCCCACGAGGCGGGGTCTTTGTATCCGGCCTGTCCCTCCAGGGGAGCCCATGCAGCATAGTAAACATAAGTAACCTCGTGGGGTGACTGTTTCCATGCCCGCAGATTCTCAAAATATTGCGAATCGTATTTGTACAAGTCCTGTATCACCTCAGCCTCTGTATCGGTGTCGCAGCTGTTGAAGCCCACGAAAGCCGCCATGGCCAGGAGTGCAGCACTGAATATATTCTTGTATTTCATACTCTTTAAATGTATCTGTAAAAAGTTATACCTTATTAAATTAATGAGCCTTCTTGTCCCACCACAGTTTTGTTCCGCAGTTGTCGGCACCGCCCAACAGAGCGGCAGCAGCTGTTACGGCTTCACGATTGGTGTTGTACTCGGTAAGAGGATAAGGCAAACGGCGAATCTGCAGGTCGCTGCTCACGGCACCGTCGCTGTAGTTGTACTTCACAGGGAACATCTTGGGATAGCCTGTGCGGCGGTATTCAGCCCAAGCCTCGCAAGAATTGCCCCAGCTGGCAATCCACTTCTGCACGATGATACGCTCGAGGTTGGTCTCGAAGTCGTCCTGATCGTTCCATGCAATGGTAATCTGACTGGGAGCAGGAGCATTGTCAGTGCCGGCGTTGTCGACAAAGGGAGCAGGAGTGGCCGTGCTGTTGGCCATATACTCGTCGGCACCCGATGCGCCACACTCGGCCATCGACAGCTTGATACCGGCCTCATAGAACTCCTTGGCTGTTCCACCCATGTTCCAGCCGCGCAGGGCAGCCTCAGCACGCAGGAAGTAAGCCTCAGCAGCAGCCATGTAGAGCACCGGGGTGTTTCGCTTGACGTTCACCTGCGAGATCTTCTCACCAGTGTAAGCATCCTGGCTGGCACCATCGGCAAAGACGCCCTGACGCACACCGTGATACTTACCATCGCCGGCTGCAACAAAGAACACAGAGATGCGCGGGTCGTTGTAACCATTCAGATAAGAGTCCATCGGAGCACTCATACGGTTCTCGTTCCACTCGTAAGCCTGCTGCCAGATGGGATTGGTGGCGGCGGCACCGCTCAGGCCGCGATACTCACAACGGCCATCGGCATCCTCGATGAATCCGACGGGGTTCTGGGCCGATTTCTCAGCCTCGGTCTGTGCCAATGACGGGTCGGCATAAACCACACGCAGGGCAAGGCGCAGACGCAGGGTGTTGGCCATCTTGATCCACTTGTTCACGTCACCGCCATAGATGGGGTCGTAGTCGCTGAGCAACTTACCACCGCCTTGTGCCAGCGGGGTGAGCTGATCGATGGCATTGTCGAGCTCCTCAAAGAACTTGGCATAAACCTTGTCCTGGGCATCGTAAGCCTGACCGACGGCACCCAGTTTGTAATTCACATAGGGTATAGGACCATAGTGGTCGGTCACGCGGTGCATGGCAAACACCTTGACGATGTCGCCGAGAGCAGCTGCGTCTTTCTGCTCCAGCTTCTCAGCATTGGTCTTCATCTGTGCCCATGCCGGCATCACCTGTACCATACCCATCTTGAACATGGCATTACCCCACTCGTCGCCCTTACCAAAATTGTAAGTTCCGTTATAGCGGCCACGAGCCCAACCGGCGGTATGTCCGATATAGCCAGAGTAAGCATCAGCGCTGATACCAATCTGATGCTGATAAGCACCCGTAGAGGCAAACTCGTCGTCCTGGTCACCACCGATCATCATCACCGTGGTGCGGTTGATCATCTGCTGGAAGAACGAGCCAATAGCTTTGCCGTCGCGCTCCAGGTCTTTGTCGGTAGCAGCATGCTTGTTGGTATTCAGACTCTCAAAGTCGTCTGTACAGGCAGTAGTGAAGCCAAGTGCCAGCAAGCCAAACATTGTATATTTCAGAATATTGCTTTTCATCTTATTTTCTCCTTTCATACATTAGAATCTGAGTTTAACTGAGAATCCCATCGTGCGGAGGCTGGGCTGCATGAAGTAGTCGAGGCCCTGACCATAGGTTCCGGTATTGGCGGTCACCTCGGGATCGAACGGAGCCTTGCAGTAGATCATCCACAGGTTGTGAGCCACGAACGACACATTCATGCCCTTGAGCACGCTCTGCCATTTCTGCACAGGCACATCGTAACCGAACGAGAGCTCCGACAGGCGCAGGTTGGTAGCGCTGTAGACATACTGCGAGCCGATGATGTGGCTGCTGCTGGCAACGGTCTGATAGTAATCGGCGGCTGCCACGGGACGGCCATTGATGATGACGCCACCTGCATCGCGAGCGTCGGCAGAGGCCTTAGAGGCACCGAAGGCATCCATGATGGCCTGTGTCTGCGAGACGACGATACCGCCATTGCGATAAGCAAACTGGAAGCCGAGGCTGAATCCGTTCCACGAGAAGTCGTTACCCCAAGAGAGGTTGTAGCGCGGAGCGGCCTGACCGGCTTTCACATAGTTGCCGGCATCGGTGCGCAGGGCGTGGGTCTGCGGGTCCACATAGTATTCGCCATGCTCGCCGACAGCCAGTGTGTTGACGTAGATGTCAGAGAGCGTTCCACCCTCTACGAGCTTGGTCTTGTAACCACTCAGACCGCCCTTGTCGAGTTCGGTGAGCGAATATACCTCGCCGTCGATGGGGTTCTTCCACTCGGGCAGCAGCTCCTTGATCTTGTTCTTGTTGAGGGTCCATGTGAGATAGGTCTCCCACTTCACCGGTCCGAGGGGCTGGTTGAAACGGGCTGTGAGCTCGATACCCTTGTTGTCAACGCGTCCGCCGTTCACCCATGTGCTGGTGAAACCGGAAGATGCGGGCAGGTTGACGTTGAAGAACTGATTGTAGGTCTGCGAACTGTAGAGTGTGGCATTCACCTTCAAGCGGTTCTGGAACAGCACGAGGTCGATACCAGCCTCCCACGACTTGGTGCGCTCGGCCTTCAGGTCGAGGTTGGGCATCTCGGAAGTGGTGGTCACGCCAGCAGGCGAGAGGGTGTAGGTGGGAATGGTGAGACCATAACGCCAGGGGTCGTTACCTACCTCAGCATACGAGAGGCGCAGTTTCAGATAGTTCAGATAGTCGCTCTTGATAGTCGGAATCATCTCGGTCATAATGCCAGAGATACCTGCCGACCAGTAGAAATACGACTCCTGTGCGTTGGCCAGTTTCGACGACCAGTCGTTACGGGCTGTTACATCGAGATAAGCCATGCTCTTGTAGCCCAGCTGTGCACTGCCATAGACAGCCATCTTCTTGAACGGAGCAGCACCCTGGTCATACTTGGTCTCACCACCTGCCACGACGTTGCGCAGCGAGAAGATATTGGCCATCTGAGCCAGATGTCCGTTGAAGCTGGTCCAGCGCTCATCACGCTTGTCGTAGTTAGTACCCAGCACGGCGGTCAGGCTCCACATCTCATCGTTCCAGTATTTATTGATGGTGGCAAAAGCCTCAGCGAAATACTGCTTGTACTGATGATGCTCATAGCCATAGTGGCCATACTTCGAGGCAAACTGCAAGTCGGTACCTGCATCGTATTTCGACTCGTTCTTTACATCATTATTATCGTACTTCACACGTCCGGTCAGCGACAGCCAGTCGGTGATATCCCACTTCAGCGAAGCCGACAGGGTATTGCGCAACTTGTGGTTGGTGAAGTTGTTGCGCTCGGTAATCCAATAGGGGTTCTGCATCGACATAGCCTGACGTCCGTAAGGCCAGTATTGCACGGCAAAGTTACGGTCGGCGTCGTAACGCTCGAAATACTGAACAGCATTCCAGTCGGCACCGGCGGGGAACAGATACAGCGGAACCAGCGGGTTGAAATACTGTCCCTGCGTAATCATATTGTTCTCCTTGATGCTCGACATCATATAGCTCAGGTCGAGGGTCACCTTGTCGTTGAACAACTTGGTGGTATTGCGCACCGAGAGGTTGTAACGGTCGAAGTCGTTGTTGTGGATAATACCACCGGCATTGGTGGCACCCAGCGAGAGATAGGTCTGGTTTTTGTCCGTTCCGGTAGAGAGCGACAACGAGTTAGTGAAATTGGTCGATGTGCGGAAGAAGTCGGCCGGGTCGAAGTCGCTTGGAGTGGCGAGTTTGTCGCCCCAGCTGTAGTAGCTGCCCGTCTCCGTTTGTCCGTAGGTATTCTGGAACTCCGGCAGCATGAGGGGCTTCGAGAACTGGAAGCTTCCGTTATAGACGATGTCGGTTTTGCCGGCAGCACCTTTCTTGGTGGTAATCAAGATGACACCATTGGCGGCATCACTACCATACAGGGCAGCAGCCGAAGGACCCGTCAGGGCCGAGATGCTCTCAATATCGTCAGGATTCAGCATGGCTGTGGCATCACCCGTCTGACCGTTTCCGCTATAAGCCAAGGCATTGTCGTCGAGGCTGCTCTGCGAATTGACCATGGGTACACCATCAATCACATAAAGCACGTTGTTGTTACCGTCGATTGACTTGGCACCACGCATCACGACGCGCGAAGAGCCGCCGATACCCGAGGCATTGGCGTTGATCTGCACACCAGCCACCTTACCGTTCAGCGAGTTTACGAAGTTAGCGTCCTGCACCTTCATGATGCCTTCGCTATTCACCTGCTGCACATTGTAAGAAAGCGACTTGGCCTCTTTCTTGATACCAAGAGCAGTGACCACCACCTCTGTCAGGGCATTGCTGTCGGGATCCAGGCGTACCTGCATACCGTTGGCAGCACGCTCTTCCTTGAGCTTATAGCCCAGGTAGGAGAATTGCAGAACACTGTTTGAAGCAGGAACGGCAATTGTGAAGTTACCATCGATGTCGGTGATAGCCACCACTTTGGTTCCCTTCACAGTGACCGTGACACCGATGAGCGGCTCACCGTTCTCGTCGAGCACCTGTCCTGTGATTTTGTTGTCGGCGGGCATTGATTGCAAAGCCGGCCGCGGAGAAGCCAACGTCTCGCCGGCCAGAGCAGTGGCAAACGGGGCTGCTAACAGCACCATCACAGCACACGACCGCAACCAAGCAGAGCATTGGTTTACAAATCCAAACTTTTTTCTCATAGTTAGTTAATTAAAAAAATACATTAAGTTTTTCAGTCTTTTAGGTTTTTCTGGTCACTAGAAGCTTTCACGTTCACTAGTAGTTTTCAGGTCACTAGAAGTTATCATGTCTGCCAGTAGCCTACATGCCTATTCACTCCACCTCTCACTATCATCCTCTTTTTTGACGGCGCAAAGGTAGAATATTTTTTTGATATTCCAAATAAAAACGAATAATTTTGTTTACAAAAAAACAAAAAACTGTAAACACATGGAAAACGGCCAATGGCTCAGCCGCTCGTCATGCCTGCTCAGTCGTATTTGCAAAACTGTGGAAATACGACTGAACAGGATGGAAGAGCGTGTAAGGTTATTTCACCGACCACTCGTAGATGCCTGCGCTGAAGCCTTTCGTCAACGTCAGTTCCAGCTTCATGGCACCCGTTGTCACTTTGTCGAAGTTCACCGTGCAGGCACGGCCTTTCTCAGTGGCATAGATGTCGGGATTCTGCACAGGCTGCCAAGCGCCCTGGGCATCTTTGTAATACAGTTTCCATGCAGCGGGCACTCTTGTTCCGCCCCAGGGAGCATCGTCGAACCAGTAGACGGTAGCACTCTGCACCTCTGAGGCCTCTGGGAACTCGTAAACCACCCATTCCGTTGAGCCTTTTCTCGACCTCCATTGCGTGTAAGGCACCGAGCGGTCGTTCTCGTCGGCAGGCAGCAAGCGGTCGTTCAACGACGAGAGGGCTGGAATCTTCGCCGAGGCAGTCACCTTACTTCTTGAGGCGAGCGTGGCAGGTTGTGCGGGTGTCGTTGACGAGAGGTCCTTCGACAGCCATACCCTCATGTTGCCGCTGCCGCGATGGCACCAGGCATAATAAGGTATCAGTGTCAGGCTCACATCCTTGGTTTGGAGTTTTCCATGCTCGTCGAAGCGCAGCTGCTGGGCCTGGGTGGTGAGCGTCGTAATAGGACATTCGGCAATGGTGGTATGTCCCAGACTAAATGTCGGTTGTTGGTTGATGAGCGTTGCCATGATGTCGCAGTCGGGGTTGTCGCACCACTCGGCACAATAGACCAGCGGTCCGCGCTGCACAGCCACCATGCCGCGGTCGGCTCTCACCCTCTCAGAAGCCTTCACCACGCGCGGCTGCATATCGAACTGCAGCGACACCACGTCGCCCTTCTTCCACTTGCGGGTGATGTTGACATATCCGTCTTCACCAGGCAGCAGGGGCTCGCCGCTCTTCGTCAACTGTTGACCGTTCAACAGGATGGTATAGCCCGTGCGCAGATTGTCGGCATACTCATACAAGCGGCCAGGAGTCACCTCGCCGCGCAACCATCCCGGTATGCGAATCTTCATGGTGAACAGGCCCGACTTGTTCTCCTTCACCTTGATGGCAATATCGCCATTCCACGGATAGTCGGTTGTCTGCTCCAGCACTATTCGCTTTCCGCCCACGCTCACCGTACCCTCGTTGGCCAGGAAGAGATTGACAAACACATTGCGGTCTTTCACGGCATACACATAGCCGGGCAGCGAGGGAATGAAACGACTGATGTTCGACGGGCAGCAGGCACAACCGAACCATGGTTGGCGCTGGTGCTGCCCCATGCTGGCCAGCGGGTTGGGATAGAAGAAGCGGCCGCCATCAAGGCTCATGCCCGAAATCAGACCGTTATAGAGAGTGCGCTCCACCACATCGTAGTACTTTGCCTCGCCATGCAACAAGAACAGGCGGTGGTTGACATACACATTACCGATGGCTGCACACGTCTCGCAATAGGCGCTCATGTTCGGCAGCTCGTAGTTCGCGCCAAAAGCCTCGCCATTGCTGGTCGACCCAATGCCGCCCGTGATATACATCTTCTTCTCAACAATGTTCTGCCAGATGCGGTCGATGGCATGAATATAAGCCGTGTCGCCCGTCAGGGCAGCCACATCGGCCATTCCCGCATACATATAGGTGGCCCTGACGGCGTGGCCCACGGCCTCGTCTTGCTCCACCACGGGTTTGTGCGACTGACTGTAACTGTTCTTGATATGCGTCTTTCCGCGGAAGTCGAGCAGGAACTTTGCCTCGTCCAGATATTTCTTCTCGCCCGTGATTAGATACAGGCGGGCCAATGCCATCTCAGCAATCTGATGACCCGGCACTACACAAGCCTGGCCGCTGCCGGCTCCCACCTCGCGGCACACGCAGTCGGCGTAGCGCCTGGCAATGTCGAGGAATTTCCTGCTGCCCGTTGCCTGATAATGGGCACAGGCCGCATCCACCATGTGACCCAGGTTATACAGCTCGTGGCTCAGGTCCTCCTCCTTCACCCATCGCTTCTCGCCTGCCCACTGGTGCGGCTTCGCGGGATTGATGGTACGTGCCGTATAGAGGTAGCCGTCGGGCTCCTGAGCAGCCCCCACTATGTCGAGCACCGAGTCGATATAGTGCTTCAGCACCTTGTTGTCGGCCAGGCTCAGCACATAGCTGGCACCCTCGATGGTCTTATAGACATCGGTATCGTCGAACGAGAAACCCATGAACTTGCTCACGTCCCATTTGTCGGTTTTCAGCCCCTCATGTCCTGGATGCTTCAGCGTGTAGGCCGCCATTGTGAAATTATCGTAGCGGTGCTCGCTCTCGCACTTGCTGAAAGCCAGCGGAATAGTTACCGTGCGGGCAGCCTCCATGCGCTGTCCCCAGAATGTGTTGGGTTTCACCTTCACCTGCGTGAAGCTCACTTGATTGACGGGATAGCCGTCATGTCTCACCTGCTGTTTCTGAGCCAGGCCCGTCACGACGCCTGCCATAATCAGCAATACCACCAATGCGATTTTCTTTCTCATGAAATGATTTGTTGATTTTGTCGCAAATTTACGAAAAGTCGAGAGATAAAACAAAAGATTTATTCTATTTTTTGCACTTATCACTTCTCACTTGTCACTTAACCAAGTCCGCGGCATTTTGCTTTATGCATTATGAATTATGCATTCATCTCACTCCCTCAACGTTGTAGCCTGCCTGTCGGAGCAGGTTGAGGACACCTTTGTCACCAGGCAGATGGCCGGCACCGACGGCAAAGAAGGTGGGCTTGGCACTCATGATGGCAGGCATCTTGGTGAGCCAGTCGGCATTGCGGTTGTTGATGATCTGGGCATCTTCCTCGGGGGTGGAGTCGCACGCTGTGTTCATCTTCATGTCCATGGCCTCTTTCAGGGCGTTGAGGTCTTGCGCATAGAAGCCGTGGATGACGTTGTCGGCATGCTGGTTCATGAACTCCTGGTTGTCGATGAAGCACATGAGGAGCTGTTTCTGCCGGTCGAGGGTCATGCCCTGATAGAGCACTTTGACTTGGAAGTCGACGGTCTCGAATCCGCCCACACTCTTGCCGTTCTGCTGGGCGTACTTCTGAAAATAGTTGTCGAAGAGGTTTTGCGGGTCGAATCCCTCGTGTTTCTTCATGAAGGTGAGCAGCGAGAACTGTGTAGAGAGTGCCTGCGGTGTGAGACGTCCCATCTGCTGTGCCACCATGGGGTTGGTCATGTCGACGCCGAGCAGGCTACTCATATAGGCATTCAGTCGGCTCATCTCGTCGCTGGTGAGCAGACGGTCGAGGGTGGTGCCTTCGGGGAGCATCATGGCCTGCTGCATCTTCATGATCTGCCCAGGGTCGTTGAGGGTGCTCATGTCGATTTCGCCATATACTTGCTGGCAGTTGTCGAGGGCTTGTCGGATGCCTGGAATACTGTCGACGAAGCTTACTTCGGCCAGATGGTAGGTGCCCACAATGTAGGAGGGAGCCTGAAGGCCGTTGCCGCTGATTTTATACAACAGCTGTGCTGGTGCGCTCAAGGCTGCGATGAGGAGCGCTAGAGTGAGGAGGGTCTTTTTCATTGTTATTGTTTGTTGGTGAGTTCTTCTATGTCGTTGATGATTTCATCGTTGGTGCGCTGCATCTTGAAGAATAGGCGCAGGCCGATGATGAGGCCCAGGACGGCTCCGATACCGGAACCATACATATAGCCAATGCCCATGACGTGCTGCACAGAGTCGGGGTCAGCGGCACTGGTATTGGTGTAGAGCTCGAAGAAGAGCCATGCCAGCCAGATGACTATCAGGCAGAGGCCAATGATGGTTTGGCGGAGGCGCAGGCGCTTCATGCGCGAGAGGCGCTCGGCAGTCTCGACGAGGTTGCCGCGCAGGAACACATCGTCGCGCATATAATTAATGTACCAGTCGGCGATGATGGAGCCGGTCATCATGACGAGGGTGAAGCCATACCACCACCATGAAATGTTCATTTCGTGTACCATGGGGAGCATGGCGAAGGCCACGAAGGGGATGGCGAAGATGACGATGACGAGATATTTATTAATCCACGACATCTTGCTCTTCATCGACTTACGCATGAGACGCTCATTGACAATGTCCTGCTTCTCGAGTTTCTGCTTGAGAATGCCCAGCTGGGCCCGCATTTGTTCCAGTTCTAAATGATTGTTCGTATCCATAGCTGTAGTTGTTTTTTAATCGTTCGACATGTTTTTTAGTTGCTCTTTGATGCGGAATAATCTGACAGAGACATTCTTGGTTGAGATGCCTACCACCTGGCCAATCTCCTCATAGCTCATATTCTCGAGCCAGAGCAGGATGATGGCGCGGTCGAAGGCGCCCAGTTTGTTGATTCGCTTGCGGAGCATTTCCACCTGTCGGGTATCCTCATCGCGGTCTTCAAAAAGGTTGATGCTCATCGAGAGTGGCACGCTCTTGGCCTTTTTCTTCTTACGGTCCTGCGAGATGCAGGTGTTCAGGCTGATGCGATAGATCCATGTGCGCACATCGCTGCGGCCCTCGAATGAGTCGTATCCTTTCCAAAGGTTGATGAGTACTTCTTGGAACAGGTCGTTCACCTCGTCCTGGTCTTTAGAGAACATGTAGCACACGGTGTAGATGGTGCTCTTGTGGTCTCTGACCATCGTTGCGAAATCTCTTTCTTGCAAGTTCATGTTTATCTCTGTTTTTTTGATGAATTCCGAACGTTTGACGCACGACGAACGAAAAAACTACAGGGAAAGAGGATTTTTTCTAAAAGAGGAGTGGTTTTTTAGGAGTATTCTGAGTATTCGGAATAATCGGAGAATTCGGAAAACTCGGAATATTCGGAATAATCGGAATACTCAGAATATTCGGAATACTCAGAATTAAGGACCACTCTCTTCTAGCTTGAGAATTAACCTCCAACTCCCCGGGGGAGTTGGAGGGGTGATTTACCAAATATGTGCTCTCTTTTTCTTGGGGATGAAGAGCTTGTCGCCCTTCTTCACCTTGAAGGCGTCGTACCAGGCGTCTATATGAGGCAGGGCGGCGTTCACACGAGCCTCGTTGGGCGAGTGGGTGTCAACGGTGATGAGGTATTCCACATACTCGGGACGCATGTTGCTGGCCCATACGCGTGCCCAGCTGAGGAAGAAGCGCTGCTCGGGGGTGAATCCGTCGATGACGCCCAGAGGCTTCTGTTTCATGCTGTTCTGCAGGGCGCGGAAGGCAATGTTGATACCACCATTGTCGCCGATGTTCTCGCCGAGGGTCTGCTTACCGTTGATTTTCTTGCCGGGAACAGCCTCAACAGTGCTGAAATAGTTCTCAAGCACCTTCGTGCGCTCGTTGTAGTTTTTCTTGTCGAGGTCGGTCCACCAGTTGTTCTGGTTGCCGGTCTTGTCAAACTGCGATCCTTGGTCGTCGAAACCGTGGCTCATCTCATGACCGATGACACCACCGATGGCGCCATAGTTGACAGCATCGTCGGCATTGGGGTCGAAGAACGGCGGCTGCAGGATAGCTGCGGGGAAGCAAATCTCGTTGGTGGTGGGGTTGTAGTAGGCATTAATGGTCTGCGGTGTCATCATCCACTCGTCCTTGTCAACGGGTTTGTTCACCTTTTTCTGCAGCTGGTCGAGGGTGAGGAACTCGGAAATACAACCCAGGTTCTCGTAGAGCGACAGGCTCTCGTCGACCTGCAGTCCGCTGTAGTCCTTCCACTTGTCGGGATAACCAATCTTCACGATGAAGTTGCTCAGTTTGTCAATAGCCTGCTCTTTGGTGGCGGGAGTCATCCAGGTGGCCTCCTGAATGCGCTGTTTCAGGGCTTCCTGCAGGTTGCCCACGAGCTCAAGCATGCGTTTCTTGCTGCTCTCGGGGAAGTATTTCTCCACGTAGAGCTTGCCGATGGCCTCGCCCATCACGCTGCTCACCAGTCCTACGGCACGCTTCCAGCGCGGACGGTCTTGCTGTATGCCGTTCATCACGCTGCTCAGCTTGAAGGCCTCGGCACGGAACTCATCGCTCAGCTGGCTGCTGGCTCCGGCAATGACCTTGATCTCGGCATAGGTCTTCAGGTCGTCCAACGGAGTGTCGGCCAGAATCTTCTCCACCTCATGAATAGGCTCGGGCTGACCCACATCCACCATGTCGAAAGCGGGGAATCCGCTCAGCAGGAACACGTTACCCCAGTCGATGCCCGGGAAATCGGTCACCAGCTGGTTGTAGCTCATCTTATGATAGTTGGCATCGATGTCGCGCAACTGCACCTGACTGTAGCTGGCTTTGGCCAGACGGGTCTCGATGGTCATCACCGCCTGCACCTTCTTCTCGGCTGTGGCATCGTCGTTGCCCACCAGCTTGAACAGGTTTTTCATGTAGTTCTTGTAGGCATCACGAATGCGGACGGTCTGCGGGTCATCGTTCAGATAGTAGTCGCGGGTGCCCAGTCCGATGCCTCCCTGCCCTATCGACACGAGGTTCATCGAGGCATTGCGCATGTCGGCGCCCACGCCAATGCCAAACATCATGGTACCCTCGCCCATCCGGTCGAGCTGTGCCGTAACGAGCTGATACTCACGGCGGTCCTTGATAGCGGCTATCTTGTCGAGAGTCGGTTTGATGGGGGCCCATCCCTCGCGGTTGAGGCGCACACTGTCCATCATCAGTTTGTAGAGCGAACCGATCTTCTGGCCGAGAGTGCCCTTGGTGGTCTCTTTCTCAGCAGCCTGCAGAATGAGTTCCTGAATCTGTTTCTGACAAGCTTCGCTGAGGTCGGTGAACGAGCCGTTGCTGGTGTGCTCGGCATCGAGGGGATGCGACTTGAGCCAGCCTCCGGCGGCATAACGATAGAAGTCGTTGCCTGGTTTCACGGTCGGATCGAGATTGTTCTTGTCGATGCCGGCCAGTCCCTGTGCCATAGCAGTTCCTGCCATCAGCGAAAGGGAGAGTAATAATGCTTTTGTTTTCATCTGAATGTATTTGTTAGTTAAAAGGTTGATAAATATGCTTTTGTGAAGTAGCTGCGGTTCAAGAGATTATCCGTTCCTGTGCACCACCTAAATCATTTTCTTCATCCAGTTGCCACGGAACAGGCGCCAGAGGAACATCAGCCCGCGGAAGGTCAGCTCGATGGCCATCGCCGTCCACACACCTTTCAGTCCGTAGTCCTTGGCCAGCATAGCAGCCAGTGTGAGGCGCACCAGCCACATGCTGCATAGATTCATGATAGCGGGCTTGAAGGTGTCACCGGCACCCACGAACACACTGTAGCAAACAATCGAGGCGGCAAACATAGGCTCAGCGAAGGCTTCAATGCGCAGGGCAGCGGCTCCCAGGCTGATGATGTCGTGCTCGGGAGTCATAAGCGCCATGAGCTGTGGGGCGGTGATGAACATGATGACACCCATGAAGGCCATCACGAGCATTCCCATCGACACGGTCATACGGGCAAACGAACGGCACAACTCTCGGCGCGCGGCTCCCATGCTCTGTCCGATGAGCGTAGTGGCAGCCTCGCCAATGCCATAGCCCGGCATATAGCAGAGACTCTCGGCGGTGATGGCGAAGGTGTTGGCTGCGATGGAGATGTTGCCCAGCGGGGCCACAATCATCGTACTGACAATCTGTGCACCACTCATCAGAATGCTCTGACAGGCCATGGGCAGACTGATTTTCAGCGCATTCACCAAGTAGCTCCAGTTCCATCGGCTCTTCTCTGTAGCCGTCTCTTTCCCGTCAACACTGGCTCTCTCACGACGCATCAACGCCAGCATGGAACTGCGGAAAATAGCGTAGTAGCCCTGCACCAGAGCTCCAATGACGATGGCCAGACCGGTGCCGATGGCAACACCGAGCACGCCGAGGTGGAAAATGAAAATAAAGATGAAGTTGAACACCACATCCATGATGCACATCAGGATGCTCATGATGCTCGGAATGCGCATGTTGCCGCTGCACTTCAGCATGGCACCTGCCAGACTGTTCAACTGGAAGAAGGGCATTACCAACATGAACACGCCGAAATAGATGGAAGCATCATGGGCTATGTCGGCTCCGCCACCCAGCCAATAAGGTATGCTGGGACTGATGGAAAGTCCGATGGCTCCAATGACGGCACTGAAGATGAGGGCACAGATGAGTCCGTGGCGGAACACCTGACGGGCCTGGGCAAAGTCGTTGGCACCAATAAAATGAGCCACCTGCACCGAGAAACCCATCGAGGCAGCACTCGTCAGACTGCCACAGAGCCACGTCGACGACTCTACCAGTCCGCAAGCAGCGGCAGCCTCCACACCGATTCGCCCCACCATGGCCTGGTCGATGAAGAACATCATGACACTGGTGATCTGGGCTAATATGGAGGGGATGCTCAACTGTACAATCAAGTTGAGCTTCTGGTTGCGCGTCATGGGCTGACCATCGCGAATCAGTCCGAGCAGAATGTCACTCTTTTTCTGTTTAACTGCCATTCAAACTGCAAAGTTAGTGGAAATTACTGATAATTCAAAACGATTGTACAAAGTTTTCCACGCAGGGCCAAAACATTTCACAAAGTTTATGCATACTAGCCTGCACATCTCACAACAAAAAGACGGTCACCATCGCTGGCAACCGTCTCGCTATGTACTTTAAATCTCTAATACCTTCTCTTTTAAAAACATGTTGTCGAGTTTTAGTTTCTCTCAACTGAGTTCTCGAACAACAAGCCTGCTGTAGCCAGGGCTGCAAACAGAGCTAATACCATTCCTGTACTCATCTTTTTACCCTTTCTTTGTTAAGTTATACATGACTGAACCCTCGCGGGCATCAGCGTTATCCATTCACAATCTTTTTTATTTTTACCTTATCTAATACCTTCTTGAATCAACTATTACTATTAACACTTAACCTATTACCTTATCAAACTAACAACCTATTGTCTTCTTACCTTATCAAACTAACAACCTATGATCTTCTTACCTTATCAAACTAACAACCTGTTGTCTTTTTACCTTTCACTAACAACCTATTGTCTTCTTACCTTATTACTAACACCTTTGTGTAGCTCTATCTTTTTACCTTTTAGTATCCTTTATTATCTTTTACCTTTTTGTCCTTTTGACGATGCAAAGATAAGACTGTTTTCGCACACAGCAATGGATTAGCACCCGTTTTTTACGAAAAGATACGCATTTCTTGATTTACGTCAAGCGGACTGTCAACAAAAAAAACGGGCAATAGCTCTGACATGTGAACTATTGTCCGTTAACTCCTTATTAATATAAATACAGACTTCCTTTACTCCTCAAAGAACGAATATCCTTTGGCCTTCCATTCGGGAATGGTGGCACCAGGACGGTAGAAGGCTACCAGCTTCAGGTCGAAGATAAGGGTGCTGTATGTGGGGATACCCGTACGCTCGGTGGAGCCATAGCCTAATGAATAAGGTATATACACTTTCCATAAGTCGCCGGCATGCATGTTCAGCAAGGCGGTGGTAAATCCATCGACAAAGCCTGACACACGGCCCTCAGAAGGTTTCATCGTCGAGAAATCATAATCGCCAGTATACGACTTGTCGAACTGATAGCCTTGCGGATAGCTGGCCGACGGCATGAGGCGCCCCACATAATGGATGCGCACCGTATCGGTATACAACGGGCTGGTGGTACCGCTGCCCTGCTCTTCTACATGGGCAATGACATAATCCATATTGGTCAGCTTGTCGGAAGCGTCCTTGCTCCAAGTGCGCAGAATCTTCCAGCGGCCGTCGGCATTGGCCTGGGCGGTCTTGTAGAGATTGTTCCAATACGTCTCGTTGCGCTCCTTCCAGTTCTCATACTCGTTGGCTGCCGTGTCGTCATCCTCGCCGCACGAACTGACGAGAATCGGCAGACCGACCACAAGCAGAGCCATGGCCAAGCGCCACAGAGGCCTCATCCACTTCATCGTGTTGATATTCATCGTGTCTATATTTCTATTTTGTCACTATTTCACTATTTCAGAGCTTCTTCAGCAGACTGACGATGCTCACCTTGTCCTCAATGATTGAGTTCAGGTCGCTGATGTTCACACGCTCCTGCTCCATGGTGTCACGGAAGCGAAGGGTCACCTTGCCGTCGGTCAGTGTGTCATGATCAACAGTCACGCAGTAAGGTGTGCCAATGGCATCCTGACGGCGGTAGCGCTTGCCGATAGAGTCTTTCTCGTCGTACTGGCAGTTGAAATGGAACTTCAGCGAGTCGATGATCTCGCGTGCCTTCTCGGGCAGTCCGTCTTTCTTCACCAGCGGCATCACAGCCAGCTTCACAGGAGCCAAGGCTGCGGGCAGTTTCAGCACCACACGTGTCTCGCCGTTCTCAAGTTTCTCCTCTGTGAAGGCGTGGCACATGATCGAGAGGAACATACGGTCAACGCCAATAGAGGTCTCGATAACGTAAGGCGTGTAGTTCTCGTTCTCCTGCGGGTCGAAGTATTTAATGTTCTTGCCCGAATATTTCTCATGCTGCGACAAGTCGAAGTTGGTACGTGAGTGGATACCCTCCACCTCTTTGAATCCGAACGGCATGCGGAACTCGATGTCGGTAGCTGCGTTGGCATAGTGGGCCAGTTTGTCGTGGTCGTGGAAACGATAGTTCTCTGCGCCGAAGCCCAGTGCCTGGTGCCAGGCCATACGGGTCTGCTTCCACTTCTGGAACCAGTCGAGCTCGGTGCCGGGTTTCACGAAGAACTGCATCTCCATCTGCTCGAACTCACGCATGCGGAAAATAAACTGGCGGGCAACAATCTCGTTGCGGAAGGCCTTACCTATCTGTGCAATACCGAACGGTATCTTCATGCGGCCGGTCTTCTGCACGTTCAGATAGTTCACAAAAATGCCCTGGGCAGTCTCAGGACGGAGATACACCTTCATCGAGGCGTCGGCCGAAGCACCCATCTCCGTGGCAAACATCAGGTTGAACTGACGCACATCGGTCCAGTTCTTCGTGCCGCTGATGGGGTCGACAATCTCCTCGTCAAGAATAATCTGCTTCAAGGCCTCCAGGTCGGGACCTTGCATGGCAGCAGCATAGCGCTCGTGCAAGGCATCGCGCTTCTGCTTGGTCTCAGCCACACGCGGACTGGTCTCGAGGTATTTTTGCTCGTCGAAACTCTCGCCGAAGCGCTTACGGGCCTTCTCCACCTCTTTCTGTATCTTGTCGTCGTACTTGGCAATCTGGTCCTCTATCAGCACGTCGGCGCGATAGCGTTTCTTAGAGTCGCGGTTATCGATGAGGGGATCGTTGAAAGCATCAACGTGTCCGCTGGCTTTCCAAATGGTGGGGTGCATAAAGATAGCAGAGTCGATGCCCACAATGTTCTCGTGGAGCAGCACCATCGATTTCCACCAATACTGTTTGATATTGTTTTTCAGCTCCACACCGTTCTGACCGTAGTCATATACAGCGCCGAGGCCATCATAAATTTCACTACTTGGGAAGACGAAGCCATATTCCTTGCAGTGGCTCACAATCTTTTTGAATACATCTTCTTGTGCCATAATTCTGCTAAATTGATAAATTTGGCTGCAAAGTTACAATTTATTCATGGAAAATCAGTATCTTTGCAACATTATTTAATAAAACCATGGTCAAGAACATGAAAATCAAACACTTCTTCATACTCACCTTTCTTCTGCTCTTATCGTCATTCTTCGCCTCGGCCCAGACTCCGCTTGTGAAGAACGGAAAGGCAAAAGGGCGCATCATCTGCTCCCCGCAGAATACCGTCAACGACGAGGCTGCATCGCTGCTACGCCAGTTCGTCGAGCGCAGCTCGGGCGCCAGTCTGCCCATCGTTCATCAGGCAAATCCCCGTAAGGGTGACATCGTCATCGGCGAGTCTACTACCCGCGCTGGCGAAGACGGCTTTGCCCTTGAGAGCGACGGCGGTGTGCTTCGTATCAAGAGTGGCGGCGACCGTGGCAGTATCTATGGTGTGGTGGAGCTGCTCGAGCGTTATCTGGGCGTCACCTATTATGCGAAAGATGTTTACACGTTGACGCCTTCTGCCGACATCACCCTACCGCATATCGATATGGCCGACACCCCAGCCTTCCGCTTCCGCCAGACTTTCAGCTATGGCAACGACGACCCTGTCTATCGCCGCTGGATGCGCCTTGAGAGCCACGACGAGCTCTTTGCCGCCGATATGTGGGTGCACACCTTCAACCAGCTCTTGCCAGCCGAGGTCTATGGCAAGGCCCACCCCGAATACTACTCGATGATTAATGGACGCCGCCAGCCCGGCAATCACAGCCAGTGGTGCCTCACCAATCCGGAGGTTTTCGAACTGGCCTGCCAGAAAATCGACTCCATCTTCCGCGCCCATCCCGACAAACACATGATTTCGGTCAGTCAAAACGACGGCAACGGCACCTACTGCCAGTGCCCTGCCTGCAAGAAAGTGGAGGAAGAGGAAGGTGCCGTCTCGGGCAACTACATCCGCTTTCTCAACCGTCTGGCTCAGCGGTTCCCCGACAAGGAATTCTCTACACTGGCCTACCTCTTTACCATGGACCCGCCGCACCTTACCAAGCCGCTGCCCAACGTCAATATCATGCTCTGCGACATCGACTGCAAGCGTGAGGTGCCTCTTACCGACAACGAGTCGGGGCGCCACTTCGTGAAGGCTCTCGAGGGCTGGTCGCGCATCAGCGACAATATCTTTATCTGGGACTATGTCATCAACTTCGACGGTGTAGTTACCCCTTTCCCCAACTTCCATTGCCTGCAGCCCAACATCAGCCTCTTTAAGCGTAACCATGCCACCATGCTCTTCGAGCAGAATATGCCCACCCGCGGCACCGATTTCCTTGAGATGAAAGCCTGGATGCTTGCCAAGCTGATGTGGAACCCGCAGCAGGATGCCGACTCGCTCATGCTCCAGTTCATGCGTGGCTACTACCGTGAAGCCGCCCCCTACCTCTATCAGTATCAGAAACTGCTGCAAGGAGCCCTGCTCGCCAGCGGCACACCACTATGGATTTACGACTCGCCCATCACCCATAAGCAGGGCATGCTCAACGCCACGCTCTGCAAGACCTACAACCAACTGTTCGATCGAGCCGAGGAGGCTGTCCGCGCCGACACCGCCGTACTCAACCGCGTGCGTCTGTCGCGGTTGCCATTGCAATATTCCGAACTTGAGATTGCCCGCACCAACCCCAACCGAGATGCCGTGGCCACGCGTCAGCAGCTCGACCTCTTCGACGAGCGCACACGCCAGTTTGGAGTGCGCACCCTCAATGAGCGCGACAACCGCCCCGAGGACTACTGCCGTCTTTACCGCCAGCGTTTTCTCCCCGTCAGCGAGCGAAACCTCGCTCTCGGCCGCCCCGTCACCTTCATCAGCGAGCCTTCCGGCCGCTATGCCGACTTTGGAGCCAATGCCCTCACCGATGGACTCTATGGCGGCACCACCTATGTAGAGAGCTGGGTAGGCTGGGAAGGGCGCGATGCCGATTTTACCATCGACCTAGGCAGCACCGAGTCGTTCTCTGAGGTCACCGCCGACTTCCTGTTGCAGTCGGGTGCTTGGATTTTGTGGCCACAGAGCGTTACCTACTCCGTTTCCGACGATGCCCGCGAGTGGCGTCCGTTCGGCACCTACACATTCACCGAAGACCGTTCGCTCACCGTGAAGTTCCTCGATGCCACCGTCACCGTGCCCCAGCCCGTCAGCGCCCGATATGTGCGCGTCAGCGTGAAGGGCATCGGGCAGTGCCCCTCATGGCACTATGGCGTGGGCTACCCTGCATGGTTCTTCCTCGACGAAGTGAAAGTGCGTTAGTTTTCTACCCTCCAACGAACAATTCCCAATGATGAATCATCCCCTTCTTCCTGCCCTGCTCACCGCAGGCATCATCGCTCCACAGGCTGCCCAGGCTGGCAGTCACAAGGTCAAGGCCACGCCCGACCGCCCCAACATCATCTTCATCCTTGCCGATGACATGGGCTACGGCGATCTCTCGTGCTACGGCAGTCAGCATGTACGCACCCCTAACATCGACCGGCTCGCCGCCACCGGCACCCGTTTCACCCAGTGCTATGCAGGCAGCGGCATCAGCTCGCCCTCGCGCTGCTCGCTTATGACCGGCAAGAACACTGGCAACACCCGCATCCGCGACAATCAATGCACCGCCGGAGGCATCCGCGGCATCAAGGTCAACCCACGGGGCGACACCACCTATGTGCGGCGCGCCAACCTCTTGCCGCAAGACACCACCATCGCCACCGTCCTCGGCACCGCCGGCTACCGCACCTGCCTGGTCAACAAATGGCACCTCGACGGCTACGACCCCGGTTCGTCGCCCAACCACCGCGGCTTCGACGAGTTCTATGGATGGACCATCTCCACCGTCCACTCCAACTCACCTTATTATTATCCCTACTACCGGTTCGACAACGACCGCCTTATCCACATCAGCGCCAATGCCCACGACCGGCATGTTCGCCATAACACCGACATCTCCACCGACGATGCCATCCGCTTCATCAAGCGCAACAAGCACAATCCTTTCTTCCTCTACCTCGCCTTCGATGCCCCCCACGAACCTTATATCATCGACAATACTGTGTGGTACGATGACGAGACGTGGGATCTCAACACCAAACGCTATGCCGCCCTCATCACCCACATGGATGCTGCCATTGGCCGTCTGCTCGCAGCCCTTGACCGCATGCATCTGCGCGACAACACCCTCATCATCTTCGCCTCCGACAATGGAGCCGCCGTGCAGGCGCCCCTGACGCTCTTCAACTGCAATGCCGGTTTCCGGGGCCGCAAGGGACAGCTCTACGAGGGAGGCATTCGCGTGCCCCTCATCGTCAACCAGCCAGGCAAGGTGCCCGTGCAAACCCTCCACAACATCATCTATTTCCCAGATATCATGCCCACCTTCGCGGCCCTCACCGGCGCTACCGCCCATCTGCCGCAGCGCTGCGATGGAATGAATATCCTGCCACTTTTCTACGGTCATCAGGTCGACACCGACAGCCGCATGCTCTACTGGGAGTTCCCCGGTGTACAAAGGGCTGCCCGCAAGGGCGACTGGAAATGCGTCACCATCAAGCGTGGTGCTCCCCTCGAGCTTTACAACCTGCGCGATGATGTCACTGAGAGCCACAACCTTGCCGACCAGTACCCCGAGATGGTGGCCGAGTTCGACCGCCAGATGAAAGCCATCCGCACACCATCCCCTAACTGGCCGCTGCCGGGAGAGACTATTAAAATTGAGAATTGAGAATTGAAAATTGAGAATTGAGAATTGGGATTATCTTCGTTGATTTTTGTTGCGGCTCAGCCAATCAAGCAAGCTTATTGGCTCTCGCTGCTCCAAGAATTGAGGATTGAAACTGCCCCTCTCTTATCTATGCCCTTTGGCAGCGTAGAGGAATGCTCCAGAGAGCCAGAGGGCTACTCTGCAAATGGCTATATCATCATTCTGCAGAACACGTAGCATAACAGAAATGCTGTTTCGTCACTTTGTCACATTGTCCTAGTAAGGGACTATCAAAAAGCGCCATCCATATCGGACGGCGCTTGCGTTTTTTGAATGGTCCCTGCCAATGGTGGCTTCTTGGGCTATTCCATGAGTTGATGCTCTATACAACTCCTGCCAAAATGCTTTTCGAGAATATTTACTCCTTGCTATCTTTAAGACGGAGAAGAGCCTCAAGATAGTAGTAGTCGGCATAGATGATGCTGGCATCTATCTCGCTGCCGGCGGGATGATGGCCGGTGGAGTGCTGCAGGAAGGCGACGTTGCGCTCACGACTCTGGTAGTCGGGTGTGCTCAAGTCGCTGAGCATACTGACAGCTGCGTCACGGTAGGTTTTGCCCTTGGCAGGCTCCACATACTGACACAGTTCGAGGAGGGCGCTGGCCACAACACATGCCGCCGAGGCGTCTTTTGGGGCCTTGAGACCGCGGGGGTCATCCATGTCCCAAAGGGGCACCCAGTCATTGCTGGTCTGGCGTAGGCGCTGGAGATAGATGTCTGTAACCTTCTGCGCAAAGTCGAGGAAGCGCTGCTCGCGGGTAAAGCGGTAGACCATGGTGTAGCCGTAGATGGCCCATGCCTGTCCACGTGCCCACATCGATGAGTCGGCGTATCCCTGATGGGTGACGCCCTTGATGAACTGTCCGGTGAGGGTGTCGTAGACGGCCACATGATAGCACGAGCCGTCGGGCCGGAAGTGGTATTTCATGGTGACGTCGGCATGGCGCTCGGCAATGTGATAGAGCCGGTGGCTGTGGGCAGTGTCGCCTTTGATCTGGTTGGCGGCCCAGAAGAGTAACTCGAGGTTGATCATATTGTCCATGATGGTGTTGTGCCCTCCGTAGTCGCTGACATGACGGGGCCAGCTGAGAATAGTGCCCACGCGGGGATTGTAGAGAAGGGCCAGCGAGTCGGCTGCCTGAAGCATCAGCTGCCGGTAGTCGTCGCGCCCGGTAATCTCATAGCCCTTGCCGTAGCTGGAGAGGATAAGGAAGCCGATGTCGTGGTCGTAGACGGGCTCATGGGTGAGGATGGAGAGCGGCTGAGTATAGCCCTCAGCATGACGGCGCACGTTCTCGTCGTGGGTGGCGGCATAATCCATCCAGAGAATGCCGGGCCAGAAGCCTGAGCACCATTCCTGAGGTGATGCCTTGCGGCAGTTCCATCCGCGCTGCTGGTCGCCGTTGAGAATATTACGGGGCTCCATGGTATAGTCGTAGGTGCCGTCGTTCTGGCGCAGTTCGTCGAGAGCCCTCCGCACCTGTGAGGAGCAGTAGTCGATGGTCTTGTCGACATCGAGGGGCTGAGTTTCTTTCTGACAGGCCGTCAGACAGGCGGCCACACAGAATGCTATCAGTTTCTTCATATTTTCGAATCGTTGCTTTATGATGATACGAAAGGAAAGCAGAAAATACGTAAAAAATCTTCGACGAAAGGTTTTTTTGCGTATATTTGTAGGGTGATTCGTATCATAAGAAAACATTTTTATCATGATGAGAACCAAAAGATTTTTCTTGATGATGGCTGTCTTCTGCATGGGGACAGTGGTGCTAAACGCTCAGAGCAACTACAAGATGGCCGGACCCTATGAAGTGGTAGCCCGCGACGGGCGGCACGGGACCAGCAAGGGTGGCAGCGAGCGCGATATGAAGACGGCGTGGGAGTGCGCCCAGAAGGGAGACTCGGCGAAGGCACTGGAGATTATCAATGCCTATGCGGGCACGCTCCAGCGCTTCGAGGGACACGACGCCCCGCTCTGTCTGATACAGGCCTACTGGCTGACCCGCGCCATGATACTGATGAAAGAGCACCGCACACCGGCATGGGAGGCGATGATCAGACGATCGATGCTGCCTGTGATGGAGCGCTTCGAGGCTTACAGTCCCTATGCCAATGGCAACTGGGGCGCCATTGTGAACCGCTGCCGTATGGCTTGTGCCATCTTCCTAGACGACAAGGCGCTTTACAATGCTGCCATCGACTATCATCTGCATGCCAACGACAACGGCTCACTACCTAAATATATTAGTGCTACAGGACAGTGCCAGGAGACGGGCAGAGATCAGGGCCACGTACAGCTGGGACTGGGCGCACTGGCAGAAATATGCGAAATGGCCTGGGAACAGGGCGACGACCTGTGGGGCGCGCTGGACAACCGCATGCTGACGGGTATGGAGTATACGGCCCGCTACAACCTAGGGTTGGACGTGCCCTATGAGACATGGACCGACTGCACGGGCCTCTACAACGACTGGACAGAACCGGGCGAGATGGGACGCGGCGTGATACGCGACATCTACGGTCTGGCCTACAACCACTATGTGGGGCGCCGCGGTCTGAAGATGCCTTACACCAAGCGGATTCTAGCCATCAAGGCAAAGGCAGAAAAACGGGGGGAAATCAAAAAGAACATTGAAGCCGACCAGTTCAGGGTGCCAGGCGTGAAAGAGGGTGTGAAGCTGCACCAGGTGTTCACTTATCCAGCACCGCAGGGTGCTCCGCTGAAGCACGACTATGACGTGTACGTGCAGCCGCGGGGAAAGAAGGAGTGGACAAAGATAGACACCTATATGGCAAAGGTGAACGCGGCCGTTGAGAAGGGAAGCGGCGTAACGACAGGCACAGGCCATCGGGTGACGGAGATATCGTATGCATTCTTCGACTTCACGGGCGATGCCTTTGTACGGGTGGTTTGCAAAAACAAGAAATTCAAGACCTGCCGCATACGCCCCGACTACCGCGGCACCATCGCACAGGTGGAGAACGACTCGACGGTGCGCTTCCTGTTGTTCCAGCCCGAGAACGTCAGTGTGGAGTTTGATGGCAACAAGACCGACAACCTGCTCATCTTCACCTCTAAGCCACCCTTGACAGCCGACGAGGCGAAGAAAGCAGCCAAGAAGGAAAAACGACAGTTTGTGTACTATGCACCGGGACTATATACAGACAAGACCATCGCCATTCCCTCGAATACAACCGTCTATCTGGCAGGTGGCAGCTACTTCACAGGCACCTTCGCTATCGAGGATGCCGAGAATGTGAGCATCGTGGGCAGAGGCGTGGCACGACCTGCCGACGGCTATGAGGGCTGCCATGTGCACCGCTCGAAGAACGTCAGCATCGACGGGATGATAGTGAACACCTGTCCGGTGGGCGGCAGCGACGGAGTGACTCTGCACGACGTGCGCTCCATCTCGCATCCACAATGGGGCGACGGACTGAATGTCTTTGCCTCGAAAAATGTGCTCTACGACCGGGTATTTTGCCGCAACAGCGACGACTGCACCACGGCCTATGCCACACGGAAGGGTTTCAGCGGTTCGGTGAGCAACGTGCGCATGACCAATTCTACCCTGTGGGCCGACGTGGCGCATCCCATCTTCATTGGACTACACGGCAACCATGAGGCGGGCGACAGCATTGTGGGGCTGATCTACGACAATATCGACATCATTGGACAGAGTGAGCGGCAGATGGACTACCAGGGTTGCCTGGCCATCAATTGTGGCGATAATAACATGGTGAAAGATGTGACGTTCGACAACATACGCATCGAGGGTGTCAGCGAGGGCAGCATCGCACAAGTGAAGGTGGGATGGAACCAGAAATACTGCAAGGCTGCCGGACGAGGTGTGGAGAACGTGACATTCAGGAACATTCGCTATTACGGTGAGCCGTCGAACATGTCGGTCATCACGGGCTACGACGAGCAGCGCAAAGTGAAGAACGTGGTGTTCGAAGGACTAAAAATCAACGGAACAGCCATCTACGACAAGATGCCGGGCAAACCAGCCTGGTATGCCACGGCCGACTTCGTACCGATGTTCGTAGGGTCACATGTGGAAGGACTGAGGTTTCAGAAGTAAGAATGAATAAGTATTGATCAGAAGTGTAGGAAATAGTCCCGAAGTTGAAGGAACCTGAACTTTGAAAAATGAATATGAAGAAACTAAGAATGAGACGTTGGATACTGGGGATGCTGCCATTGTGCATGCTCACCTGCTTACCTTTATCTGCCCAGCAGGTAACGTCACCCGACGGACGGTATGTGATGACAATAGAGGGCATGAGCTTCAGCATTTCCTTCGGTGGGAAGACCATTGTGGAGAAGAGCCAACTGGGTGTGGACATCGACAACCGACTGTTTGAGTCGGCTTTGGCAGTACCTCGGGGTATACATGAGAACTGGTGTGCCGACCTGGAACTGAAAGGCGAGGGACGCACCACTGTTGATACCATCTGGGCACCCCTCTACGGCGAGAATGGGCGCATTCGCGACCACTATAACCAACTGGTGCTGCACTACGAGAAAGGCAGCAATGGGCAGGGCACCGTGGCCGACGGATATGACAAGCGCAAATACTACGCCATGGACATTGTGGTCAGGGCATACGACGAAGGCATAGCCTTCCGCTACCATTTCCCAGAGACAGCCAACAGTCTGTTCCTGCACATCACGGGCGAGCGAACCACCTTCCACATGCCCCAAGGCACCATGGGATGGTATGAGGAATGGGCACAAGGACCTTATACGAGGCGCCCGTTGACCACAAGAGAAACGGTGGATGGAACATGGTATGAGTCGGAACGTCCCCTGCTGCTCCAGTTGCCTACGGGCGAGTATGTGGCTTTGCTCGAGGCTGCCATGAAGGACTATGCCCGCGGAAAGTTCCGACTGAAGGCCGACAACGAATTGCAAGTGGCAATGTACGGCTGTGCCGACATCATCTCGCCCTACGACACACCATGGCGTGTGGTGATGGCTGCTGAGCGTGCCGTAGACCTCATCAACCATAAAGAGCTTGTGCTGAACCTCAATCCCGAGCGGAAGAATGCCGACTGGTCGTGGGTGCGCCCCGGCAAGGCATTCCGTAGCAGCAAACTGACCCGCGAGGGCATCATGCGCAGCATTGACTACTGCAAGGACTTTGGTTTCGACTATGTGGAGCTCGACGCCGGATGGTACGGACCGGAGGGCAAGGTGGAGAGCGACGCCACAACGGTGGCCGAGACTCGCGACTTCAGCATGCCCGACATTTGTGCTTACGCCAAGAGCAAGGGCATTGGCGTCTGGGTGTACGTCAACCAGCGGGCACTCTTCCGCCAGCTCGACCAGTTGCTGCCGCTCTATCGCCAATGGGGCATCAGCGGCATCAAGTTCGGCTTCGTACAGATAGGCAGCCAGCAATGGTCAACATGGCTGCACCAGGCCGTGGAGAAATGTGCAGAATATGGCATCATGATCGACATACACGACGAATATAGACCCACTGGGCTCTCGCGCACCTATCCCCACCTGCTCACCCAAGAGGGCATCCGCGGAAACGAGGAGATGCCCGATGCCGACCATAACACACTGCTACCCTTCACCCGCTATCTGTGCGGTCCTGCCGACTATACGCTCTGCTATTTCAACAACAGGGTAAAGAACACCAAAGGGCATCAACTGGCCATGGCGGCTGTTTACTACTCGCCCCTGCAATTTTACTTCTGGTACGACAGTCCTTATGTCGACAAAGGCGAGGCTGAATTGAAGTTCTGGAAAGATTGTCCAACAACCTTCGACGAGAGCATTGCCCTCGACGGACAACCCGGCGAGTATATCATCCAGGCGCGACGCAGCGGCAACACCTGGTTCGTAGGAGCCATGACCAACCACGAGGCCCGCACCGTGAGCATCGCCACCGACTTCCTTCCCAAGGGTAAATACCAGGTGGAGATTTACAACGACGACCCCTCACTCGGTACGCGCACCAACGTAAAGTCTTCGTCAATCATTGTGAAGGCAGGCAAGCCCATCGTGCTGCAGCTGCAGCCCAGGGGCGGCGCAGCCCTGCGACTGGTTAGGATAAAATAGAGTGCTGTGGTCATTCATAAGAAGCTGAGCAAATACAAAACTTAATGAGAAGGAATATAAACAGAATGAAAAAAACACTTTTACTGATTTCACTCGTCTTCTGCACCCTGCTGACTCAGGCGCAGACGGGCCGCACCTTTATCGTGAAGAACTCCACCGACGGACTGTCGGAGTTGCATGTATCGCTACCCCGCTTCCCCAGTGGGAAAGCCATCGTGGCCTGTCCGGGCGGTGCGTATGGTGGACTTTCGTTCGACAAGGAGGGCACCGACTGGGCACCTTTCTTCAATGAGCGCGGCATTGCCTACTGCACCCTGAAATATCGATTGCCCAACGGTCATCCCGACGTACCCGTCACCGATGCCTGCCATGCCATCAAGCTGGTGCGCGACAGTGCCGAGGCATGGAAAATCAACCCCTACGATGTGGGCATCATGGGATTCTCGGCAGGTGGCCACTTGGCAGCGACGGTGAGCACACAGGCTCCGTTTGAGTCGCGTCCCGACTTCTCGATACTCTTCTATCCTGTCATCTCCATCGACGAGCGTCTTGGCCATCAGGGCTCTACGCGCCGTTTCCTGGGCGAGCAGAAGAACGACCCCGTGATGATAAAACGCTATTCGGCCGAGCGTCATGTCGACCATTTCTCTACCCCACCTGCCCTGTTGCTGCTATCGAACGACGACCGTGTGGTGCCGCCTGTGAGCAATGCCATCGCCTACTATACGGCCATGAGAAAGGCTGGCAACGAATGCACCATGCATATCTATCCCTCGGGGGACCACGGCTGGGGCTATGCCTCGTGGTTTAAACACCATGAGCAGATGCTGGCCGACCTCGACTACTGGCTCAAGAACCATCGCGCACAGCCCAAACAAGAGGCTGTGAGGGTGGCCTGTCTGGGTAACAGCATCACCCGCGGCTCGTGCATCAACATGGCATCGATTCACGGCTATCCAGCGCAGTTGCAGAAACTGCTGGGCAACAGCTACCGGGTGCGCAACTTCGGAATGCCCGGCTACACCATGCTCCGCCAAGGCGACTTCCCCTACATGTCGTCCAAGGCCTAGCAGATGGCACTCGATTTCAACCCCAACATCGTGGTGGTGAAGTTCGGCACCAACGACACCAAGCCCCACAACTGGGCACATGCCGCCGACTTCGAGCACGACCTGCAACTGATGATTGACACGCTGCAGGCACTGCCCACCCATCCCCGCATCATCCTCGCCACACCTGTCAAGGCCTTCAAGGAAACCTTTGGCATCAGCGACTCAACGATTGTCAACGGAGTAATCCCTGCTATCAGAAAGGTAGCTAAGAAGAACCGCCTCGAGGTGCTCGACCTGCATGCGGTCATCACCGACGAGAAACATATCACCGCCGATGGCATCCATCCCAACCAAAACGGTGCTGCCGACATGGCCAAGGCCGTGGCCGACATCATCACCACGGAACAAAAGGAGCCAAAGAAGAAAAACAATAAATAACATTATCAACGAATGCCTTATGAAGAAATGCAGTCTCATCATCATCATGCTCTGCTCTCTACTGCTGCAGGCAAAGACTACAGAGCATCCGACAACAGGCTGCTATTGGGAGTGGATGAATGGTAATATCTCGCGTGAGGGTATTACTAAGGATTTGGAATATATGAAAGCCGCAGGTATTGAGTCCGCTTTCATTTTCGACACATGGGTTGGTGTGGAACGAGGTCCCGTTGATTATGCGTCAAGGGAGTGGGTGGAATGTGTAAAGCATGCATGTAAAGAAGCTAAGCGACTAGGTATCATACTAGGTATCCATATTGCCCCAGGCTACACCGCTATGGGGGGACCGTGGGTAAAGCCAGAGGAATCGATGAAGCAACTGACATGGAGCGTGTCGTCGAAGAAGAATCCACCTATACCCAAACATAAAATGGGGTTTTACCGCGACATTAAAACTTTCCGCACCACAAGCGACGACGAGATGCACGACATCAAGCGACGACTGGAAAAGGATGAGAGCATCACTGTTTCCTTACAAAAGGAAAAAACTGTTGTTGGCTTCAACCTCTGGCGTGGTGAGCGCGAACAACCCCTTGACCCCTTCGATGGTCCACGCGACTACGCACCAAAACTGAAGGTAGAGGTGAGTAGTAACTGCAAAATCTGGAAGGAAATGGGAACAGCCTCAGGTCAGCAGTTGAAGGCGCACGACATTCCTATCTATTTTAAATGCGAACAGACACGATGCCGTTATGTCAGACTGACCAGCAACCGTGGTACAAACCTTGACCGCATCGAGATACTGACGGCTCCAGGCTCTGGAGTCACCTACCGCCGTGTTGGATATACTACTAATGGCCAACAGGTAACTGCAGCCTGTGAGAGCGGAATTGGCCTGGAGGTTGACAAACTCTCTCACCATGGTGTTGATCTATATTTCGAACGTTTCCTTGGTCCATTACTGGATGAGTTACGTGAGTATTGTGGCTCAACATTACGGTGGATGTTAATCGACAGTTGGGAGGCAGGTCGTCAGGACTATACAGAACACCTGGGAGCCGAGTACATCACAACAGGCGAAGGTCGAGACTATCTGACAGGTGGGCTGGGGAAAGGTAATAAGACCAAGGAACGCCTTTTTATGCAGGAGTTCCTTATACCTTTGAAAGAAAAACTACACAGTTATGGCTTACTACTGGCTGGTGAACCGTATGGAAACGGTGATTTTGACCGCCGTGAATACGGCTGGGCATTCGACCTTCCCATAAGTGAATACTGGGCTCGATGCCATTACGGCAGCATTGAGCGGCCGCGTTTCGTATCGCGCTATGGCCATACTGAAGGGCGGCCAATTATTGGCTGTGAGTTTGGTACCGCCTACCCTGGTGATGCTGATATCCCCGCTACACTCTCTAGCTTCCGCCAGGACATTGAACAAGTGGTGGATGCCGGTGTCAATTTCTTTGTACTCCATTGCATAGCCCACCAGGACTGCGAGGACCGCCCGCGGACGATGGGTCCCTTCGGCACACGTTTTGACCGTATGCACGCCAATGTTGATTCGGTGAAAGCTGTCACCGACTATATCCGTGAATGCGTCGCCTTGCAGGAAAAGCGTGTCACATGGGACTATCAGACGGGCAAGGAGGGTCGAAGAGCCTACCTGCGTCTGCCACGAGGACATCAAGAAGTACAGGCGGTGCTTTATTGTCACCAGAATATGACAGAGGAAGTGCTGTTCCGCAGCCGCTCGTTTACTCACAAGATGGACTCACTGGGTGTGGCTATGGCTTTCATTCAACAGGGCTCACAGAACTGGGACACCAGTGTAAAAGACGAAGAGGGCCTCAACTGCCAGCAGCGTTTCGAACAGATAATGAGTGATTTTGCCCGCGGCACCGAGCATCCCGAACTGGCCACCAGCCCCATCATCCCTTTTGGTCACTCGGCACAAGCCACCTTCCCTTGGAACTTTGCCGCCTGGAACCCCAAGCGCACGCTCTGCGTCATCTCCTACCACGGCGACGCACCCCGTACCAACCTCTGTGGCTACGGCCGTGCCAATGTGGAATGGGGCCGCACCCGCAACATTGACAGCATACCGGGCCTTATGATCGAAGGCGAGTACGAATGGTGGGAAGCCCGTGTGCGACCTGCCTTGGCCTTTCGTATGATGTATCCCGACAGTCGCATCTCGTTTCTCTGTGATGCCGGACGAGGGCATTTTGACCTCTGTGAGGCTACACAGGACTATATGGCGCGCTTCATTGCCAAGACCCTCGACGACCCGCGCCCCAAGAATGGTGTCTACTACTCGCGCTGGCTGGAAGACGGCACGGTGAGCGACGACCCGCACGACCAGTTCTGGTATCAGGACGACGAGATGGTCAGCATGACGCGAGCCCGC
Organism: Prevotella sp. UBA2850; assembly: GCA_002350805.1. GTDB lineage: Bacteria > Bacteroidota > Bacteroidia > Bacteroidales > Bacteroidaceae > Prevotella. The sequence goes on from DEFO01000015.1 coordinate 38,469, forward strand.
TATGCCGAAACCCGCGGCAAACAGATACAGTATCTCTCGGCCCGGCTCAACGGCAATATGATTCACTACGATGCCAACAGCCATATTAAACTGAAGGCGAATGTGAGTAGCGACGAGTTCACCATTGAGCCTGTCTTCGTTGACAGCACCCGCAATGTCTGCTCCAAACAACATGCCTCCGTTCGCCCGCGAGCGGTGCTCATATCCGGTGCAGCCATCCAGACAGGAGAATACACTTTCCGCTACGATCCCCATTATTTCGGCTTCGACCCCAAACGACTCTGGGACGGTATCACCATCTGTATCGAGGCCGACGGCGACAACACCTACAAGCCTGCCGTGCAGGAACTGAACATTCAAATCAAGCGATAAAAAACAGTATGAGAAAACTCTTGTGTGTACTTGCACTCACCTTCTTGTGCACAGCCCTTCATGCCCAGCCCGTATGCCGTCCTTTTCAGTTGACCGACGTACGCCTGTTACCCTCCCGTTTCCAACGCAACATGCAACGCGACTCAGCATGGATTGCCTCCATACCCGTCAACTCCCTACTCCATTCGTTCCGCAACACGGCGGGTGTGTTCTCCAGCCGTGAGGGAGGCTATATGACCATGCAGCACCTGGCCGGATGGGAGTCGATGGACTGCGACCTGCGGGGCCACGTCACCGGTCATCTGCTCTCGGCCATGGCCTATCTGCAGATGCGCCAGAAGGCCGATTCGCTGGTGCAGGGACTCGCCGAGGTTCAGCGGCAGTACGGCACAGGCTACCTCTCGGCATTCGGTGAGGGACTCATCGACCGCAACATCGCCGGCAAGAGTGTGTGGGCTCCCTTCTACACGCTGCACAAGATACTGCAAGGACTCATCAACCAATACACACTCTGTGGCAATAAAACCGCGCTTGAGGTGGCCAGTGGCATGGGCTATTGGGCCTACAACAAACTGAAGCCGCTCACCGAGGATGAGCGCACCCGCATGCTGCGCAATGAGTTTGGCGGCTTCAACGAGGCGATGTATAACCTCTATGCCATCACCCACGACGAGCGTCACCTCTGGGTGGCCCGTTTCTTCTACCACAACGACAAGATTGACCCGCTGAAGCAGGGCAACAACGACCTGGGTACCTATCATGCCAACACATTCATTCCCAAGCTGCTGGGCGAGTGCCGCAACTACGAGTTGTTCGGCGATGAGGACAGCCGGCGGGCAGCCACCCTATTGTTCAACACACTGGTCAACGATCATGCCTTCATCACAGGCGAGGTGTCGGACAAAGAGCACCTCTTCAAACCCGGAACACACGCTGATCACCTCACCGGCTACGACGGAGAGAACTGCTGCACCTACAACCTGCTGAAGCTGGCAGGCCGTCTGTTCTCCTACCAGCCCGATGCGAAAATTGCCGACTACTACGAGCGGGCCCTCTACAACCATATCCTCGGTCAGCAAGACACGCTCACCTCGATGGTCTGCTACTTCACACCTCTCATGACGGGTGCCTACCGTCTCTACTCCACGCGTGACAGCTCGTTCTGGTGTTGTGTGGGCAGTGGCTTTGAGAGCCACGCCAAGTATCAGGCTGATATCTACTACCACACAGACAATCAACTCTACGTCAACCTCTTCATTCCTTCTGAACTGAATTGGAACGGTGTCACCATCCGCCAGCAGACCCGTTTCCCCGAAGAGAATAAGACAATCATCACCGCCTCGGCAAAGACCAACATGAAGGTGCGCTTTCCCTACTGGGCCACTTACATGAAGGTGAACGGCCGACGCGTTAAGGCCGGTGCCGACGGATATGTCAGCATCCGGAATGTGCGGCGGTTGACGGTAGAATTCGGTATGTCGCTCCGTGAGGAGAAACTTCCTATCGCTCCTCAGCCAACAACCAGTACTACAACTGCCCGTCAGCGTGTGGCCCTCATGTACGGTCCCATTGTGATGGGAGGCCGTCTGGCCACGGTAGAGCACCCCTTCAGCAATCCCCGACACTATAACGATTACTACACTTTCGACTATGGACGACATGCCGACATCACGCTGAAGGATGTCCACCATCTGGGTGGTCTGCATTTCCAGACAGCCGACGGTATCAGCATTGAGCCCTTCTACGACCTGCAACACTGCCGCTATGTAGTGTATTGGGGGAAATGAGAAGTATAGGAGATTAGGAGTGGCCCCCCGCCAACTCCCCCGAGGGGGAGGGTGCCTGCCGGCTTGAGAGCAATACAAAAGGTAAACATACCTCTCAGCACTCAGTTCTCAGCACTCAGTTCTCAGCTCTCAGCTCTCAACTCTTTCAGTTCTCATGCTGAGTCTACTGAGAAAATTCCTGATTTTGTTGCAAGTTCAGAAAAATATGCCTATCTTCGCCTGCTGAAACAAAACAACAAACAACACAATCCTATGAAACATCGCAAGCTTTTCCTTTTCGCCATCTGCCTCACCATCTGCACTATGGGATGGGCAGCAAAAAAGAAAGACATCCGCACCGAGACTCAGGTGGTCAGTGGCGTCACCATCCGCCTAACCTATCTCTCCGACGACATCATCCGCGTGGTAAAATATCCGGGCACAGGAGCCATGCCCGACAAGAAGAGCTATTCGGTACTGCTCCCTGAGACCAATGTCGACAACCCATGCGTCAAGGCTTCCATCGACCCACAGACGGGTTGTGTCACTTTCTGCGACCTAGAAGGTTCTGTGCTGCTCAGAGAGTCCGGTACACCTACCCTCCAGCAGCGCCTCAACGCACCTGATGCCGACAAGCTACGCATCGGACAGCGGTGGACCCTGACCGAGGACGAGGACATCTACGGACTGGGGCAGCTGCGCGACGAGGCCATGAGCTGGCGAGGACGCGATATGGAACTGTGGAACCACAATACTTACATAGCCATCCCCTACGTCACCAGCAGCCGCGGCTACGGTCTTTACTGGGACAACGCGGGCAAGAGCCGTTTCACCGACTCTGCCGAGGGCATGCAGTTCACTTCAGAGGTGGCTCCCTGCATCGACTATTACTTCATCTATCGCGACGGGACACAAGACGGTGTCATGGCCGCTGTACGCCGGCTGACAGGACAGGCCACCATGTTTCCGCTCTGGACCATGGGCCATTGGCAGTGTCGCGAACGCTATAAGACCAGCGACGAGCTGGCATCGGTGCTCGACCGCTACCGTCAGCTGCAGATACCCCTCGACGGCATCGTGCAGGACTGGCAGTACTGGGGCTGCGACAGCAACTGGAATGCCATGCGCTTCCAGAATCCATATTATATCAATAAGGTGGGCGACCCCGCCTGGGAGAAATATCTGCCCAACGACTTGAAAAACCTACCAGTGAAGGAGCCTCGTCTGAAGAGTCCCCAGCAGATGGTCGACTATGTGCACCAGAACAATGCCCACCTCATGATCAGCATCTGGGCCAGCTTCGGACCGTGGACACAGCCTTACAAAGAACTGAAGAAGATAGGTGCGCTGCTGCCCTTCGACACTTGGCCGCGACAGAAAGGTGTACTGCCTTATGACCCCTTCAACCCGAAGGCCCGCGACATCTATTGGAAATACCTCTCACACCTCTATCAGATGGGATTTGACGCCTGGTGGACCGACTCCACTGAGCCCGACCACTTCGAAGAGACGGCAGAGACCGACAGCTACCCAACCTACGACGGCTCATGGCTGTCGGTGAAGAATGCCTTCCCGCTGATGACCAACCGAGGCATCTACGAGCACCAACGGCGGACAAAAGGTAATACTAAACGCTCGGTACAGATGACCCGCAGCGGTTCCTTCGGCTTGCAGCACTATGGCACCTTCTCATGGAGCGGCGACGTTGTGGCCTCGTGGAAGGAGATGAAAAACCAAATACCCTCGGGACTCAACTTCACGCTCTGTGGTATCCCCTTCTGGAATACCGACCTGGGCGGTTTTTTCTACTGGGAATACGAGCAAAGTCCCATGAACCCCGCCATTCAGGAACTGCAGACACGCTGGATGCAGTGGGGCACTTTCATGCCACTCATGCGCAACCACTGCTCCAGTCCTATGATCAACGAAATCTACGAGTTCGGCGAGAAGGGCCACTGGGCCTACGATGCCATGGTCGATGCCGTACGCCTGCGCTACCGTCTGTTGCCCTACATCTACTCCATGGCAGGCGAGGTGGTGCAACACAGTGGTATGATGATGCGCCCGCTGGTGATGGACTTTGCCCACGACAAGACAGCCCGCCGCCTGAACGACGAATATATGTTCGGCCATGCCCTGCTTGTCAAGCCCGTCACCGACCCGCTCTACACTTGGAAAGACGACCGTAAGCAGGGCCACGAAATCTACCCGGACATCCGTAAGGCCGCAGCCCCCGTGAGTGTCTACTTGCCCGCCGGCGCACAATGGTACGACTTTTTCACCGGTGAGCGCCACGAGGGCGGCCGCACCCTTCTGCGCCCCACACCCATTACCGACATGCCCGTCTACGTCCGTGCCGGCAGCATCCTGCCCTTTGGCCCTGATGTGCAGTATAGCAGTGAGCGCCCATGGGACGACCTCGAAATACGCATCTATCCCGGAGCCGACGCTACCTTCACCCTCTACGAGGACGAGGACGACAACTACAACTACGAGCGCGGCCAGTTCACCGAGATAACATTCCACTGGAACGACACCGCTCGCACCCTCACCATCGGCCAGCGCCGAGGCCAGTACAAAGGCATGTTGCAGCAGCGCCAGTTCCGCATCGTGGTTGCCGGACAGCAGGACAAACCTGCAAAAGTCATCAACTACGATGGGAAAAACGTAGATATCAGCGGACTATAATACGATTTGCTTTCAATTGAAAGTGTTTCAATGACAGGAACAGAGTGTCTTCATGCCTGAAACGTTGTGTTTTTGTGCCTGAGACACTCTGTTTTTATGTCTGAAACGAACGAGAGATGTCAGGCTGCGTAGTTTTCCTGTCTCATTCGTATTCTTATAAACGTGACACTCCCAATCTGGAGCGTCTGTATCATCCGAAGAATCATTAAAACAAATAAGAATATGAAACAGAGTCTACTCAAGATGTTGGCGCTTATGGCCCTCGTAGTAACAGGAAATGCTGTATTGGCGCAAGAGACATCGGTCACCCAACCCACTGCCGACACATGGGTGCGCGGCAACTCGCCTGCGTCGAATGGCGGCACCAGCAATACGCTGGAAGTAAAAACTTACACGAATGCCGACGACCCCACAAAAAGTAACTATTTCTATGCGCTGCTCTCATTCGAGTTTACGGCCCCTGAGGCAGGCAACGAGGTGAAGAGCGCCACACTGCGACTGACAACCCGCTACAAGAAGGGCGACTCGGAAATTCAGCTTTTCCCCATCGATTGCACCGTTAACGAGGGTTCTACTGACTACAATGCCGTAGGTGAACTCATCGAAAGCGCCAAAGCGGGCGAACCCATCTGCTCACTGAGCCTGAAAGGTGACGGCAACAAGGCTCCCACAGATGCCATCGCCGAGGCCTTCCAAACGGTGGATGCCTGGCAGAACGTGGTCGACCTGACCAGCTATGTAAAGAGTCTGACAGGCAACAGGTTCACACTGCTTATCGTGAAGCCCATGGACCAAAACAGCTCTTCGCAAATCTTTTCTCGCGAGGCTACCGACCAAGAGCTGAAAAACGGCTCTGTATTTGCCGCTACCGATCTGGTACCATTGCTGACGGTCGACTATCAGGAGGCGACAGGCACTACACAACTGACAGCGGGTGCATCGGCCGACACCTTTGTGCGCAAAGGCAATAAAACCAACTACGGCAGCAACCCTACCATGGAGCTCTATACCTATTATAACGAGAAAGAAGACGGCTCCGTAGAGGACCTCGACTTTGCCGGACTGATGTCGTTACAACTGCCTGCTGCCCCATCAGCCGACGACGAGTTGCAAAGTGCCACCTTGCGACTGGTGACAGAACGCGCCAAAGGCAGCATTGCTCTCTATCCCTACGAGGGGCAATGGGCCGAGAATGTCATTTACGAAGAACAGGCAACGGCCATTGCCGAAGCCCGCGCAAAAGAAGCGATTGCCACGGTAAAACTGGCAGGCCAGTCGAACAAGGCTGTCACCGACAATGGGGTGACGATGAACACTGTGGAAGAGTGGACCAACCTGATAGACGTCACCAACTACGTGAAATCGCTCAATGGCAACAACGTGAACCTGCTTATCGTCAACCCTGCCAACACGAAAACCAGCGTGAAGGTATATACCAAGGAAGCTGCCGACGTAACCCTGAAAGACGGCTCGGTGTTTGCCGCTGCCGACCTGGTGCCGCAACTCATGCTGACTTATAAAAAGAAAGCGGGTGGTGAGACGGGCATCAGTCTCAACAAGAATAGTATGGATAAGGCTGTGCCGCAAGGCATCTACACCATGAGCGGCCAGCGTGTCAGCAAAGCCACCCGCGGCATTTACATCATGAATGGCAGAAAGGTAGTTGTAAAATGAACAAAGGTCTGTTCTCACTGTTCCTACTCATGATGCCGGCCTTGGCTTCAGCGCAGTCAGTATCGCAGGTGTGGTCGCCCGACAACGGCGACGGCACCTACACCAATCCCGTACTCTTTGCCGACTACAGCGACCCCGACGTATGTGCCGTGGGCGAAGACTTCTATCTCACAGCCTCGTCGTTCAACTGCATTCCGGGACTGCCCATCCTCCACTCGAAAGATTTGGTGAACTGGCAGCTCGTGGGCCATGCCCTACAGCAACTAGAGCCGCGAGAGGTGTTCGACCAGCCCCAGCACGGCAAGGGAGTATGGGCACCTGCCATCCGCCATCATAACGGCGAATTCTACATCTACTGGGGCGACCCCGACTATGGCATTTTCATGGTGAAGAGCAACGACCCCACGGGAAAATGGAAGAAGCCAGTATGTGTCATTGAGGGCAAGGGAATGATTGACCCGTGTCCGCTGTGGGACGACGACGGGCGCTGCTATCTGGTGAACGGATGGGCAGCATCGCGGGCTGGTTTCAACTCGGTGCTCACCGTGCGTGAGCTCTCTACCGACGGCACACAGGTGGTTGGCCTGCCCCGCATCGTGTTCGACGGCGGACAAGAGAACCACACCACCGAGGGCCCAAAGTTCTACAAGCGCGACGGCTGGTATTGGATACTATGCCCGGCGGGCGGCGTTGAGATGGGCTGGCAGCTGGCCATGCGCTCACGGTCGCCCTACGGTCCCTACGAGTGGAAGCGTGTGATGTGGCAGGGCAAGACCGACATCAACGGTCCCCACCAAGGGGCATGGGTGCATGTCGACGGCCAGCATGCCGACGGCAAAGCTGATGGTGAAGACTGGTTTCTTCACTTCAACGACCGTGGTGCCTACGGACGAGTAGTCTATCTGCAGCCCATCGACTGGTCAACGGGATGGCCGATGATGGGCCGCCATGGTGAGCCTTATGCCACCTACCGCAAGCCTGCCACTACGTCGACAACTATTGTCAACCCACAGGAATCCGACGAGATGAATGGCACGCTAGGTTTGCAATGGCAATGGCACGCCAACTACCAGCAGACATTCGGAATGCCTACTGCCGACGGCTGTTACCGTCTGTATACCGCCGACCTGCCTGTTGGTTTCAAGAGTCTGTGGGATGTGCCCAACCTATTGTTACAGAAACCCACCGCCCCGCGGTTCATGGCAACAGCCAAGGTGCGGTTGGCTACGAAGGAAGAGGGTCAGTATGGGGGCATTGTGATGATGGGTCGCGACTATTCGGCACTTGTCGTGGTGCGCCAAGGCCACCATTTCGTGCTGCAACGCCATACCTGCATGGGAGCCGACGAGGGGCAGATGGAATCGCAAACCACCCTCACCACGCTCAAGGCCACCCACCGAGACACCATTCCCTACTCGCCCGCCACAAGCATCGACCTCTATCTGCGCATGACCGTTAGCGACGGCATCTGTCGCTACAGCTACAGCCTCGACGGCAAACGCTTCCATGAGGCAGGCGAGCCGTTCACCATGCGCCAGGGCAAATGGATTGGCGCCAAGTTCGGTTTTGTGGCCGAGTGCAGCGCGAGGAAAGGCAACCGTGGCTGGCTCGATGTCGACTGGATGAGGATTGCTAAGAATTGATTATTTAGGAGTGTAGACAACACCCCACCTCCTGAACTTTGAACCTTGAACTTGAAACTATTTTTGGAGTGTAGGAGTGTAGACAACACCCCGCCTCTTGAACTTTGAGCCTTGAACTTGGAACTATTTATGGGAGTGTAGGAGTATAGACAACACCCCATCAAGAGATGTGTGGGCTGGTGCGTCACAAGTTGGTTGGTGGCCACACGCCCTCTTCCGTCTTGCCTTCCACATCGTCGAAGATGAAGGCAGGACGGAAGTCTTTGTCTCTTACCTCCGCCTTGATGTTACGAAGCGTGATGCCCCGCACATGGCGCACATAGAACGCCCAGGCAGGCAGTTCGCCATACATAGTGAACTCAGGATAAGACGCAGCTGCCTCGTTTACCTCATGCAAACGATAGGAACCTACATAAGCCATGGCCTTGGAGGCCCTGCCGGGATGACTGACACGAATATTCTCGAGCACCACATTCTCTATGTAACGCCCAGGCAGACCGCAGATGCTGCTGGGCCACGGATTATGAAAATAGTCCACTTCCGGGCCCCGCAGGTCGTAAGCCTCGTCGGGTCGTCCGAAGGGAACCTCAGCATCCACATTGCGAATGATGATATTACGGCAGATGCCCGGCCGCTCGTCATGGCGGGCGCCCAAGCACACAAAGATTGGATTGCCAGTATTACGGGCACGGATGCCATCGACGAGGATATCATCGATGATGCCGCCATCCACCGTTTCGATGGCTATGGCTGAGCGGAACGTGTCGTACACCTCAATGTCACGCACCTCAATATGTCGGAAGCCACCGTACGACGCAGTACCAAATTTCACGGCACTGGCACTCGAGGCAATGCGGCAGTGGGCGATATAGATGCTGTCGCAGCACAACTCAGCATACTCGCTCTTCAGGCAGATACCGTCGTCGGCTGCATTGATGTCACAATGAGTGATGCGTGCCTGCCGGCAATCGGTCAGGTCGATGCCGTCGTTGTTCCAGTAGGCACGGTTCACCACCTGTATGCTATCGATGGAGATGTGGCTGCTGCGGTCGATAGATATACCCCACTCGGCACTGCTCCGTGCCGTGATTCCCTTTACCGTGATGCCGTCGCAGCGGTCGAAGAAGAACAGTTTCGGACGGGCATTGGGGCGCATGCGCCGCTGATTGTAGTTAGGGTCGATACGCTCGCCGATATGGTGCAGGCTGTCGATGGTCAGAGCCAGCTCCAGTCCCTGTCCGTCGATGACACCCTTCCCCGTGATGCTAATGTTATGCTGACCGCTGGCCACCAGCAATGCCGTGCGTGACTTCTCGCCCACCTGTGCTGCACTGCCTGGCTCATCATAGTCGTAGGGCGACGTGCTGCCCAGCAACACTGCCCCAGGCATAAGATGCAACTCCACGTTCGACCGCATGTGCAGCATCCCCGTAAGGTAAGTACCCTTGTGCAAGATGAGTGTTCCACCCTGCCGATGGTGAGCGATGCGGTCGATGGCACTTTGGAGGACAGTGGTGTTCAACGTCTTACCGTCGGTTGACAGTGGAAGACGGGTAGACTCAATGATGAGTGGCTTCGCACCTACCATTGAGAAACACAGGCATAATGCCAAAAGCAGAAACAATGTTTTTCTCATAGAGTACAAAAATACATAAAAATACCGGAATAGTAGAGCCTATTCAATAAAAAAACGCTTTTTCCTGCGTAATCCGTTCCTCTCAATCGTAATAATAGGGAAAAGGGTTGATTTCATGTTCAGAGACATATTTATAAGGTTTTTAAAGAGTAGTTTTTTAGGTTAGTTATTTGATGAGCATGGCTCATGACGACGGCTGGACTTCAGCGAGAGGTGCCGGCCGTCTTTATTTCTCGGAGGTTATGGCAGTTCATCGTGTAGGTGGTAACGGGTTAGAATGGATGTTTTTTTGAAAACGTTGGACATTTTGCTTGCTAGTTACGCAAAAAATGACTATCTTCGCCAACGAAACCTAAAAGATATATCACCTTGAAAAGCTTGAAAACGATCATATTGCTACTATGTGCACTCTTCTTGTCACGGCCCGCAGGCATGCTTGCCTACAACGACGAGGTAAGACTGATGACGCTGTCGATAGCCGACGGCCTGGCCGGAGAGACGGTGAACCGCGTGATGAAAGACCATGCGGGGCGTATCTGGATTGCCACCAACAACGGCGTGAACATCTATAATGGCAGGGGTATTGCCACCTTCCGCCTAGCTCAAGAGAAACAACTCACCGTAAACGTGAACGACCTCTGCGAGACGGCCGACGGGAGCATCTATGCCGCCACTGATGCGGGTCTATACCGGCTGGGGAACGGCGAGAAGAGTTTCCAGCATATCCTGCCTGAGGTGCAGAACCCGGAGTGTCTGCTGGCTGTGGGCAACACGCTCTATTTGGGCGGCAAGCAAGGCATGCAAGTGTATGAGCAGGGCGAACTGCGCCAAAGGAACGTGGGGGTGAGCGGTAAGGGACTCGACAACGTAGTACGTCAATATGCCGTCGACGACCATGGCTTCATTTACTTTCTAAGCCGCTACGACCTGAACCGTTACGACCCGAAAACGGGCAAAACGGTGAGTTGTGGGCTGAGCCGTGCCATGCCGGAACACACGGCGGTGCACGGACTGTGCCTGCTGGGAAAATGCTGCTTTGTGGGCACCCGCTCGGAGGGGCTCTACCTCTATGATATGCAGTCACAACAGGCGAAAAAGATAGAAGATGTGGGCAACGTGGTAACATCGGTTGACAAGAGTGCCGACGGATATGTGACGGTGTCGACCGACGGTTCGGGTGCCTATCTCATCGATGGCAACGGCCGTATCGTGGAGCATTTCAATGCCGATGCTGAGGACAGCCACCGTCTGCCTACCAATGCTGTATACACTTATATGCGCGATGCCAACGGCATCAACTGGTTTGGCTTTGTGCGCTACGGACTGGCCTACACGCCTCATAACTCGCAACTCTTCAGACCCTACGGCTGGGAGGGATTCACCACGCTAGGCATGAATGTGCGCACCCACTGCATGAGAGGTACCGAGGGCGTCATCGGCACGCAGAACGGCTGCTGGTATGTGGACAGCAAGCGCCGCATAAGCCGCTTTTTCTCGCCTGCCGAGATGAGTGGTGGACACATCGTCAACAGCGTGGCATGGTTTGAGGGCGAGTACTACATAGGAACGTTCGACGGCGGTGTGAGCGTGCTCAACCCGCAGACACTGACCATGCGATCGCTGACGGAGGTGCCCCAGTTGCGCCACTCGTCGATAGGCGACATCAAGACGGGGCCCGACGGCAGGCTGTGGATTGGCAGCAGCCAGGGGTTGTTCATCATCGACAAGCAGGGCAACATGGTGCGCTACACCGAGCAGAACTCTCACATCGTGGGCGGCATCATCATCAGCATTGCCTTCGACGGACAGAAGAACGCATGGCTGACCGGCGCGACGGGCATCTCGCTCTACAGCGCGGCCAGCAGCGAAATTGTGGAGCCGCGATGGCCCGAGGGATTCTTCCATCAGCAGCCTTACATGCGCGGCACACCGGGGCACGACGGTATTGTTTACATGCGTACCGGGCCTCAGGTATACTACTCGAATGCCACGATGAGCAGCTTCGGCGAACTGCCCCTGCCCATCACCCTGAGCGACAAGTGGTGCCGTAGCATGGCCGACGACGGAAAAGGACATCTGTGGGTGGCCTCCGAGCGAGGCCTACTGCGCTTCGGCTACGACATGACGGGCATGCTGCAGATAGGTGGCGGCGAGGGGTTGCTGGGCGAGCTGATCAGCGAGGTGAGCATCGACGAGAACGGACTATTGTGGGTAGCCACGTCGAGAGGACTGTTCACCGCACGGCCTGAGGCTTTGGAGAAGTGGCGCCACAACACGGCCTACAAGGTGAGGCTGTTTCATATACGACGGGGCAGCGACTTGCTGACCAGTCCGGAGAGCATGCGAGTGAACGACGAGCGGGCCGTCAGACTGACATGGAACATGGGCTCGGAGGTGTTGCAGGCTGAGCCGACACTGCCCGACTATGCCCAACAGCGCAGCCGACTGTATGAATACCGCATCGACGGGCATGAATGGATGATTGTGAAGAACGACGAGCCCATTGAGGTGCGCGGACTATGGCCAGGCAGGCACAAACTGGAGGTACGGCTGGCCGGAGCCGACGGCACGATGACCGTCTACAAGGTGATGGTAGTGCCCTCGGCATGGGCCATCTTCGAGGCCATCCTGCTGCTGGCTGCCCTGGTGCTGCTATGGATGTGGTGGCGCTACAGGAAAAGCACCCGGGTACTGCTGAGCGAGCGCAACGAGATAGAGGATGCGCTGATAGAAGTGGAGAACGAGCTGCAGGAAGCCAATGCCGACGGGCTGATGGCCGACGGCGAGGGCAATGTGGCACAGAAATACCAGAAGGTGAAAATCGACGAGCGTGAATGTGCCGACATTGTGAAGCGCATGCGCCAATATATCGAGAAGAACAAGGTGTATACGAATGCCGACCTGAAGATGAAAGACCTGGCCGACGTGCTGCGACTGTCGCCCTCGAAACTCAGTCAGGTGTTCAACCTCTATTTGAACGAAAACTACTATGAATTCATCAACCGCTACCGGCTCGACGAGTTCAAGCGGCTCATCGAGGCCGGCGAGTACCACCGCTACACCATCACCGCCCTGAGCGAGCAATGCGGATTCAAAAAATCGAACTTCTTCTCCACCTTCCGGAAGGTGGAAGGCATGACTCCGGCAGAGTATTTAAAGAAGCACGGAGTGAAAGTTTAGTTGCATAAAAGGAGGAGAATTGTTACAAAAACAGTTTTTCTAATTTAGATGGACCGAAACATAAATCACTGACAAACAATAAGTTAAACCAGTTGGAATGGTATCTAAACCAGTTGGCTGCAAACAAGGACGAAAACACTTGCTTGCAGCCTTATTATTTTCTATCTTTGCCAATGAAAAATCTAAATCGCAAACATCTATTAAACAACCAACGATATGGCAACAACCGACAACAGCAATAAGACGCAACTCATCGCTGACATTTATAATATGTACGCGAGAGAGCTGATGGCATATCTCATGTCGTACACTCACAACGAGATGGCGGCAGAAGACATGCTGCACGATTTGTTTGTGAAGGTGATTGGACTCGACGTGGTAAACAAGGAAACGGCCAAGAGCCTGCTATTTGTCACTGCCCGCCGCATGATGATCGACGATGCCCGTCACAAAGCGTTCGTACGCCAGTATGAGAAAGACGCACTGGCAGAGATGAACCGCTACGACCAGTACTCGGTGGAGCGACGCCTCGATGCCGAGCGCATCAGCCGTCTGGAGAGCGCACGTATGGCCCGTATGCCACAGAAGAGCGCCCAGGTGTATGAACTCTGCTTCCACGAGGAGCGCAGTGCCCGCGAGATTGCCGAGCTGATGCAGATGAACCAGCGTACCGTCGAGGGACACATCTACCGCTGCCGCAAAGAAATGCGCGAGTACCTGAGAAAAGTAATGTAAATATTTTAATACTAACATAATAATCATGATGAAACAAAAAAGACAATGGATTCTAACGTTGTGCATGATGCTCGCCACGTGGGCATGGGCACAGCAGGGGAATATCACCGTCACAGGACAGGTGGTTGACCAGCAGAATGAGCCGTTGATTGGCGTCACCGTACAGGTGGTGGGCCAGCAGGGCGGCACTGTGACCGATTTTGATGGTAACTACTCCATCAAGGTGGCTCCTAACGGAACCCTGAAGTTCACATATGTGGGCTATCAGGAGCAGACCATCGCAGTGGGAGGCAAGACGACCATCAACGTAATGATGAAAGACGATGCCGAGCTGCTGCAGGAAGTAGTGGTAGTGGGTTACGGCACACAGAAGAAAGAGTCGCTCACCGGTGCCGTGACCGTGGTCGACTCGAAGGCATTCCAGGAGAAGGGCGGACTGAGCTCACCGCTGGAGGCTTTGCAGGGCCAGGTGGCCGGTGTGATGATCACACGTGGCTCGAGTGCCCCTGGTGACGAGTCGTGGTCGATGAACCTGCGCGGTGCCTCGTCAATGAACAGCACCGAGCCGCTGGTGATTATCGATGGTGTGGCTGCCAACTCAGTATCAGAGATGCGCAACCTGAACCCCAACGACATCGAGAGCATCAACTTCCTGAAAGACGGCTCGGCAGCTATCTACGGTAGCCGTGCTGCCGGCGGTGTGGTGCTCATCACCACCAAGAAAGGCAAAGAAGGCCGCGTAAAGGTGGAATACGGTGCATCGGCTACGCTGAAGACCCCGGGTCTGCAGCCCACTATGATGACCATCGACGAGTGGGCCGACGGTGTGATGACCGCCTTGAGGAACGACGGCAACGAGAGCAACGTATGGTACACCTACGCTGAGCTGGCCAAGCTCTACAAAGGCCGTTACATCGACCTGCAAACCAGTGCCAACCCCTTTGGAACCGCAGCCTTCACCGACGTGCAGGACTTCGTATTCTCTGAGGCCGACTGGCTGGGCGAGCTTTTCGGCAGCACATGGTCGACCGAGCACCAGCTGAGCGTCAGCGGCGGCACCGACAAATCCAGCTACCGTCTGTCACTGGGTTACAACTACGACGGTTCTACCCTGCAGTATGGCGACAACAACAACCAGCGCTACAACTTCCGCCTGAACAACACCTTCAAGTTCACCGACCGTCTCTCGCTGGAGTCATCGATTGCCTACAGCCGTCAGCAGCAGGTGGCCCCCACCATGATCAGCTCGGCTCTCACCAACACCATGCCTATGCCGGGTCTGCCCTTCACCACGATGGACGGCAAGCCTTACGCATGGGGCTCTTGGGGTTCGCCCGTGGCCAAGGTGCAGGAGGGTGGTGACAACAAGCTCACCGTCTCGAACATCAACATTTCTGAGACACTGAAATACGATATTACCGACTGGCTGACTGCCAATGCCAACGTGGGCTACAACACAGGCTCAGCATGGCGTAACACCGTGCAGAACAGCATCCAGTACTACAACTACGTGGGCAACATGCAGACGCTGAAAGACCCCGCTCAGGCCAACAGCTACTTCAAGCAGACTAACTCTCGCACCGATTTCTATTCTATTTCTGGTTATGTGAATGCCCACAAGACACTGGCCGACGTCCATAACTTGAGCCTCACACTCGGTGCTCAGTATGAGTTCAAGCAGTACACCTACTTCGGCACCCAGGTGAAAGACATCCAGGAAGGTCTCGAGATTGTCAACGGTGCTGGTGAGGTGACACTCACAGGACAGGAGGATATCTACGAGAACTCCATCATGTCGTTCTTCGGCCGTTTCAACTACGACTATGCAGGCCGCTACCTCTTCGAGTTCAATGGCCGTTACGACGGTTCGTCGAAGTTCCTGCCCGAGAACCGCTGGGATTTCTTCTGGGGCGTATCGGCCGGCTGGCGCATCAGCGAGGAGCAGTTCATGAAGGGCCTCGGCTGGGTGAGCAACCTCAAGCTCCGTGCCTCTTACGCCGAGATGGGTAACCAGAGCGGCATCAGCAACTACGACGGTGTGCAACTCTATGGCCTCAACACCGCCACTGGTGCATACGTCGGCAGCGACAAGCTCTCTTACATCGCCACCAGTGGTGTGCTGGCCTCGAAGAGCCGTTCGTGGGAGCGCATCAAGAACTACAACGTTGCCCTCGACTTCGGTTTCAACATCGGCAAGGCAGGCAACCTGAGCGGTACCGTTGAGTACTTCGAGAAGCACAACGACAATATGCTCGTAGCCATCTCCTTCCCCGCCACACTGGGCGACAAGGCTCCATCGGCCAACGCCGGTAAGTTCAAGGACTGGGGATATGAGGGACAAGTCACCTGGCGCGGAAAAGTCGGCAAGGTCGACTACCACGTAGGCGGAACATTGACCTTCGCCCGCAACGAGCTCACCGACTACGGTGCCACCACCGTGCTCAAGAGTGGCTACAGCTCCACCTCGCAGGGATATCCCCTGAAGTCTATCTTCGGTCTGCGCTACGCCGGTAAGATTCCCAACGAGGCCACACTGAAAGCCTACATGGCCAAATACTACGAGAACAACGGCATCGGCATGCCCGCCAACCTGCGCGTGGGCGACAATATGTACTGCGACGAGAACGGCGACGGCAAGCTCGACGAGAACGACTACATCTACCTGGGTTCCGACGACCCCGAAATCAGCTACTCGTTCAATGCCGGCGTGGCTTACCAGGGCTTCGACCTGAACGTAGTGTTCCAAGGTGCCGCCAACCGCTTTGTCTACCGCGACCGCAACAACTTCACCGTTCCTATGCGTGCCAACTACACCAACACCACCAATGCCTCTATCGGCAACACGTGGACACCCGACCACCAGGACGCATGGTACAACCCGTACACCAACGATGGCAACATCAACAACTACAACTACCAAGCCAACTCGCTGACATCGCAAGACGGCCGCTACCTGCGTCTGAAGAATGTCACCATCGGCTACACCTTCCCACAGCAGCTGCTCAAGAAGACCGCCGTGCTGCAGGGCTTGCGCCTCTATATCACCGGTACAGACCTATGGGAGACCTCGCGCATCAAAGACGGATGGGACCCCGAGGCAAGACGCGACGCATCGGGCGTCGGACGCTACCCCTTCACCCGCAACTTCACATTCGGTGCTAACTTTACATTCTAATTCAGAAAGGAGATATCGATTATGACAACGAGAATATTCAAATACATCTGCGCCCTCTGCATCATCTGCGGACTGACATCGTGCATGGATCTCGATCCTAAGGCCGACCTGGGCGACAACCTCGTGTGGAGCAAGCCTGACAACTTCCAGCTCTTTGCCAACCAGTTCTACGGCTGGACACGCGACTTCCAGCAAGGCGCCAGCTATGGCTCGGGCGTCGTCGACGGTCCACACAGCGACTATCGCTCCGACCTCGTCTGCACCAGCAGCGTCAACACCTACAGCCAGGGCACCAACGCCATTCCTGCCACCGACGACAACTTCACCACACTCTACAAGCGCATCTACTACACCAACCTGCTGCTGAAGAATGCCGAGGGTTTTGCCGACCAGGCTGCCATCGCCGCACCGAAGGGCGAGGCCCTGTGGTTCCGTGCCTATCTGCACTTCGAGTTGGTTCAGCTCTATGGCAACGCCCAACTGCTCACCACTCCGCTCGACATGGACAGCGAACAGCTCTATGGTCCGCGCGACGACCGCGGCGTGGTTATCGACCAGATTATCAAAGACCTGCAGGAGGCTGCCACGCTGCTGCCCTCCACGCCCTCAGCTGCCGGCCGTCTGTCGAAAGACGCTGCCAACGCCATGATCTCGCGCGTAGCTCTCTACGAAGGCACCTGGCAGAAGTTCCACAACAACAACACCTCGCGTGCTCAGGAACTGCTCACCATTGCCAAGAATGCCGCCGATGCCGTCATCAGTGCCGGCAACTACAAACTGTTCTACAACGACCAGTTGGGCAAGGACAGCTACCGCTACATGTTCATCCTCGAGGATGCCGCACAGTGCAACCCTGCCGGACTGGCCAAGAAAGACAATACCGAGTACATCATGACCACCCGTCACCGCGATGGCGACAAGATGGCCCTCAACGTCACCCATGCCTTCGTGGGCAATGTGTGCTACCCCACCCGCAAACTGGCCAATATGTATCTCTGCCAGGACGGTCTGCCCGTCGAGAAGTCAAAGGTGTTCCAGGGTTATGCACTGGCTACCAGCGAGTTCCAGAACCGCGACAACCGTATGAACGGCACCATGCTGGTTCATGGCGAGAAGTATTGGAACAACGATGGTAAGTGGCGCACCACTTGGACAGCCGACGATCTGAACGACGCCCTCGAGGCCAACGTCCGCTCCAACAGCGGCTACCAGACCCGCAAATGGGGAGTAGAGCGCAAGGTCGACGACTTCTACGAGTCGATGGACTACCCCGTCATCCGCTATGCCGAGGTGCTGCTCAACTATGCCGAGGCTGCCTACGAGCTGGGCGAGAGCATTAGCGACGCCGACCTCGACAAGAGCCTCAACCTAGTACGCCTGCGTGTGAACCCCAACATGCCGAAGCTCAGCAACAGCTTTGTCACCGCCAACGGACTGAACATGCGCGAGGAGATCCGCCGCGAGCGCACCGTCGAGCTCATCCTCGAGGGATTCCGCATCGACGACCTCAAGCGCTGGGCCACAGCACCCACTGAGATGAAGCAAGACCAGCTGGGTGTGAAGATGACCGGCACATGGTTCGAGGCCAACTGGACCGGTCAGGCACGCGCCCTCAACAGCGACGGCTGCATCGTGATGTACACCGACCGTACATGGAACGACAAACTCTATCTCTATCCGCTTCCCAGCGATCAGCTGCAGCTCAACCCGCAGTTAGGACAGAATCCTGGATGGGAGTAAGTTTTATTCAGTGAATAGTGAACAGAAATAAAAGCAAATAATTATGATGACGAAAAATATTAAACATATATTCTGTGCCGGTATCGCCCTGTTCAGCATGGCAGCAGTCCTCGTAGCCTGCGGCGACAAAGAGGCTCCGATAGAAGACCTCCAGCCGGCCATCTGCCCGGCAACGATTGAGTTCAATCTGCCCGACAACCTGCAGCAGTTGGTATATACCGACGAGACCGGTGCCCGTGTGCTGCCCCTCATCAAGGGCGAGCATGTCACGCTGCCCTACACCGTGACCCCCGACAACATCACGTTCAACGATGTGGTATGGACCTCCAGCAACCCCGAGATAGCCTCGGTCGACGACCAGGGTAACGTCGACGCCCTCAGCGGCGACGGCATCGGCTACAGCATTGTGCAGCTGGCTCCCGTGGGTATGTTCTCAGGCAGTGGTGTAAACTGCAACCTGAAGATCCGCGTTTCCAACACGCTCATCAAGGCCGAAAGCATCACCGTCACCTGCTCGGGCACCGAGGTGTATGCCGGTGAGACCCTCCAGGCAACAGCCAAGATCATGCCTGAGTCGGCCACCTACCAGACCGTGAAGTGGAGCAGTTCCAACGAGGCTGCCGCCACCGTCGACGCCAATGGTGTCATCACCGGTAAGGTGACCTCTGCCATGCGCACCCCTGTCACCATCACCGCCACCTCGCTAGACGGCAGCAACGTCTTGGGGTCTGTCGAGATTATCGTGCTGCAGATTGTTCAGCCGCAGGATATCACCATCGATCAGAAGTATGCTGCGCCCAACTACTATTGCGCCATCAACGAGAAATCGGTAGAACTGGCTTACACCACCGTTCCTGCCGAGTGCACCAAGTCGCTCATCGAATGGACCAGCAGCGACGAGTCCATTGCCACCGTCGAGGGAGGCATTGTGAAGTTCAACCAGAGCGGCAACTTCGGCGATGTGACCATCACAGCACGCTGTCCGGAGACTGGCAAGGAGTCGAGCATCAAACTGAGCCTGCCCGCCGGACTCATCCGCGAGACATATCACAATCCTAACCAGTATTCTTGGTACAACGCCAAGCAGAGCGGCAATGGCACAGCTTCTTCTCACGAGTGGCACGATGGCTACATCACCATCACTACTTATAAGCAGAACGCCACCAACCAGCGTGCCGACATTCGCTGCTGGGATGCTCACACATGGTTCCACATTGGCAACTACCCAATCTTTGCCTTCCGAATGGACGATGTGAAAGACCTCGGTCATGGCATCACCAGCCGTAACATCAACATCGACGCGGTAGGTAAGAGCGCCAGCGGCGCAGACTACAAGGCCATTGCCAATGGTAACAATAAATATCTGCACGACTACAAGTGCTCCGACGGCTCTCACGTCTTCATCTACGACCTCGCCACACAGGCTTGCGGCACAGGCGGACTGATGCCTACCACCGAGACGGTAGACTTCACTACCCTGCAGATCAAACATGCCGACATGCGTACCGTTGACCACCAGTTCCAGTACAACCTCTACTGGGTACAGACCTTCAAGTCGATGGCCGACCTCGAGAACTATGTCAAGGGCGAAGGCCTCACATGGGAAGTGATTAAGTAATTGAAAAATAACGATTATGATGAAGAATATTAAGAACATATTGATAGCAGGCTTGGTTTGTTGCGGTATCTCCGCAACAACCACCTCCTGCCGCGAGAATGAGTTTGGTGAGGTCGACCTCGACATTCCCGAGGACACCTACACACCGATTGAAGCCTCCTACAGCTTCGCTAGCCACTGTGCCATGTACACCGACGCCGACTTCCAGCGTGTCAAGCAGTCGCTCGACAACGGTTCGGCACCACAGGTAGTGAAAGACGAGCTGCAGAACCTGAAGAACTCCAAGTACACCCTGCTCAGCTACACCCCCACCCCGCAGACCAAGATTGTGCGCGGCGACCCCAAGGGCACGGGTTTCGACAGCGAGAACTACGCCTATGCCATGCGCGATGCCGCTGCCGCCTATCAGATGGGCATGCTCTGGCGCCTCACTGGTGACGACCGCTATGCCACCAAGGCCGTCGAGATTCTCAATGCCTGGGCCAACACCTGCACCGAGATAGCCTCTAACGATGCCAACCAGGTGCTCGCTGCCGGTGCACAGGGTTACACCTTCGCCAATGCCGCCGGCATGCTGCACGACTTCAGCGGATGGGCCACCTCGCAGCGCGAGCAGTTCAAGCAGTGGATACTCAAGGTGTTCGCCGCCAAGAACAAGAACTTCCTCGACACCCACACCGGCAGCAACGTCTGTGCCGAGCACTACTGGTCGAACTGGGATCTGGTCAACATGTGCTCCTACTTCGCCATCGGTGTGCTCACCGAGAACAGCGAGATGGTGAACTACGTCGTCAACTACTTCTACCAGGGCGTAGGCAACGGCTGCATCAAGCGGCTTATCCGCGGCACCCACAGCGATCCCCTCGGTACTGGCGAGACCATTTGTCAGAACCAGGAGTCGGGACGCGACCAGGGTCACTCTGAGATGTCGATGATGGTCACCGCCAACCTCGCTCAGATGGCATGGACCCTCTATCAGGCCAACCCCAGCGTCAAGGAACTCGACTTCTTCTCTGCCAACGACAATGCCATCATGAAGATGGGCGAATACGTGGCCCTCTTCAACCTGCGCAACGGCAATGACAACAAAAACGCCACTGGCTCATGGCTTGTCTCGGCCACCCAGATGCCCTTCGAGCGCTTTGAGTATTGCCAACCCGGTTGTGGCTGCAGCAACCAGAGCCACGGAGCCATCCACACACAGGCCGCCGACGACAGCGGACGCGGCAGCATCCGTCCGGGATGGGAGATTCTGCTCGCCCACTACAAGAACACCGCCGGTCACAAATACATTCAGCAGATGGCCGACAAGATCCGCCCCGAGGGTGGTGCCGGTGAGGGCCTCAACCGCTACGGCGACAACTCAGGAGCCTTCGACCAGCTGGGATGGAGCACCATCATGCTCTACCAGTAAGTCCTGTCCCATAAACCCACTAAAAGGAAGTAACACCGCGTTACTTCCTTTTTTTTATTCCACCTGGCAAACCAGATGTGATCCTTCCCCATCCATGTAGATGAGGAAAAAAAGGACCACCTCGAGGGCCTGAAAAATGCAAAAATGGGGATAAATAATAAGGTTTTAAGATTCTCCCATCAAGGGTAATGACATTCTGAGAGCTTTAAAAACACTTTAGTAATGAAACTGCAGTAGCCATCCATTCACCACCCAGAATTATTCCAGTTTCGGATTGATGTACAACCGGTTGTGGTGGAGCTTGGCATTCACCTTCTCCATGCGGTTGAGGGTCTTCACCACATAGTCTATGCCTTTCTCGCGTGGCACGATGAAACGCATGCGGTAGTCGAGGAGCCAAGGGCGCAGACTGACGATGCTCACATTATAGTATTGCCCGATCTCGCGCAGAATGTCGCGCAGGGGGATGTTGTCAAAATAGAAATAGCCATCGCGCCACGAGGTGAACTGGTCGGTGTCGGTGAGGGTCCTGACGGTCAGCTGAGAGTTGACTATCGACAGCTGCTGTCCGGGGGTGAGGATGACCTCATGTATCTGGGGCCACAGCTCGCCCATGCGGCGGTTCTCCTGATCGGTTGCCTGTTCTACGTTGAGCAGACGGCACGACACCTTGCCGCTGATGAGTGTGATATACTCGGGACGGCCCTCATAGGCTGTGATGTCGAACTCGGTGCCCAGCACGGTGGTCTGGCTTTTGGCGGTGGTGACGACGAAAGGATGGGCGACGTCGCGGGCAACGACAAAATAGGCTTGTCCGCTGAACTTCACCTCACGCTTGTCGCCGATGAAGTGGTTGGGATAGACGATGCGGCTGCCGGGATGCATGAAGACCTTGCTGCCGTCGGGCAGGTCGACCTGCAGCGACTGTCCCACGGGCACGTTGAGGCGCAGCTGCTCGACCTCCATCTGATCTGTGTCGACGACCACCCTGCGGTCGGGGTGCCCAGCCTGTGCGACCATGCGGATGGGCACGGTGGTGCCGTCGTCGGTGGTGATGGTGGGTTGCTGCTGCTCGCTGACGGCCTCGAAGAAGAGCCCCTGCTCCTTCGCAGCCTTGGGTTTGAGCAGGAAGACGGCGGCGACGAGCACGGCGGCTGCCGAGAGGATGGCGGCACCGATGTAGCGCAGACGGGCACGGCGACGGCGCTGATGGAACAGCCAGAGCTGCTCGTCGACGTCGGCTGCGGGCATCTGCTCGCGCGCCAGCACGTTCTGAGCCACGAAGATATCCTCGCAGGCCTTGCGCAGGTCTGCGTCCTGGTCGATCATCCTCAGCTGCTCGGAGCTCACCTCGGTGCCGGCATTCATGATATCGAGTGCTTCGTCGGTCATGTGGTCTTTGGGTAGTGTCGTTTTATTATATAACGGATGAGAAAATGAAATAGGTACTTTTTCTGTTTATATTTTCAGTTTTTCGCGTTTCTCGCGGATGATGGCGAGGGCCTTGGAGATGTGTTTCTTCACCATGCTGACGCTGACGCCGAGCCGCTGAGCCACCTCTTTATAATGTTTGCGGTCGACGTAGCACCAGATGAAGATTTCCTTGGTGGGTGGTTTGAGCGAGTTGAGCACCTCCTCGACAATCTGCTCGCGCTCCTGCAGCTCCAGCGGGTCGACGCTGCTGTCGTAGGGCGACGACACCTTCATGGCCAGTTCGGCATAATTACGGCGTGTCTCGATGCGGCGGAGCAGGTCGATGGCTTTATTGCGCACGTTCTTATAGAGATAGCCGCGCACGCTGTGCTCCTCCATGTCAGCGAAATGGCGCCACACATCCTCATAGGCGTCGTGCACGATGTCGCGCGCGTCGTCGGGGTCGTGCATGAACTGCATCGCAAAACAATACAACTCGTTGTAGTATTTGCGGAAGATGCGGTCGAAATCTTTTTTCTCGTCCATTTCTTTACCAGGGAATGAAAAGTGTGGCTTTTCGGGTACAAAAGTAATAAATTATAAAGAAAACTGCAAAAAAACGTAGCCATTTCTTATTCTCATCCGTTTCATTAACAGAATAATCTAACATAACCATTCTAACAAACATCTAATTATTAAGCTTATGAGCAGAGAAAAACTAACCACGCTGTTGCTTCTTCTCGTCATGAACGTGTTGCCGATGGCGGCGCAAGACAAGGGAAACATCACGCTTAGTTTTAGCAATGAAAGCCTGCCCACGGCCCTTCGACAGTTGGAGAAGGCCAGCAACTACAAAATCATGTTCACGTATGAGGATGTGGAAAGCTACAAAGTGAGCGGACAAGTGAAAAACGCATGGTTTGAGGAAGCCTTACAGATGATTCTCAGCGGAAAGCCCCTCCACTACTCGGTGGACGGCAACCTGGTGACGATTGTCAAGTCGAAGGCCGCTCCCGCCGGCAACCGTAACCGCGACATCACGGGTATGGTGGTCGACGAGCTGGGCGAGCCCCTACCGGGTGCCACTGTGACAAACGTGAAGAGTGCCGGCAGCCGTGAAAGCTTTGCCGTGGTGACCGACTTGAACGGCCATTTCAAACTGACCATCAGCCCCGAGGTGAAGCAGCTGGAGGTGAGCTACATCGGTTTTGAGCGCAAGGTGGTGAATCTCACCTCGGCCAACAGTTACCAGATTCAGCTGACTCCCGACTCGAAAGCCATCGAGGAAGTGGTGGTGACGGGAGCCTTCACCCGTAAGGCCAACACCTTTACCGGTGCTGTGACGACCGTGAAGGGCGAGGACCTGCAGAAGGTGGGTAACGCCAACGTGCTGCAGTCGCTGAAGAACATCGACCCGTCGTTCATGCAGATAGAGAACCTGGGCGCCGGTAGCAACCCTAACGCGAGCCCTGACTTCCAGATGCGTGGCTCTTCTTCTATCTCACAGGTACAGGGAGAGTATGCCTCAAATGCCAACCAGCCGTTGTTTATCCTGGACGGTTTTGAGACCACGCTGACAAAGATTCTCGACCTGGACATGAACCAGGTGGCAAGCGTGACGACGCTGAAGGACGCCACTGCCAAGGCCATTTACGGTTCGAAGGCCGCCAATGGTGTGATCGTCATCGAGACCATCCGCCCGGAGAGCGGCAGACTGCGCGTGACCTATACCGGTTCTATGAGTCTTGAGGTGCCCGACCTGACCAGTTATAACCTGACCAATGCCGAGGAGAAACTGGAGACCGAGCGCATGGCTGGCATCTTCACCAGCGACAACGAGGAAACCCAGATGACGCTGAACGAAACCTACACGAGCAAACTGCGCGAAATCCTGGCCGGTGTGAATACCGACTGGCTGGCTCAGCCCGTGCGCAACGGTTTCGGCCATAAGCACTCTGTCTATATCGAGGGCGGCGACAAGGCCATGCAATATGGTGTAAACCTCTCGTTCAACAGAATCGGTGGTGCGATGAAAGGCTCCGACCGTCAGACGCTGTCGGGCGGTGTGACCCTTTCTTATCGTGTGAAGAACCTGCAGTTCCGCGACAAACTGACCATCGACTATAACGACAGTCACAACTCACCTTACGGGGTATTCAGCACCTACGCCCGCCTGAACCCCTACAGCCGTCTGTACGATGAGAATGGCAACTATGTGCAAGGCTACAAATATACAAATCCGAGGGCCGCAGTCTACGACACTTACAATCCCCTCTATAACACTACGCTCAACACCATCGACAAGACGGGCTACACAACTATTCAGAACGACTTCTACCTGGAGTGGTTCATCACCGAGCAATGGAAGCTGACAGGCCGTTTCGGCGTGGTGAACACGCACAATACTGTGGATCAGTTCAAGCCTGCCAACCATAGCGACTTCGCCACGGTGACCGATGAGTTCCGCAAGGGCTCCTACTATCAGGCCAACGGCAACCGTACGGACATCTCGGCCGACCTGGGCATGCAGTGGTCCAAGATGTGGGGTGAGCATCTGCTCTTCATCAACGGCCAGCTGAACATGTCGGACACGAAGTTCAATACCACGGGTGTGCTTGCCGAGGGATTCCCCAACGACTTCATGGACGACATCAAGTTCGGCGTTCAATATGCCAAGGATAGCAAGCCAACGGGCAGTGAAGGTATCACCCGCAACTGTGGTGGTCTGCTCTCACTGAACTACTCGTTTGCCGAGCGCTACCTCTTCGATGCCAACTACCGTCTGATGGGTAGCTCGGAGGCTGGCAGCAAGAACCGCTGGGGCTCGTTCTGGTCGATAGGCGCCGGTTGGAACATCCACAACGAAGCTTTCCTGAAGGACAGCGAGGTGGTGAACCGCCTGAAGCTGCGTGCCTCATACGGGTATACGGGTTCGCAGGGATTCTCTTCCTATGATGCCATGCCTACTTTCGTCTACTACGGCAGCCGCTCGTACAATGGCTCTATAGGTTCTTACATCCAGCGACTCGCCAACGAGACCTTGAAATGGCAGGAGAAATATGACACCAACTTCGGTCTTGACTTCGCCTTCTTCAAGAACCGCCTTTCGGGTCGCTTCGACTACTATATCGCCACCACCAAGGGTATGGTGACCAATGTGACTGTACCTTACACCACAGGTTTCACCACCTATGTGGCCAATCTGGGTGAGACCGAGAACAAGGGTGTGGAGCTCTATCTGAACTATAAGCTCTATGATGCCGGCCGCAACTACGTGAACGTGTTTGCCAGTGCAGCCCACAACAAGAACACACTGAAGAAAATCTCCAACTCGCTGCGCGCCTGGAACGACGCCCAGGATGCCAGTGCGCTGGAAAATGAGACCACCGCTCCGCAGGTGAAATATTTCGAGGGTTGCTCGATGAATGCCATTTGGGCAGTGAAGTCGCTGGGCATCGACCCGCAGAACGGTAAGGAAATCTTCGTGAAGCGCGACGGAACAGTCACCTACGAGTACAACATGAACGACCAGGTGGTATGTGGTGACACCCAGCCCAAATGGAACGGACTGTTCGGTCTCAACGGCGAGATCAACGGCTGGGGATGGAACATCTCGATGAACTACCGCTGGGGTGGTCAGATATACAACTCGACCTTGGTGGACAAGGTAGAGAATGCCAGCATTTACTACAATGTTGACAAGCGCGTGATGACCGACCGCTGGAACACTCCGGGCGATGTGGCGCTCTATAAGGCCATCACCGACAAGAGCATCACCTACCCAACCTCACGTTTCGTGCAGGACTACAACGTGTTTACTCTTTCTTCACTCTCTGTCTATTACGACTTCCGTAACTGCAAGTTCGTGAAGAACTCTTTCCTTGAGCGACTGAAGATTACCGCCTACACCAACGACCTGTTCGTCATCTCGAGTATCAAGACCGAGCGTGGTACCAGCTATCCCTATGCACGCACCTTCTCGCTCTCTGCCCAGGTTACGTTCTAATGAATAGTTAATAGTTAATAGTTAATAGTTATGACTACAAGTAATATATATAATAAGGTGGTAAAGGTGATGCTTCCTTGTGTTCTGCTGATGACTGCGTTCATCTTTGCCTCGTGCAACGACTGGCTCGACGTCGATCCCAAATCGCAGATCAAGGAGGAAAAGCACTTTAGTCGTGAGGGAGGATTTAAGGACCAGCTGACGGGTATCTATACCAAGATGACCACTCAAGACATGTATGGTCTGAACATGGGCATCGGTTTCGTGGAGGTGCTGTCGCATACGTATGACATCAATCCCAATGGAACATGGCGCTATGTCAACGACTTCGACTACACCAACTCGACGGTAGAAGCCACCATTGCATCCATCTGGAGCAACACCTACAACTGTATTGCCAACTGTAACATCCTGCTGCGTAACCTCGAGGAAGCCGACCCCAAGATGTTCACAGGATATAATTACCATATCTATCGCGGTGAGGCCCTGGGTCTGCGTGCTTTCCTGCACTTCGACCTGATGCGCCTCTTTGCCTGTGCACCGTCGATGAACGGCAATGCCCCAGGTGTACCTTATGTCACAGAGTATTCTACTGATATCGTTGGACAGAAGAGTGTCAATGAGACCATGCAGCTCATCATCAACGACCTGAGAGAAGCTCACGACGAGCTGGCTCTCGACACACTGGACACCTACGACTATCTGGGTTCGCAGATTATCTCGTTGGAGCGCAACTCGTTCAACTACTTTGCCTGCTGCGCCACACTGGCCAAGGCTTATTTATGGATGGGCGACACGCAGAATGCCCTGAAGTATGCCAATGAGATTATCGACTGGAATGACGGCCGCTACAGTCCGGGATACAGCTGGGTTCACCCCACATCTATCAATGCGACCAATCTGAATGAGCGCGACTGCGCTTTCACCACCGAGCATCTTTTCCAACTGAACATTAGTGACTGGGAGGATACGGCCAACTATTATTTCAAGCAAGACGGTGGCGTGAACGTGCTGACTCCGTCGGATGCTACAGCCGATAATATTTTTGAGGTTGATGCAGGTCTTGGAACCGACTATCGCCTGATCAAGTGCTTCGCTCAGGATGGAGAGAGACGCTACGTGGCAAAGTTCTGGTACAATGACGGAAGCACATTCAACAACCGCTATCCCCTGCTCCGTTTCAGTGAGGCTTTCTATATCGCTGCTGAGTGTCTGAAGAATACGAATTCTCAAAAGGCTGTGGAGCTGATCAATACCGTGCGCGAGAATCGCGGTCTGCAGCTGGAGCCGCTGAGCAAGGAGTTGAATGCCGAACAGATTCAGAATGAGATCTACAAGGAGTACCGCAAGGAGTTCATTGCTGAACACGGCGAATTATTCTTCTACTACAAGCGCCTGAACATCAATGAGATCAAAGGTGCCTCCATCCGTGGTAGCAAGAGTGTCTTTGTATTGCCTATCCCAAGTAATGACCAGGAGTTTGGCGGCTATTCGAACTAATTGATAATTGTTAATGGATTATTAGGATATGAAAAAGATGAATATGATGATAAAAGCGTTAGGAGCATCTTCTTGCTTGCTGCTTCTTGCCTCTTTCTTCTTGAGCGCATGCAGCAGCACCGATGAGGATTTCTTCTATCAGGACGAGCCGCGTGTGCGCCTGGTGGGTGAGAACATTTGGGCTGCCGGCACCGACAGCGTGATGTTTTCATTCGTGGCTTTCGGCTCTGATGTGGTTGAGAAGGCCATTATGGTGGATGCACAGATCATGGGAGAGGTAGCCGACCACGACCGTGTGGTCAACCTGGCCATCGACCAGAGTCTCTCCACGGCAGAAGCCGCTATGTATGAGTGCCCTTCAACTGTCACCATCCCTGCCCGCGAGGCAAAGGGAACATTCTCGGTGGTGCTGAAGCGTGTGGCTGCCCTTCAGACAAAGACAGCCCGACTGTATATCAAGGTGGCTGAGTCGGCCGACTTCAAGCCGGGTGTGAACGAGGAGAATCATATCGTCATGATTTGGAACGACATTCTCTCTCGTCCGAACAACTGGGATACGTTGCAACCCTACTTCGGAGAGTATAGCAACACCAAGTACCGCTTTATGTTGGTGAACTCTGGTGGAATAAGCGAATTCAGCACCGACACCATGTCGTGGGCACAGCTCATGAGTTTGAAGATTCGTTTCCAGAATGCGCTGAACGAGTATAACGCTGCTCATCCGGGCAATCCGCTGACCGACGAGAACGGTAATTTGGTTACTTTTGAGTAAAAGACTTTAAATATTCGGTAAATATGACTACAAGAATCAATCACAGAATAATAGGGACGGTATCGTCATTTCTGCTCATGTTCGTGGCTTGTTTCATGTCGAGTTGCGCACAGGATGACGGCAACTATGACTACCTGCCTGACGAGGAGGTGAGCAAAATCGTGCTCGAGCGTGATACCGTTCGTTCGAAAAACGGCTATGTACTTCAGAACATCGACCCGGGTGGGGAGTACGAGATGAATCTCCGGGTGGAATATGCCTATCCTGAAAGACTGCAATACACTTGGTTCTACCTGAAGAGTAATTACGGCAATTATCAGCAGGTGGTGGAAGGAAATGCCCTTGTCTATCCCAAACGACAGATTATCTACCGGGAGAAAGACCTGAAGTGGACTTGCGATCTGGAGCCAGGTACCTATAAGATTTATTGTGAGGCCAAAGATACGGTCAATGGTATGATGGCTTATTATTTTGCCTCGCCTTACACCGTAGTGTCACAGCCAGGTAATGTGAGCGGTCTTTTCTTGCTCACGGAGCGTGAGGGACAGTCAGACTTGGAGGTGTTCACCGATCCCCTGATGATGATCTACGGCCCGCTGTCCTGCAAATACCAGGCATATAGTTCGGCTGTCGGCCACTACATGGAGGGCAAACCACGCTTTATTTATGCTACTCACACGGGCAAGACTTCGAAGGATGCCTATCTGATAGCTACCGACAAGAATCTGTATCGCATCAGTACTTCCGGATTCCAGACCGTGAACACATGGGAAGACATGTTCTACAACACTCCGGAGGTGTTCAATCCGCAGGATGCTTTCTTCGTGAACAACTGCGAGTTCCTTATCAACGACGGCAAGATGCATGTCCTCTATGCCAACCAGCCCAACGACATGAAGTTCTCTGAGCCTATTGCCGGCGACTACGTGGCATATCCATTCCTGTCGCATGAAACTAGAACAACATGGCGGCCGGTAGAAGGTGCCATCAATGCTTGGCAGGTGATTTACGACCAGAAGAACCATAAGTTCCGTCCATACTTCAATCAGAGTTCTCAGGTGAGTAACTTCAAGAGCACCGTCAGCGATGCTGTGGTCGATGCCAACAATGTACCTGGCGACGTGAAGGCTGTATTCCAGATGGGTAACAGTTATACAGGTATCGTCACCCACATCAGCGGTAAGCCCTACCTGTATATCTACAATTTCTACAATCGCATTGATAATGGCGATCTGTCTGGACAAGGTGCCCGCTCCATCATCGATTTGAGTGGATGTGAGGATATCATGAATGCAACCATGTATAAGTCGAGCCTGGCATCAGGAGGATTCTACTATGCCACACCAAAGGGTGTATATGGATTCTCGTCGCTTAGTGGAGCCACCACTTCGCGAGTAGTTTATGCCTGCGAGCCCGGTGAGGAGATCACATGCATCTACGGCTGGGGTAGCGGCGGATGGCCATCTGCAAGTATGTGTACCATCATGTGGATTGGTATTTGGAATGAGCAGAAACAAGACGGAAAACTCTTCATGAGTGAGATGGACATGGACAACTGTGTCACCAGCACGATGTGGGGACCCATGTTCGGTGGCTCTGGCGAGCCAGTCATCACCACTGGTTGGGGAAAAATCAAAGGAATGTGTTGCATCAACACTTCTGAATAATCAGTTTTACATCGGATTGCCTTGGAGGTCAAGGCAATCTGATTCTTCATTTTCTTAACTTGATGCTTATGAAAAGAATCATTTTTGTCATTGTCTCACTGGCAATGGCTTTGGGGTTGAACGCCCAGAAGTATACGATTAGCGGCAGTGTGGAAGGTCTGCCTGATGGAACTCTCTTGCAGCTCACTCCGATGAGCCACGAGAAAGAGGCTCCGCTGGGCGAGACGACCGTCAAGGATGGCAAGTTCCTGTTCACGGGTACCGCCTCCGAGCCCATTTGTGTGCATGTAGGAGTGAAAGATGCCTATGGTGTATGTGCGTTGATGCTCGAGAATACCGACATCAGCATTACGGGCAGCGTGGAGAAAGGCAAGGCATGGGACGGTGTCGACCGCTACGGCTGGAACACCCATGTCACCGGTTCGACACTCACCGACAAGTTCCTGGAGTTTGTGGAGGAGCGCAACAAGCTGGACAAGTTGTACAATGACTTCCACGAGAAATACAATTCGGTCATAGAGAAACAGCACTCGTTGAAGGGCGAGGAACTCAACGCTTTCAAAAAGACCGACGAATATAAAGCGATGGCCGATGCGGAGAGCGATTTCTTCAAAACCGTAGAACGCACGCTCAATGGACTGATTCTCGACAACAAAGACACTTTTTGGGGACCGCTGCTGGCCACCCAGTATATGAGTTATTTCTCTCCTGAGCAGCGCGAGGTATACAATCAGTTCTCCGACGAGGCCAAGAACTCATGGTACGGCCGCAAGATGAAGGCTGAGCTGTGGCCTGCCGGCAGCGTGGGTCAGTCCATTCCCATGTTCACCGTGAAAGACGAGGCTGGCAAAGCCTTTACCTTCCAGCAGTTGGCACAAGGCAAGAAATACGTGCTCATCGACTTTTGGGCCTCGTGGTGCATGCCATGCCGCAAGGAGATTCCCAACGTGAAGCGCCAGTACGAACTGTATAAGAACAAGGGCTTCGAGGTCGTCAGCATTTCCATCGACCGCAATGCCGCCGCCTGGAAGAAAGCCGTGAAGGAAGAGCAGCTGCAGTGGCCCAACTTCCTCTCTAACGAGGTGGCCGACCAGTTCAAGGTGAAGTCTGTTCCCACCATGCTGCTCGTCGACGCCAACGGTGTGCTCGTGGCCGAAAACGAGGATGCCCGCGGCGAGAAACTGGCCAAGAAACTGGCCGAGCTGCTCAAGTGAGAAGTGACAGGTGAGAAGTGACAAGTGAGAAGTGATAAGTGAGAAGTGATAAGTTTGATTTGTTCTCCAGTTTGGGAGGTAATCATCTTACCCGCGAGGAGAGTTCTATGACTTACAAACACATGTAAAAGCTAATCAAACTTATCACTTCTCACTTGTCACCTCTCACTTTAAAATAATTTATTTCCTCTTTTCCATCGCATTATTCATTTTTTTGTTTATCTTTGCAAATAGCAGCAGTACCATCTGCCTGTTTATTGCTTATGGTGAACCGTACTAAAAAGCTGATGAAGAAGATGATGTCGATGCTCAGGTCGAGTCTGGGCATCATCGTGGTAGCTGCCATTCTGTTGGAAATTATCTCTGCTGTACAATATTATTATACGCGCGGACTGCTGGAAAAGGAGCTCGAGGCGCGCGCCGAGACTGAGCTGTTGGCCAAGAGGAGCTTGCTCAACAACACCGTATCGGCCACGGGACAAATGCTGAAAGACCATCTGTGGGACATCGGTCAGCAACTGCCACACGCCGACTCCATCGGCAATGCCATGATGCGCATCGTTGCCTCGAACCCCGTAGTGTCCGGCAGCTGTATGCCCTTCGTACCGTATTACTATCCGGAGAAAGGCAAGCTGTTCGAGCCTTATGCCTTTAGGAAAGGCGGACAGCTGGTGGTGGAGCAGATTGCCAACGAGGAGCACAACTACCTGGAGAATCCGGCGTTTGTGGCTGCCTGGCGCGAGAACCGCGACTTATGGAGCGACCCCTATGAATTTCAGGGCGACTCGCTGATGTACCTGTCTACCTATACCCATCCCTACCGCGACGCGAAGGGTGAGGTGGTGGCTGTGCTGGGCATCGATATCTCGCTCGACTGGCTGAACGACACCCTGAACACGCACCATTTGTTTCCCTCATCGTTCAACCTGCTGCTCGATGCGAATGGCGAATTCATCACTGGCCCTGGCGGCATAAGGCACCGTAGCCCGGTGGTCGACCGGATTGTGAAGCTTATCAACGATAGCACGGTTGAAAAACGCATGAGCAGCAGCGGCCGCAGCCGTGTCATTCGTTTCGACGACGACAGGGACGCTTATATCTTCTGCACATCGCAGACGATAAGTCCGCACTGGCAGATAGCCGTTGTCTGCTACGAAGATGAGGTGTACGAGAAGTTGTATCAGATGCGTTTCTGGATTTTCATGCTCATGCTGGCGGGTCTGGTGTTGCTGGGCTTTATCATCAACCGTTTTGCCAAGGGCGAGAAGCGGCTGCGCGCCTCCATCGTCGAGAAAGAGCGAATGGGCAGCGAGTTGCGGGTGGCCAGCGGCATACAGAAGGCAATGATGGGCGACGAGTGGAACGAGGACATCACCTCAAAAGAGGGCAATCCCTGGCCCGGTGTGATGATTCGCGGCTCGCAGGTACCTGCCAAGGAGGTGGGCGGCGACCTGTTCTATTTCCGTGTGCGTGACGAGAAGCTCTTCTTCTGCATCGGCGATGTGAGCGGCAAGGGCATTCCGGCGGCACTGGTGATGGCCGTGACGCATGCCATGTTCAGGGCCTGCTCGACCCATGAGTCGACCCCCGACCGCATCATGCGCACCATCAACGAGGCACTCTGCCAGAACAATAAGACCAACATGTTTGTGACGCTCTTCATCGGAGTGCTCGACCTGCCCACCGGGCGCCTGCGCTACTGCAACGCCGGCCACGACAGTCCGCTGCTCATCGGCTCAGAGGTGAGCAAACTGCCGGCCAAGGCCAACCTGCCCGTCGGTGTGTTTGCCGACATCGAGTACACCAGCCAGGAAACACTGCTGGCTCCGGCCACTACCATGTTCCTCTATACCGACGGTCTGACAGAGGCCCGCAATGCCGAGCGCAAACAACTGGGACTGCCGCGCGTTTTGAGTGCCCTGGAGCGAGGCCGCAAACAGGGACTTACCGCGCCCGAGCAGTGGCTTAGTGAGATGAGCGGCGAGGTGAGCCGCTTCGTTGAAGATGCTGAGCAGAGCGACGACCTGACGATGCTCGTGCTGCGCTATGACCCTGTGGCTGAAGAGGAATACGTGTTGAGCGAGGACATCACACTGAAGAACCAGATGTCGGAGGTAAGCCGCCTGAACGACTTTGTGAAGATGATGGGCGAGCGGTTGCAACTCGACAAGTCGCTGGTGAAGAAGCTGCGCCTGGCTGTCGAGGAGGTGGTAGTCAACGTCATCAGCTATGCCTATCCTGAAGAGACCGAGGGCAATGTGGTGGTCAGCGCACGGGCTGACAAGAAGCGGCTCTCATTTGTGGTCACCGACTGGGGCTTTGCCTTCGCACCCACCGACGCGCCCCGTGCAGACATCAGCCAGCCCGTGGAGGAACGGGCCATCGGCGGACTGGGCATCATGCTCGTACGCCAGCTCATGGACTCGGTCAACTACGAGCGCGTTGACGGCAAGAATATCCTCACCATGAGAAAGAATCTATAGCATCAACCATCAAGAATCATATAATCAACTAAAAACAAAACAGATATGGAAACAACAACCGTCATTCTCTTAGTAGTGGTGATCTTCATCCTGCTGGTGCTCTTTGTGCTCGTGTCTTACGTCAAAGCACCGCCATCGTATGCTTACATCATCTCGGGTATCAGCCGCGAGCCGCGTGTGCTCATCGGCTCGGGAGGCATCCGCGTGCCTTTCTTCGAGCGTCTGGACAAGGTGTATCTCGGACAGATCACCGTCGACATCAAGACCGAGGAGAGCGTGCCCACCAACGACTTCATCAATGTGGATGTCGACGCAGTGGCCAAGATACGCGTCACACCCAACCCCGAGGGCACACGACTGGCTGCCAAGAACTTCCTGAACATGACACCGCCCATGATTGCCGATCAGCTGAAAGACTCGCTGCAGGGTAACATGCGTGAGATTATCGGTACGCTCGACCTGCGCTCGCTCAATACCGACCGCGACGGATTCTCCGACCAGGTGATGCAGAAAGCCTCGCCCGACATGAGCAAGCTGGGCATCGAGATTATCTCGTGTAACATTCAGAACGTCACCGACAAGGAAGGACTCATTCACGACCTGGGTGCCGACAATACCGCCAAAATCAAGAAAGATGCCTCCATCAACCGTGCCAATGCCGAGCGCGACGTGAAGATTCAGGTGGCACATGCCGACAAAGAGGCCAACGACGCCCGCGTGGACGCCGATACTGCCATCGCCATCAAGAACAACGACCTGGCCCTGAAGCGCGCCGCCCTGAAGCAACAGGCCGACACCGCACAGGCTGATGCCGACGCTGCCTATGCCATTCAGCAGCAGGAGCAGCAGAAGACCATCAACATCAAGACCGTTGAGGCACAAATCGAGAAGACACGCCGCGAGCAGATTCTCTCGAAAGAGCAGATTGAAATCAAGCAGAACACGCTGATTGCCGAAATCGAGAAGAAGGCCGATGCTGATAAATATAAGGTGGAGATTGATGCCGCCGCCGACCTCGAGCAGCGCAAGCGCGTGGCTGAGGCTCAGAAGTATGAGGCTGAGCAGCGCGCCCTGGCACAGAATGCCGAGAGCGATGCCGCCCGCTATCGCCTTGAGCAGGAGGCCATGGGTATCAAGGCCAAGGGTGAGGCCGAGGCTTATGCCATTCAGAAGAAGGGTGAGGCCGAGGCACTGGCCATGGACAAGAAGGCTGAGGCTTATAAGAAGTACAACAACGCCGCCATCGCACAGATGATGATTGAGATTCTGCCGCAGATTGCCGAGAATATCGCCAAGCCTATCTCGGCCATCAAGGATGTCAACATCTACAGTGCCGACGGACAGGGCATCTCGGCCATGAGCGGCAATGTGCCCGTCGCCATCAAACAGGCATTCGACGTGCTGAAGTCTGCCACGGGTGTCGACATGGCAGAAATCATGAAGGCCGGCTCGCTCGAGGCAAAGACCACACGCAACATCAACCTTAACGACGAGGCCCTCGACCTGATCAAGGGGGAGAAGAAGTGATAAGGTTTTTAGGAGAGTAGGAGCTTTCGGAGGATTCTGAGTAATCTGAGTATTCGGAGTTTTCAGAGTATTCGGAGTATTCAGAGAATTCAGAATATTCAGATTACTCAGAATCATCAGAAGGCTCTTCTTTTCTCATCCATTTCCCATGGACGCACAAGCTGTTTGTTCGCCATTCTCGCATCCGCTTTTTGTGATGCTGAAGCCTGCCGGAGCGCGATGCAATCTGGCCTGTCGGTATTGTTACTATCTCGACAAGGCCGGACTGTATCCCGATACGGTGCGCCACCAGATGAGCGATGAGCTGCTGGAAGAGTTCACCCGACAGTACATAGCGGCCCAGACGCAGCGCGAGGTGCTCTTCACCTGGCATGGCGGAGAAACTCTGTTGCGGCCTCTTTCATTCTATCAAAAAGCCCTGAAGCTGCAACAGAAATATGCCAACGGCCATCTCATCGACAACTGCCTGCAAACCAATGGCACATTGCTCACCGATGAGTGGTGCCGGTTCCTGAAAGACAACAACTGGCTGGTGGGCGTTTCCATCGACGGACCGCAGCGCTTCCACGATGCCTACCGCCGCGACCAGCAGGACAGGGGCACCTTCCAGCGTGTCATGCAGGGCATTGAGCGCCTCAACCGCTATGGCGTGGAGTGGAACGCGATGGCCGTAGTAAACCGGCTGAATGCCGACCATCCCCACGACTTCTATCAGTTCTTTCGCAACATGGGCTGTCATTACATCCAGTTCACTCCCATCGTAGAACCTGCGTCCGAGCATGCCGGTGATGACCTGGTGACGGCAGAGAGTGTGCGCCCCGGGCAATGGGGCCAGTTCTTGTGTGCTTTGTTCGACGAGTGGGTGCGCCGTGACGTGGGCCATTACTTCATTCAGCTGTTCGATGCCACGCTCGCCAACTGGGTGGGTGTGGAGTCAGGCGTCTGTTCCATGTGCCGCACATGTGGCAATGCCCTCGTCATGGAGTGGAATGGCGATGTCTACTCATGCGACCATTTCGTGTCACCTCAGCATAAGTTGGGCAATATTCTAGAGCAGCCGCTGGCTACCCTCTGCTACGGAGGGCAGCAAGACCGTTTCCGCCGGCTCAAGACCACCCTGCCACAACAATGCCTTGCATGTCCGTTTTTGTTCGCCTGCCACGGTGAGTGCCCCAAAAACCGCCTCGTCGAAACGTCTGAAGGCGAGCCTCGCCTGAACTATCTCTGCCAGGGTTACCGTATGTTCTTCGAGCATGTGGTGCCCTATATGGACTTCATGGCCAATGAGTTGCGTGCCGACCGCGCCCCAGCCAATGTGATGGATGCCTTTTTCTAGTTTTGCGTTGTTTGTACAAAAGGGCAACTCTGCGGTCGTAAAGGGCAACTCTGCGGTCGTAAAGGGCAACTCTAGCAGCGTAAAGGGCAACTCTGCAGACGCAAAGGGCAGCTCCATACCTTCTGGCAACCGTCAGCGGCTTCATTTTTCTTTTTTTTGAGGCTTTATGACCGCATTCTCGCTTTTTTTTCGTAATTTTGCCGTCGGCGAAAGAATCGGGTCTGAGCAAAAGAAGGCTGAAACCACCTTTGCCGGACTGCGGCTTTTCATCGCCATTACACGAAATTTATTGACGAAAAAACCTGAATCGACGATATGAGCGACGATATAAAAGATAATTTGAACGACGAGCTGGAAGAGACCAACGACGAGCTGGAAGAGACCAAAGACGATGGCGAAAGTGCCTCGGCACACTCTGACTACCAACCCGTGAACCGCTTCGACGCAGCTGCCGTGCACCACCTGAGCGGCATGTATCAGAACTGGTTCCTGGACTATGCCTCGTACGTCATCCTCGAACGGGCCGTACCTCACATTGAGGATGGTCTGAAGCCTGTGCAACGCCGCATCCTGCACTCGATGAAGCGCATGGACGACGGCCGCTATAACAAGGTGGCGAACATCGTGGGACATACCATGCAGTTTCACCCGCACGGCGACGCGAGCATCGGCGACGCACTGGTGCAGCTGGGACAGAAGGACCTGCTGGTTGACACGCAGGGCAACTGGGGCAACATCCTAACGGGCGACCGCGCGGCGGCACCCCGATATATTGAAGCCCGCCTGTCGAAGTTTGCACTCGACGTGGTGTTCAACCCAAAGACCACCGAGTGGCAGCTGTCGTACGACGGCCGCAACAAAGAGCCTATCACGCTTCCGGCGAAGTTCCCGCTGCTGCTGGCGCAGGGCGCCGAGGGCATTGCCGTAGGACTGTCATCGAAGATTCTGCCGCACAACTTCAATGAGTTGTGCGACGCCGCCATCAAATACCTGCACGGACAGCCGTTCCAGCTGTACCCCGACTTCCTGACGGGCGGCAGCATCGACGTGTCGAAATATAACGACGGACAGCGCGGCGGTGTGCTGAAGGTGCGTGCGAAGATTGAGAAACAAGACCAGAAGACGCTTATCATTCGCGAGATTCCCTTCTCGAAGACCGTCAACACCCTGATTGAGAGCATCACCAAAGCAATTGAGAAAGGCAAGATCAAGGCGCGCAACGTGACCGACCTGACATCGGCCGAGGTGGAGATTCAGGTGCACCTGGCTCCCGGTGTTTCGTCTGACAAGACCATCGACGCGCTCTACGCGTTTACAGACTGCGAGGTGAACATCTCGCCCAACTGCTGCGTGATCGAGGACAACAAGCCGCAGTTCCTCACCGTGAGCGACGTGCTGCGCCACTCGGTGGACCGCACCATGGGCCTCATCCGACAGGAACTGCAAATCAAACGCAACGAACTGCTGGAGCAGCTGCACTTCTGCTCGCTGGAGAAGATCTTCATCGAGGAGCGCATCTATAAAGACCGGAAATTTGAACAGGCACCGAACATCGACGCGGTGTGCGAACATATTGACGACCGCCTGACGCCTTACTACCCGCAGATGGTGCGCGAGGTGACCAAGGACGACATCCTGCGACTGCTCGAGATCAAGATGCAGCGCATCCTGAAATTCAACAAGGACAAGGCCGACGAGCTGATTGCCCGCATCAACGACGAGATTGCTGGCATCGACCGCGACCTGAACAACATGGTGGAGGTGACGGCCAACTGGTTCCAATACATCAAGGACAAATACGGGGCCGACCATCCGCGA
Organism: Prevotella sp. UBA2850; assembly: GCA_002350805.1. GTDB lineage: Bacteria > Bacteroidota > Bacteroidia > Bacteroidales > Bacteroidaceae > Prevotella. The sequence goes on from DEFO01000015.1 coordinate 77,846, forward strand.
CTCACCGAAATCAAGAACTTCGACACCATCGAGGCCGCCAAGGTGGTGGAGGCCAACCAGAAACTCTTCATCAACCGACAGGAGGGATTCATCGGAACAGGACTCAAGAAAGACGAGTTTGTGTGCAACTGCTCTGACATCGACGACCTGATTATCTTCTATAAAGACGGAAAATACAAGATCATTCGTGTGGCGGAGAAGATTTTCGTGGGCAAGAACGTGATGCATGTGGCGGTGTTCAAAAAGAACGACAAGCGCACGACCTACAACGTGGTGTATCGTGACGGTAAGCAGGGATTCTACTTCATCAAGCGATTCAACGTGACGGGTATCACCCGCGACAAGGAATACGACCTGACACAAGGCACGGCAGGCTCGCGCGTGCTCTACTTCACAGCCAACCCCAACGGCGAGGCGGAGATCATCAAGATCACGCTCGACCCCAACCCGAAGCTGAAGAAGATATTCATGGAGAAGGACTTCTCGGAGGTGCTCATCAAGGGACGCGCCTCGAAGGGTAACCTGCTGACCAAGAATACTGTGCACCGCATCGGACTGAAGAGCCACGGACACTCGACGCTGGGCGGTCGTAAGGTATGGTTCGACCCCGACGTGAACCGACTGAACTACGATGAGCACGGCCGGCTGCTGGGCGAGTTCAACGAGGACGACAGCATACTGGTGGTGCTGAAGAACGGCGATTTCTACCTGACGAACTTCGACGTGAACAACCACTACGAGGACAATATCGACCGCATAGAGAAATACGACGCCACGAAGGTGTGGAGCGCGGTGCTCTTCGATGCCGACCAGCAGGGCTACCCCTACCTGAAACGCTTCCTCATGGAGGGCTCGAAGCGCAAACTGAACTATCTGGGCGAGAATGCCAATTCGCGTCTGGTGCTGCTCACCGACACACCCTATCCGCGCATTCGCGTCAGCTTCGGAGGCAACGACGCCTTCCGCGACCCCATGGAGATTGATGTGGAGCAGTTTATTGCTGTGAAGGGCTTCAAAGCCAAGGGCAAACGCATCACCACCTGGCAGATTGAGAGCATTGAGGAACTGGAGCCCCTGCGACAGCCCGAGCCGGAAGCCGATGATGACGGCAACGACGACGGCAACCAGGAGGAGGACGGTGAACAGGAATCTGGAAACGGAGAGACGAAGACGGCGGAGACAGCAACGACTGAGTCCCCGGAAAAGGCGGAGACCACAGAGACGACGGAGACGGCAGAGACTACGGCCGCAGAAAGCACAGAACCGGTAACAGCCGAAACCATTGAGCCTGCGGCTGTCGGGAAGGAAGATGCTGCTTCCGCTGAGACCGAAGTGCCCGCACCCGCCAAAAAGAAAAAAGCAGCCCCTGCCCCCCAAAAGAAGACAGAGGCGCCAGTGTCAGAAGAGACGGCCAGCAATGAAACCGCAACAAGTCCGAAACAAGCGAAACCGAAACCACGGAAGAAATCCTCTGCATCGGACTCTCACCAGTCGCAACTCGATAAATCCGGACAACTAAGTTTATTTGGCGATGATTTCTAAGGCACTACCCTACCTCCGGCAGCTGATGGGCTGCTTGTTGCTGATGCTCACGGCATCGGCAACGGCCCAGACCGACTCCACCCGGATACGCACATCCGTCAATATGGTGGGATTCGGCACCACCAACATCCTCGACACCTATCTCTCGCAGGAGAAATTCACAGGTGCGGGAATGACCTTCCTGAACATCACACAGAAAGAACGACCGGGCAAACGATGGACCACCATCATGCAACAGGAGGCCAGCATCTCGTTTGCCGACGACCGCGCCGAACTCACTGAGGAGATGGAGGCGGCCTACAGCATCTACTGTGGGCGCTACATCACGCTGCGGCTGCCTGGTAACTGGCGGCTCGAGGCAGGCGGACTGCTGAATGGTAACATCGGCATCATCTACAACACCAGCAACTCGAACAACCCCGCACAGGCCCGCCTGTCGCTGAACGTGATGCCTTCGGCGGTGGTCAGCAAGCCGTTCACGCTGTTCAGACAGCAGTTTGCGGTGCGCTACGAATTGGACCTGCCGCTGGCCGGAGTGATGTTCAGCCCCAACTACGGACAGTCGTACTACGAGATTTTCAACCGCGGCAACTACGACCACAATATCGTTCCCACCACGTTCATCAGCGCCCCCAACATGCGGCAGCAACTCAGCATCGACTGGCAGGCCGGACGCTCGTGGGACCTGCGAGTGGGCTATCTGGGCAACTACCAGCAGGCCGAGGTGAACCACCTGAAACAGCACATCTACAACCACCGCCTGATGATTGGCGTGGTGAAGCGTTTCCGGACGGTCTATTATAAAAGGTGAGAAAAGATGAAGAACGGAAGTGCAGAACAACCCTGAAACAGAAAAAAGACAACGAAACACTGGCGGAATGATGATAAAGACAAATATCCTGCATAGCATCGGCGGCAAAAAGGCATGGACGGCCCTGCTGGTCGTTTTGCCTTTGTGTCTCTTCCTCGCCTCATGTGTCGACGAAGATGAGTATGCCGACAATCCGAAAGGCAATCTCGAGGCGCTCTGGCACATCATGGACGAGCACTACTGCTTCTTCGGCGAGAAGAACATCGACTGGAATGCCATCTATGAGAAATACCGGGTGCGTGTAGACGACGGCATGACCGAACTGCAGCTCTTCGAGGTGCTGAGCAGCATGCTGGGCGAGCTGCGCGACGGACACGTGAACCTCTACACCTCGTTCGACTACGGCCGCAACTGGAGCTGGCACGAGGACTATCCCTCCAACTTCAGCGACACATTGCAGCGACGCTACCTGGGCACCGACTATAAGATAGCCACAGGCATGCGATACCGCATCCTGGACGACAACGTCGGCTACATCTACCTCGGCAGCTTCTCGGGAACCATGGGCGCGGGCAATCTGGACGATATCATGTCGTACTTCCTGACCTGCAACGGACTGATTCTCGATATCCGCGACAACAGCGGCGGACTGGTTACCTCGGCAGAGGAACTGGCGGCCCGCTTCACCAACACCGAGATTCCCGTGGGATACTTGCAGCACAAGACTGGCAAGGGCCATAACGACTTCTCCGACATGGAGGAACAACGGCTGAAGCCCTCGAAGGGCATCCGATGGCAGAAACGGGTGATGCTGCTCACCAACCGCCAGGTGTTCAGTGCTGCCAACGAGTTTGTGAAGTATATGAAGCAGTGTCCCAACGTCACCGTGGTGGGCGACCATACGGGTGGCGGAGCCGGACTTCCCTTCTCGAGTTCGCTGCCCAACGGCTGGGGGGTGCGCTTCTCTGCCTGCCCGATGTACGACGTAAACAAACAAAGCACCGAGCATGGCATCGCCCCCGACGTGAATGTGCAGCTCTCGCCGGATGACCTGCAGAAAGGCGAAGACACCATCATCGAGACGGCACGGCGCCTGTTGCGCGAGTGATAGACGCTAGTTGATTCGCATTGGCTCACGGCACTCGCTAGCTTCATCATGGCCTCAAAAAGTATCATAATAGAACAACAACCTCTCCCCATGATAAAAATAGAAAACCTCTCCATCGGATACCTCCAGAAGAACCACACCAAGGTTGTGGCATCGGACTTCAACGCAACCTTGAATGGCGGCGAGCTGACCTGTCTGATAGGTGCCAACGGAGTGGGTAAATCGACACTGCTACGCACACTCTCTGCCTTTCAGCCACCATTGGCCGGCCACATTTATGTCAATGACAAGGAACTGAGCCGCTATACCGACAAAGAACTGGCGCGCATCATCGGGGTGGTGCTGACCAAACGGCCGCATATCGCCAACATGACCGTCACAGAGATGATCGGTCTGGGGCGCAGTCCATACACAGGGTTTTGGGGAACACTGGACAGCGAGGACACAAAGATTGTCAACGAGGCCATCCAGCTCGTGGGCATCGAAGACCTGGCCGACCGGATGATTCAGACACTGAGCGACGGCGAGAAGCAGAAGGTGATGATTGCCAAGGCATTGGCGCAACAGACTCCCGTCATCTATCTCGACGAGCCGACAGCCTTTCTCGACTTTCCCAGCAAGGTGGAGATGATGCAGCTGCTGCTACGCCTCAGTCGCGAAACGGGCAAAACCATCTTCCTCTCCACCCACGACCTGGAACTGGCGCTGCAGATTGCCGACCGCCTATGGCTCATGGACCGGACAGAAGGACTGACCGTCGGCACCCCACGCGAACTGGCCGACAGCGGTCATCTGGGCCGTTATATCGAGCGAAAGAAAGGCATTCGCTTTGATGCAGAGAATCTGGTCATTCACATCAAGAAAGACTGAAAAATCGGAGAAAAACCAACAAAATTGAAAAAAATACGCTGAAAAACGAAAAATTCTCAACTCTCTGTTCTGAATTCTCAATTTATTTGCGTATCTTTGCACCCGTCTTACAAAGGACAAGCGCCTGTGGCGGAATTGGTAGACGCGCTAGACTTAGGATCTAGTATCTCACGATGTGCAGGTTCGAGTCCTGTCAGGCGCACGCAAAAAAGTCGGCATAGCTCAGTTGGTTAGAGTATCACCTTGACATGGTGGGGGTCCTTGGTCCGAATCCAAGTGTCGACACAAGAGATAAGTGACTGGTTTTCCAGTCACTTATTTTTTTGCTTAACCTAAACCCTTCAATTCGCTACGTCTTTGCTACACTATATTTGCAACATAAGGAAAAAAACTATCATTGTGTGGCTGGACACAAAACAAAATGCGCAGGGAGATGATCTCTCTCTGCGCACTTTATGATCGTTTTTATAAATGTCTATAAATGTCTCTTTGTCAAAGAAAAGCCCTCTTTGTTGTTGTGTCACAAACTTCTCTTTGCAAAGAACGCTCTGTCTAGAATTTCTCCTTGGTGATGAGATACTCAGCAATCTGCACAGCATTCAGGGCTGCTCCCTTGCGTATCTGGTCGCCACTGAGCCAGAAGGTAAGACCATTCTCGTCGCTCAAGTCTTTGCGCACACGCCCCACGAAGATGTCGTCCTTGCCGGCAGTCTCGAGCGGCATGGGATAAAGCAGGTTGGCAGGGTCGTCAACCAGTGTGCAGCCTGGTGCTGCAGCGATGGCCTGCTGAGCCTCCTCCACACTGATGGGACGCTCAGTCTCAATCCACACCGACTCAGAGTGAGAGCGCAACGAACTGACACGCACACACATAGCCGAGCACTTTGCATCGGTGTGCATAATCTTACGCGTCTCGTTATACATCTTCATCTCTTCCTTGGTATAACCGTTGGGCTGGAACACGTCTATCTGAGGAATCACGTTATAGGCCAGCTGATGAGGGAATTTCTTGATGGTCTTCACCTCTCCCTCCTCAACAATCTCCTTGTATTGCTGCTCCAACTCGGCCATAGCAGCGGCACCGGCACCACTGGCACTCTGATACGAGCTGACATGGATGCGCTTGATGTGCGACAAGTTCTCCAGCGGCTGCAACACCACAACCATCATGATGGTCGTGCAGTTGGGGTTGGCAATGATGCCGCGCGGACGGTTCAGCGCATCCTCGGCATTGCACTCGGGCACCACCAAGGGCACATCGTCGTCCATACGGAAAGCACTGGAATTGTCGATCATCACGGCTCCGTATTTCGTAATTGTCTCGGCAAACTCTTTCGAGGTTCCGGCACCGGCACTCGTGAACACGATATCAACATCCTTGAAATCGTCGTTGTGCTGCAACAGTTTCACCTCGTGCTCCTTGCCTTTGAAGATGTATTTTCGGCCGGCACTACGCTCGCTGCCAAACAATACCAACTCATCCATCGGGAAGTTTCTCTCTGCCAGAATACGCAGGAACTCCTGTCCTACGGCTCCGCTTGCTCCAACAATTGCTACTTTCATTTTACCTTAAATTTTTGATGTTCAGTTAAAAATCGTTTGCAAAAATACATAAAAATATTGAATTACATGCCTGTTGCACGAAGAAAATGCTTTTTATGGAGTGGAAAGACGTCATACGGGGGGATGACAATAGAAAAGAAACCGCCGCTTTTTATCCCCATTCTGAAAAATAATCTGCCCATTCAGTGCCATCCGTGCCTATTTTTTATTAACTTTGCACTCAGAATGTTGAACATTGCGCATTATTTCCCCATCACAGACCCGACACTGATTTTCTTTGTCGTGCTCTGCATCATTTTGTTTGCCCCCATCATCATGGGCAAGCTGCGCATTCCGCACATCATCGGCATGGTGCTGGCGGGTGTGCTCGTGGGGCAATATGGCCTCAACATTCTGGAGCGTGACTCGTCGTTCGAGCTTTTCGGGCGTGTGGGACTGTACTACATCATGTTCCTGGCCGGACTGGAGATGGACATGGAGGGTGTGAAGAAAAACAAGGCTCGTTTCCTGATTTTCGGTTTTCTCACCTTCATGGTGCCGCTTGTCCTGACGTATTTCGGCTCCATCTACCTGCTCCACTATTCGCCCACGGCGTCCTTCCTGCTGGGAACCATCATGGCTTCGAACACGCTCATCGCCTACCCCATCGTCGGGCGCTATGGACTGCAGCGCAACCGCAGCGTGACGCTGAGCGTTGGCTCGTCGATGATCTGTCTGTTCATGGCCCTGCTCACCCTGGCCATCATCGCAGCCTCGTTCAACAACACCGACTCTGTGGGGTCGTCGGTGGTCTATTGGGTGCTGTTTGTACTGAAACTATCGGTGTTCCTGGTGGGTGTCACCCTGCTCATTCCACGACTGGCACGCTGGTTCCTGCGCCGTTATTCCGATGCCGTCATGCAGTTCATCTTCGTCATGGCCGTGCTGTTCCTCAGCGCTGCCTGCTCAGAGGCCGTCGGACTGGAGGGTATCTTCGGCGCATTCGTCTCCGGACTGATTCTCAACCGGTATATTCCTCATGTGTCGGCGCTGATGAACCGCATCGAGTTTATTGGCAATGCGCTGTTCATCCCTTATTTCCTGATTGGCGTGGGCATGCTCATTAATGTGCGGACGATGTTCGCGGGCGGCAATGTGCTGTGGGTCGTATTCCTCATCGCTTTCTTCGGAACCTTCGGAAAGGCCGTGGCTGCCTACCTCTCCAGCTTGTTGTTCAAAATGCCCAAGTCGGCAGGCAACATGATGTTCGGTCTCACATCGGCCCACGCTGCTGGCGCCATCGCCATGATCATGGTAGGCATGCGACTGGAAGTGGCACCAGGAGTCTATCTGGTGAACGACGACATGCTCAACGGTGTGGTGATGATGATTCTCGTCACCTGTGTCATCAGTACACTCATGACCGACCACGCTGCCAAGCAGATCATCCTCGAAGAGAAGAACTACCTGAAAGAAGAGTCGAAACTGGCCGACGACGAGAAGATCTTCCTCTGCGTGAAGTATCCCGAGATAGCCCCGCAGTTGCTCGAGATGGCCATCATGGTGCGCAACCGCAAGCTGAACCGCGGACTGGTGGCCCTCAATGTCGTCTACGACGACGCCAGCGCCGACTACAACCGGCAGAAAGGTCAGCAGCTGCTGGAACAACTGCAACGGCAGGCATCAGCCTCTGACGTGAAGATACAGACGCAGGTGCGGCTGGCATCCAACATTGCCAACGGCATCAAACATGCCTTCCGCGAGTTTGCCGCCTCAGAGATCATCATGGGCATGCACGTGCATACCGATGTGTCGCCCAAGTTCTGGGGTGAGTTCATTCAGAGCCTCTACAACGGACTGAACCGTCAGATCTTCCTCATCCGCTTCATGCAGCCGCTCAACACCCTGCGCCGCATCCAGGTCGTCGTGCCCTCCAGGGCTGAGTTCGAGCCCGGATTCTACAGATGGCTGGAACGGCTGGCACGCATGGCGGGCAACCTGGAGTGCCGCATACAGTTCCACGGACGCAACGAGTCGCTTGAACTCATCAAGCAATACATCCAGAACCGCCATCCCAACGTGCGTGGCGAATACACCTACATGCCTCATTGGAACGAGCTGCCGCGACTGGCCTCCACCATCAGCGAAGATCACATGTTCGTGGTAGTAACAGCGCGTAAAGGCACTATCTCCTATAAGAATGCCATGGAACGGCTGCCCAACGAGCTCACACGCCACTTCTCCGGCAAGAACCTCATGATAGTCTTCCCCGACCAATATGGCGACTCTAAAGACAGCATGACCTTCACCGAGACCCAGCACCAGGAGGAAACCAGCATCTACGAGACGCTGCTGCGCTATCTGCAGCGAAGAAAACGCTGACCACTCCCCCACCCTCCTGTTCAACTCTATTAAAACTCATTCACCCCCTCACACATTCTCATGATCACAATCTCAAACATCACCAAAAGCTTCGGCTCACTGAAAGTACTGAAAGGCATCGATCTGCATATCGCCAAAGGCGAAATCGTTAGCATTGTCGGACCCAGCGGCGCCGGAAAAACCACATTGCTGCAAATCATCGGCACCCTCGACCGACCCGACAGCGGAACGGTCTGTGTCGACGGCATCGACACCACCACCCTTTCGCAGAAGGAACTTTCCCACTTCCGCAACCGCCATCTGGGCTTTGTCTTCCAGTTCCACCAGCTGTTGCCTGAGTTCACAGCCATCGAGAACATCATGATTCCTGCCTACATTGCGGGCACATCCCACAGTGAAGCCCAAAAGCGTGCCGAGGAACTGTTGCAGTTCATGAAGCTCACCGACCGCGCCCATCACAAGCCCAATGAACTTTCCGGCGGTGAGAAACAGCGTGTGGCAGTGGCACGTGCCCTCATCAACAATCCCGCCGTCATCCTGGCCGACGAGCCATCGGGCAGTTTGGACAGTAAGAACAAAGAAGAACTCCATCAGCTCTTCTTCGACCTGCGCGACCGTTTCGGACAAACCTTTGTCATCGTCACCCACGACGAGACATTAGCCTCCATCACCGACCGCACCATCCACATGCGCGACGGACTGCTGGTAGATGCAGAGATCATGAAGGAAGAGGATAAAATGGAAACGAAAGGTGATAAAGAATTGAAAACGGAAGATTCAGAACCGAATACAGATTTAGAAGAACTGAAAACGGAAGATCATGATTAAGCTTGGGGATTACAACAAATTGAAGGTCGTTAAAAGCGTTGACTTTGGCCTTTATCTAGACGGTGGCGAAGAAGGTGAGATCCTGCTGCCCGCACGTTATGTGCCCGAAGGAACTACCATAGGTCAGGAACTGGAAGTGTTTCTGTATCTCGACCAGGACGAACGTCTTGTGGCCACCACTGAGCGCCCGCTGGCCAAAGTCGGCGAGTTTGCATGGCTCGAGTGCGCATGGACCAACCAATATGGTGCTTTCCTGAAGTGGGGACTCATGAAAGACCTTTTCTGCCCGTTCCGTGAGCAAAAACAACGCATGGAACGCGGAAAAAGCTATTATGTGTATGTCATGGAAGACGAGCAGACCCACCGGCTCATGGCAACAGCAAAAGTAGAACGCTATCAAAAGCAAAGCGGTCGTCAGCTGACGCTCGACTTTGCCGAAGTACTCCTTCATTATCTCGAATCCCACGACGGCTATTGTCCTTTAGGCGACAAAAGCGATGCTGCCGACATCATGCAGCAGTTCACAGTCAGCAAGAAAGTCTACAAACGCGCCGTCGGCGACCTCTACCGCCGTCGCCTCATCACCATCCACGACGATGGCATCCACCTCATTGTGAGTGATTAAAACCAAGATGTGTCTGCGTATAGGCATGTCCCATGCTAGTCTCAATGGCAACACATTCAAACGATAAAAAAAAGCGCACTCCTAATATGAAGTGCACTTTTTTCGCTGTAACATTTTTGACTTTCCATTCTCACGAACTGAGTCAAATAATTATAAAAAATTGAACTAAATGAAATCAATCTGTATATTGGTGCCCGCTTGGTTGTTATAGCGAGCACCAACTATTAACAATGGAGTGATTTATTGCCACATCGGCTCATCCCAAAGAGAGCCTGTTTCTGCAGTATTATCTTCATCCTCTGCCGACTCATCGAAGAAACCTCTTTTAGAGAAATCATCGCCTTCCTGAGAAGCAGGTACAATCACATCCATAAGATCGTCACCTAATGCAACTAACAAGATGCTTGGTGCCACATAAATTTTTTTCATTGCTCTTTCCTATTTTACATATATTTTTTTAGTTGTTCCATTCTTATATCGAATGATATTGACACCCTTGACAGGCTTTTCGACCTTGGCGCCACTGACGGTATAGACACCCTCTACATCATTGCTATCTACCTGATGCCTGAAGATATCAGTTGTATCATCATCGATATCTACAAAGAAAATATTTGTCTTGGCATAATCAATATCACCGCGAGATGTGACCTTAATATACCATACGTACGACTGCAACTTGGCATTTTCTGATGCATTCCATTGGGTTTGGCCTTTTTTGTTGAGTGAGATAAACTCATGCCTACCAGTGGCTTGATGCTCCCGATAAGTGCCATAATAGTCGTATTCGAACTCAGTAGTTTCTTGATGCAAACGGCTCTCATTATTCTCAGGATAAATCTCTGTAATATTATCTGCCGTGAAAATATGATCAGTCATCGCAGACTTCGGTCTGATAACGTAAGGTCTGTTGCCGCGAAGCACAGTGCCAGCGTCTTTTACCTTTTCGATATAAATATAAACTTTTGTGTTATCTGCTACTTCACCACCCGTATCTCCAGAGCCGGCAATCATGTGAATCTTATAGAAATCGAAGTTGTTCATGTCTTCCGCTTGTATTGTATAATCGAAGGGAACATACCAACAACGATAGTGTTTCACCTCTTCCGTTTCGAAAGAACGTCTGTAAGTAACCTTACTTGCCTTTCTTCCCTCTGGATATGGATAGGGTTCACCATGAACCAGCTCGAATATTCCATCGTCTTTTATCAGCGTGCTCGTGCCGTCGCCGTTGTCCTTCCACTTATAGTCTGCGGGGGCAGCTTGAACAAAGTCGTTCTTCTTCGTCACGGTTGCCTTGTCGGCACCCTGGGCCATGACAATCTCACCGTTGTGAGTGCCGGAAGTGAGTTTAAGGACAGGGGCTGTACCATCACCAGAGAAACTTACCTCGATAGGACCGGTAATCTCGCTGCTGCCCGTGAGTTCCACATTGTTGCTCGTGTAGCCTCCCCAACCGGTGCAAGCGTCGAAAGCCGTGCCGTTTTCCTTGGCTACAATCTTCGTGTCCTTGATAGTGGTGTTGCCGAAGTTGGTCGAGAGGACGTATCCGATATTGTTCGTACCCTGAGTAGCATCGAGAACCATGTGGTCGAGCGTCAGGTCGGAGTAGTTCTGAATCATCATCTTCACATCAGAGTTGTTGGCGATGATAGAACCGTTTTTGAACGTGATCTTGTTGTCCTTCAAGAGTTGGAAAGCCTGGGTCTTTGTACCTGAACTGCCAACTGTAGAGCCGTCCATCGTGTAGGTATGCTTGTTGAAGTCAATCGTAACGCCTGTCGCAAACTTGCCCTGAGGTGCCTTGATGCCGTTACCGGTGCAGTCGGCAAGCAGGGTGATGGTCTCACCATCCTTTACCTCTGCCCATGCAGCCTCGAGAGTCTCATACTTCACGTCACCGATCTGAGCAACTGCTTTACCAATGGTGTACCAGGTATTATCTCCTTCAACACTCTTTATGGAAACGTATCCTTCAGGAACGAAGTTGGTGTTGGCTCCTTCTGCGAGATTGTTCTGCGGGTCGAACTTCAGGAACTTACCGCCGTTGACTGTTATTGTAGAGGGCGAATAGATACCGCCAGGATAACTGCTCTCCACCATATCTAGCATGTTCAGCGTGTACTTGAAGTTGCCGTTCTCGTCATAAGTCTCACCGACATCAGGAACTGTTACGAACGTACCGCCATTGATAACGAGGTCACCACCGTAATACTTCTTGTTACCTCCAGTTCCACCGGGGTAGCCTACTTGAGCAACAGAAGTTTTACCAGTGAATGTACCACTCTCCAATATAAGTTTTGAAGGATAGTCGGCTGCCAGATGACTAACAATGAAGGCATAGTCGTTACCATACTTCACACCGCCTCCACCTTGGCTGTCTTTGATTGTAATTACACCGTATTCCATCTTGAGAGTATAAGGCTGAGATGCTCCAGTCCAAGTATGGCCATTCAGGTCAATTGTCAAAGCAAAATCACTGACACGTGGTTGCTCGCCAGAGAAACTTGTACTTTCCGTAACATCTCTTAAAAGGGTAATTGTCTCACCACTCTTGGCCGCCTTCAATGCTTTGCTAATTGATTCATAATAAGTTTCACCAATCTTTGCAGGTGCATCAATGAACGTGATATTTGCAGAAGCTGTTGCAGACGGGTCATCGTTCTTGGTTACTGTGACAGTAATCGTTCCAGATTTAAGTGGTGTAATCGTTGTTCCGCTAATCGTTGCGATTGTCTCGTCTGAACTTGTGAACGTGAATTGACTATAGTCTTCAATTTTGACACCGTCAAACTTAGTATTTCCACCGATTTCAACCGGACCTGCCTCTACCATGTGAGTTCCTGAAGGCTGAACAACCAAAATCAGCTTGTGAGTAATTGTCACTTCCTGTTCAACTTTGATTGACGGGTTAGCCTTGTTCTGGAATACGACGGTTGTAGTGCCAGTGCCTACAGGAGTCAGATTACAGCGAATCCATTTGGCAGCTGCAACCTTTGATTTGAGTCGCAGATAATTCTCATCAAGAATGATGTCCCACTTATCCAACTGTTCTGTATATTGGTCTTTAGTACTGAGCACACTTCCATCTTTTGTGATAGAGAATTGTATAGCGGAAGTTGTCATACCCATATACCAATCTGTTTTGGGGTCAACCTTGTTAACCGTAACTGAGTAGGCCGGAGCATAAACAGAGTACTGGCCATTGCCAAGATCTTTTGGCTCGTAGCCGGGAGCGCAGAACTCTGCAAGAACAGACGAGCTGAACGTACCGCCACTGACTGCGTAGGTGGCATCGCTAGCATAGGTTCCTTCTTCCTTGAAGAGGGCAACTGTGTTCTCACTGGTGAACGTACCGCCAGTGATGTTCACAGACATTGCGCCATATTGGTTATAGGTATCAGTCATCGAGACAGCTGCGCCTGTCATCTCCGTTCCGTTGTTGTTAGGATCGGGAGTCAGGTTTTCTGCACCGGTGCCGTGTACCGTTGCTCCATCCTCGACGTTCAGCGTGCCGCGCTTAATGGCGATACCAGTATTACCTGTAATATTAGCACCACTCTTCACGTTCACTGTTGCCAGGCCGTTGATAGCCACACCGGCATCGTCGTTACCGTTTACAGTACCAGTGATGTTAATCACGTTGTGCATGTCCTCGGTAATGTTCTGGCCAAGGTTGCCGCTCACGAAGACGGTACCTGATGTTCCATTGAGGGTGCCGGCAACATTGATTACGGCTCCGTAACCTGCTTTCGAAGAGGCTGTCGGGCCGAACATGCAAACACCATAGGCACCGGAGACTGTCACGTCCTCGGCAATCGTCAGCACACTATAGTTCTCGGCACCTGCTGTTGCTGAGCCATATACATTCAGGGGCTGGCCGCCCTCACAGTTCACAATACCGTTCTTCACGGTCAGCTTACCGCTTGTCAGGTTCGTACGCCCGTTCAGGGTCTTTCCACCAAGGTCGAGTGACACTGTCTTTCCTTCGAGTGAAAGAACCATCTTATCGGAAAGGGTCACGTCGGATAGCATCACAACAGACTCACCGTCCTTGACTGCAGCAAACGCTGCCTCCAAAGACTCGTACTTCACGTCGCCAATCTGGGCGACCCAAGCACCTTGTTTCACAGTGAATGTTCCATCGCCATTGGGCACACAGATATATCCTTCGGGAAGGATTTCGTCGGGGAGTTGGACATTGAAAGTACCACCATTTACGTTAACGCTGGCTTGATTTGTAGTTAGTTTACATTGTCTAGGCCCTACAAAGGTCACGTTATTTCCTTCTCCAAGATTAACGACGACACCTGAAAGACCAGAATCTTTCTGTGTTCCTCCTATAGACTGTATTTGGTCTCCTGTATTCTGAATAGTAACATTAGAGTTTGTAACATTGACCGCCACATTATTGTCTTCAATCATGAAAGCACTGAACGAGTTGCTATTGCCCGAATATACATTGCTCGAAACAATAGTACTATTGTCAATGGTGAAGACAGAACCCGCAGAACCGGTAGAGCCATTTGGGCCTTTTGCATAGATACATGCCCAACCCTTAATAGTGCTATTAGAAATGGTCATGTTGACGGGGTTGAATGTAATGATGGCATAATAAGCAGTTCCTGCATCGTTTGTCTGGATGGAGCTGTTGGTGATAGTCACCGTTGCAGCATCAGACTGATTTCCACCAATAGTCAGAGGCTGGTCGTAATTTCCACCGCCTGTGCTGAGTTTTGAATTGTCGATAGTTAGCGTACCGATATTTCCACGAGTATCTATGCATCGCCCACCAGAAGAAGGGTTCTGGATAGTAATGTCTTTAAATGTCACGTCGATTTTTTCGGATGCATTCATGCCAACGCCGAAACCTTTGCTGGCTACAGTCACAGTACGACCGTTACCATTGATGGTCATCGATTTGGAGATAGGCATACGAGCATTTTCTTTGTAATAGCCTGTAGCATCCACATTTTCCAACAACTCTATGGTTGCACCTGATTGGGCTTCAGCAATAGCCTCTTGAAGCGTAGCATACCCCTTAGAGCCAATCTGGGCGACAGGATTCTCGACCACGTCCTGTGCAGACGCCATGCCCGCCACCATTACCAACAGTGTCAGGCAGAAATAACGGATTCTTTGTTTCATTATTATTAGTTTTAAGAATTAATTTTCATTTCCTTTTACATTAGTAAGTATGAAGTGTGAGCCTATTGACATTCTTTGTCAGTAGGTTCTGCAATACCTGTAAAAGCAAGAATGAAAAAATCAGCTCACACCTATATATACATGCAACTCGAACTCCCATCAAGAAGTCCGGCGACACATACACACTAGGAGGAAATGCTTTCAGATCTCTTACCCTTTTACAGTTAATTTTGCAGATTTACTGACGGTAGGAACTTTATAGCTCTTCCTTACAATCTGTCACATTTTTTTATGTGACCGTGCAAAGATAACACTTTTTTCTGAAATTCATCCCGTTTTGAGCTGATTTTTTCATTTTTAGCATTATTGATTGTTTTATAATCTTTTATTATAAGTATATTTGCGAGTCGTTATGATGATAATTCAGTCTGTCTTTACAAGTAGGTAGGCAAATCTTTATTGTTAATCACAAACTATAAGCACTTCCACTTACGTGTGAAACAATCATAGAATACACAAGTAGCGATTTGCAAAAGAGATAACAGTATCGAGCCTTTTACAGTAAAATTTGCAGATTTCCTGACGACTCTCAACGTTCTCTATGAACCTTTTTATTCTTAATCGGCTGCAAATATAGTAAAATTTTCCGTACAGAACAATTATTTATAGATTATTTATACCAAATAACTCTTTTTAACCCAAATACAAATGCCAATGACCGATTTAACGGGTGCTTCTGCCGTTTTGGAGAGAATCTTCAGTTGGCGACAATGCCCAAATGGGGAATAGAATTAAGACCGAAAATGTGTCTCCCTGCGAACTTTTTTCCAATTAATGCCTAATTAGGTTGCAATTAGTCGACTAATTACACTCTAATTGATGCCTAATTAGCATGCAATTAATGCCTAATTGCAACGTAATTAATGCCTAATTGGAGTGTAATTAATGCCTAATTGGAAAAACTCCAAATAAACGGCATCTTTGGAATCCTAATCAGCATCTCTGGCAAGCCAAAGAGCTGCTCTGCTTTACTAGTTGCTGTTGTTAATACTTACAAATGGGTGCAACATCATATAAGCATTCGAGATACGACAGGTAGTTGTACCCATACATTACTATAACGACAACACAAACAACTATAACAACATGAACACACATACCACCTCTATGTCAGGAATATGTCACTTCGTCTTTATGTCAGTCATCAATAAAATAATGGGAGGGGCCTCATAAGAAGTCCCTCCCATCTCTCAGAGATTCGTATTTATTGTTATCTTTAGTATTCCGTTCTGTAAACAGGAGAGGAGTGAACGAACGTTACTCCTGCCCTGGTTGCTGCTTACTCAGCGTTGGCAATACAGATGCTCACGCGGTTCAGGTCGTTCTCAGCGAACGGCTGTACGCGGCTGCCATGGCTGCCGTAAGAAATACGGTCGGCTGCGATGCCCTTATCCTGGAGAGCCTTCACAACAACGTCGGCACGCTGGGCGGCCAGACGGTCGTTGATGCGGTCGTTACCGGTACCTGCGTCAGCATAACCGTCGATCTGCACCTTGGCCTGAGGATACTTGTTCATGTAGTCGATGATGTCCTGAAGCTTCTGCTGCTCCTTCTCCACGATAACGGTAGAGTTGATGGTGAAGAAAATGTCGCGGCGCAGCGGCTCGATCTTCTCGACAACGGGCTCCGGCTCAACAACGGGCTCCGGCTCAACAACGGGCTCCGGCTCGGGAACAACCACGGGAGGAGGAGTCTTTGTGAAGCTCTTACCAAGGTTGATCTTCAGACCAACGAGAGCATTGAAGTACCAGTCGGGGTTCTCAGCCTTCTTTGAGTTGTAGTGGTCAGAAAGGATGTTGGCGTTACCCTCAACAACCAGCTGAACAGCGTCAGACAGTTTGAAACCGAGGTCGATACCAGCACGGCCATAAGGACGAACCTTGGTACCATCCCACAGATACTCGAGCTCGTACTGGCTCTTGTTCTTCAGGGTCTGACCGATTTCATTTACCTCGTCGTTGTCGAATGCGATGTTAGCACCACCACCGAGGAAAGCGGTCACGTTGAACACACGGTTGGGGTTCCAACCGCAGAACAGGTTAGACAGGTTGAACATGAAGTCCAGACCGGGAGCTACATACTTGAATTTGTAGTTCTCAGTAAGAGCGGGAGAACCATAACCGTTCCAACCACCCTTGCTCTGCCAAGCGTTAGCCTGCAGGCGAACACCGAACACGGGAGAGAACTGATAGCCAAGGCCCAGCTGTACGTTGGGACTGATCAGATCCTTGAACTTAGCCTCACCAAGAGTGTACTGAGCACCGCCCTGAAGGTTCAGGAACCAGTGCTTCTGGAACTCATACTTGTTGTTCTCGGCATCAGTGTAAGTTGCCTGAGCCATTGCAGTAGTGGTAAACATAGCTACCAAAGCTACTAAGATGAATTTTACTTTTTTCATATTACTTTGATTTATTGAATAAAAATTAATTGTTATTTCTTATGCTTAACAGGCCTTACCGTAAGCCCTCCCTTGCGAGAAAAACGAGTAAGCTCATAGCCATTTGCCTGACTGAAATTCATAGCATAGCCCATCTGATACTCGCGGGCAAACATATACATGGTGCTACACCAATAGTTTCCCTCTTCATTCGCGCCAATATGTTCACTGCCATTGTAGTAACCTGCACAGGGAAGGAAAATAGACTTCCCGTTCGGGCCAGTCACCTTGTAACCAAATACTCCACTACGAGTTTCGGCCGTCCAGGTACAATCGTCGCGAAGCTCTTTAAAATCAGCATCGGTAGGCATTTGCCAATCACCCTTCCAGCGCACGTGGGCTATATCATAGTCGGTACCTGCTATATTCAGACCTAACGCTGTGCTATAACCGCCATACTGAGTATTGTTCTCATCCAGGTAGGCATAATTGTTCTGAAAGTAGCCTTCACTGATTTTTTCCTGAAGCTCACCCCATGCTACATATACACCAGACTCTGTTTCTTTCTTTGCTCCTACATTATAAGTAGCCCAAAGATTACCAGAATAGAGTCCCATGTCTACAGCCGACGAAGCTTCTTTTGTGGTATCATCTTGAGGACCTTCCGGAGTTACAGGTGTCTGCCCTTCGTCGTACACAGGACGGATGAACAGATGCATGTACTTTTCAGCTGAAGTATACGAACGACTACGCGGCCCACTCATGTGGAAATAATAAGGCATCTGACCCGTAGCGGCATCAGCAGTCCAATAGAAGCCATGTGTATCATATGATTTCTCCGTGCAAGAGCTGTTCATATATCCGTCATAAGGAAACTCAAGAGTCATACCATTAGAGAAAGTAGCTATATACTTCTTTACACCTGAACTGGCATCATAAGTCCAAGCTGCGTTTACAGCCGCACTGACCATCTCTTCATATTCTGCTTTTGTAGGCATACGCCAACGACCACCCCATTTAGCAACGGCTATATCATAATTCGCGTTTCCGGCAATACTTGAGGAAGTATTACCCACAGCATATTTGTTGGCGTAGGGAGAGACAACCTCACCAGTGATATCCCCCCAACCGTAATAGCCTCCGTATTCATTCGTGCTCTCAGCGCCAATGTTCCATTTTGCCCATTTCACGCTCAGGCCTAAATCGACATAACGAGCATCAGTAGTAAATAGGACCATTTCGGGGCTCTTTACTGTATCTGTACCAAGAATTGCGTAAGCAACGGCCCGATGTGCTTTACCCTCTTCCAACCCGGTAAGTTCAAATTCCACCTGTTTTTGAGTTGGTTTGCCGGTACGTGATACTTTCTTGGCTTTGTTGAAGTCAAACTCCGCAGTTCCCGATGGAACTAACTCATAGGCAACCCCATAGAGCGTGGTCCCATCAGCATCTCCGTCGAAGCTGACTTTAATGCTGGCGTTAGTGTATCCAGGTACACCTTGCAACTCACCAGAAACAGATAGTGGAAGCACATAGTCGCCATAAACAGGACGAATCATCAAACCCAGATAACGTTCCATTGGTTGAACAATGGCAGTATCCTTACCTTCAGTTTGTTTCATCACAACTGCTTTAGCATGCGAGTTAGGACTAGAAAGAATACCAGTCCAATAATAACCGTTCAGTTTACTGCCTTCAGGAACAGCTTCCCCATTACGATAACCACCTACTGGGAAGAAAATGCTCTCACCATTGATCTTACTTGTCACTTGATAGCCTTGCTTGTCTTCATCCCACTGCCAATCGCATGAATCAACCAACTCCTTGAATTCTTTATCTGAGGGCATACGCCATTTATCCTCCCACATTAGATTAGCTACATCATACTCAGTATTGATAATGGTTGATGGTGGAAGAATGCTAGGATAATAATTAGAATTCTGAGACTTACATTTCAAAGTGTTGTCAGCCCAACCCACAATGTAACCAGGTTCAGACTCACTAGTAGCACCAAGATTGAACGTTGCCCACTTTACAGAAAGGCCTAAATCCTTCATCTCGGCAGTAGCAGGACTTTCAACAACTTCAGCAGATTCACCGAAAGTAATACTATCTATTTCTGAGACAGGATATTTAACTTGTGACTGTGACTTATATGTCTTGTTCAAATTCAAAATTAACACACGCTGAGGTTTAGACGGAGCTTTCTTTTGCGCCTGCAAAACCCCGATGCCAATAAAGAGCAGTAGACTTATGATGAGATACTTTTTCATTTCCTAATAAACTTGAAGCTATGGTGATTGGTTTTGACAATATAGAGTCCACGGGGCAGAGCCTCCAAATGGATATTGATTTCGTTACTGGAGAAGTCGGAATAAACACTTACCTTCCTGCCATCGGTAGTAAAGAGTGCGACTTCTGGGGTCAGGCTATTGCCTGTCACCTTTATCAGATCATTACCAATAAAGGTAAAATATACATGTTGAGAAGTTGGTAATAATTCTTGTTGTTTGATATCAGTAGTTTCTATTGATACAAACTTGAAACATACAACTTCATCTATGATAAAAGATTGAGTACCAGACTCGGATAGAATGGAAAGAGTTTCACCTTCGAAAACAACTTTAGGCTGTGCATCAAAGGTAAAGGTCGCAGATAGGACTTGGCCGTTAGACTTATAATCCACCTGCAATGCCTCCTTCGCCTCGACATCGGCAAGAATGTTCGTCGAGAACAAAAGAAGGCTGATAAATAACGTAAAGAGCCTTGAGCAATATGTATTTATTCTATTAATCTGCATATTTTAATTTAGCATGTAAAAAAACTTCTGTGCGAATAGTGTCCGATGAGTTCGATGTTACCGTAATGCTACGCTCAATATCACCTGGCGGATAGATAGAGAAATTGTAGCGAAGATGGATAGCTCCTTTTTTGCCACCAGATGTAATCGTGTCGAAACCTTCAACAGTGACACATTCACAAGAGGGGAAAACAGCTTGAATCACTAAATCATCGTTACCCTCATTTGTGAACTCAACATCATAAGTATGAATGGCATCGTTTGTTGCCATTGTGCCTAAATCAATCTCTGTCTGTGAGAAAGAAATCAAAGGTGGCTTCTTCTCACAACTAACAAATGCAAGAAGGAACAATGCAACAAATATGGAACTAAACCATCTCATAAACAGAAACTAATCTACTTGTAGGCATTTGCCACACCTTCGGCATTCTCGTCCAAAACCGTCAGATACCATGTGTTATCCTTGCGAACAGGGTTCAAAGAAAAATGAGTGACACCTTCACCTGTCTCAAGATTACCATCTTTAATAATCTGAACAGCCAATTTTACCTCATTATTCTTTTCTTCACGAAGAATAAACTCAGAAACCTTACAATCATAGACAGTAAAGTTTTGCATGGCTCGCACAAACTCTTTACGAGCTTTTTCTGGTAAGAGTGAGACACTGTCATTATGCACATAGTAAAGCATGTGACTGGCTGTTTCGAAGTCATTCTTTGAAAATGAAGCCATATACTCTTTTACCTGTTCCATAATTTGAAGTGTATCATGCTCGGTGAGCTCCATGGTGACAGGTCTCAGGTATTTACTACGTCCATAATCGTCATCTTGCTGCTTTTTCTTACCGCATGAGCAGAGGAGAAGCAAACAAATCATGACCAGTGATAAAAACTTTTTCATTATATTCTTTTTAGATTTGAAAAAGGGGAGGAGTTCACACCCCTCCCCTTGAATATTTCACATAAACATGTGCAGATTAGAACTTCTTGGCATTATCCTGAGTTCTGTCAACAGTAACCTTAGCGGTTGTTGCAAACTCACCCCAGATGTACTCGATGACAACAGGAATCTCAAGTTCGAACTTCTGAACAGTAGAGCTCAGGTTGTTGTACTCGAGGTAGTTGCCTGTGGTAGCATCCTCGTGATAGGTGAAGTCAAGCTGGCTAGAAATCTGGAACAGAGCCTTCATTCCGTCATTGTTGAGGTCACACTTCACATCGTGGTTGTCGCTCAGAGCATCACCGTCAGTCAGGCCAGGAACCTTGATACCCTTGATTCCATAGTAATCGAAGTAGTTCTTAGGATCACCAGTCTTCTTGTTAACGCCCTTCCACTCATTACGCCAATCCTTATAGTCGAACAGACCGTTCAGATAGATAATCTGCTTACCGCTCGAGCTAGCATCCTTGATGACAGAGTTCTTGCTATCAACGTCGATCGGACGGAGGAAGCGAACATTGAACTGACCGTTCTCAACCTTAATAGGCTTACATACATCGTCGTTCTGTACGGCGAGAGTGATGATTACGTTCAGGTAGTTGTTCAGAACCTCATCGTTCTTGTTGTTGAACTCCTTGTGAGAAGCATAGTTCAGCAGGTCATGAGCAGCATTTGAGTGCTGATACTCAATCATGGTGTAGTTAGCCTCCTCACGGTCACCAGCCTTGTCAGCGAACTTAGCAGGCAGAACGAGCTTAGCAATGCTCTGGTTGGTTGTGGTGAGCAGCTCGCGCTGGTCAGCAGAAACCTTCAGAGTGTAAGTAGCGCCAGAAGCACCCTTGAATTGCTTACCATTGTTAGCAGCGTCGAATACCAGACGATACTTGTAGTCGTTGTAAACGAAGCCAGCGTCACCAGTAACGATACGGTTGTTAACAACCTCATTGTTATAGAACTCGTTAGAGAAGAGGTTGGTCAGAGAGTCAGCATCGTTGCGGAGCTCATCCTCAACAGAAGGCACGTTAGTGTGAACCTCATCGGTACCCATCTCTGCAGTATTCTTCACATACCAGTACTTAGCAATCTTATTCTGAGTCCAGTCTACCTTCACATTCAGGTCGTTCAGGTTGTAAGGCAGGAAGGTAACCTTCGTTGTGAATACAACATAAACATCCTTATAGTGAGCGTTCTGGCCGTGGATATCCTCATACTTAACAGCAGTCATCAGGTCGATGGTCTTAGCTGTCTGCTTGTCCCAAGCGTCATAGAGCTTCTGAACATCAGCGTCGGTAAGCGACCACTTCAGAGTAGAAGTCTGAGTGTGAGTCTCATCGTTCATGTCAGGCTCGTTAGTGATAACACCAACATACTTGTCAGGAGTACGAGCTACCCAATTACCGGCAGCGTCCTTCTCATACTGCTGGAAGTCATTCTGAGCATCGCGAACAGGATCCTCGTTGAAGTGCTCCTCGAAGGTCTCACGGTCGATACCGAGAGCGTTCTTATAGATATCATACTCAGTCTGGATCCACTTAGTAGCATATACGTCATATCCCTTCGGAGTGATGCTTGGGCAAACATCCTGATAGGTCTTATTAACGCCAGTGTAATCAACCTCAACACACTCATAAGGAGGAACAATATCTTCCTTAACAATCTCGATGCGGATGTAACCATAGTCGAGAACATTACCCTTCTTATCAACGAGAGATACGCGAACGATAGGAGTACGACCTACAGCCTGAAGAGCATTCTCACCAATGAAGTCAGCGATATCAGTAGCCTTCGGGTCAACCTGAGCATACTCGTTCTCACCAATCTTACGTGGGAGCTGAGGACGGAAGGTATAACCATCTTCAAGAATAGCAGCGTGTGCAGACTCGTCGGTTACGTTGTTACCAAGATGCAAGCTGGTCAACTCGAACTTGTAGCTCAGACCGAACTTCTTCATCATATCCTCAGTCATATCCTTATGCTCTTCAGCAACAGTGGTGTAGTGAGTCTCAACAAGAGTACGGAGGTCAAGGGTCTGCTTGTAGTTCACCTTGTCCTGTGCGTTAGTGCTAACAGCTTTGTCCTGATGATTCTTGGCAATAGCAACAGCCTCATGAACAGTAGCCATCAGGTGTGTACCATCCTTGTCAACAATCGGGCAAGTACCGCAGTGAGTATTCAGCTGACCTGTGAAGCTAGGAATACCCTTCACGTGAGCCAGACGGATGCCAGTCATCTTGTCAGCAAACAGAGTAGCGTAGTCAGAAGTAACGGTGGTATCCTTACCAGCCTTATTCAGAGTAACCTGAGAAGCAAATACGGTAACCATAGGACGCTCCTGGCCAGCTGCCCAGTAATCCTCAACAACAGCCTTAATCTGCTCAGGATCCTTCACGTCGATCTGAACCTTCAGAGTTCCATTCTCAACCTTATAGTCCTTTACGCTCAGGCCAGCGTCAGCCTGTGTAGCAGAACGAGTATTCTCATACCACTTGTCGCCAGTGAGCAGCGACACATTAGTAAAGTTGTCGGTATTTACGTTAGAAGGATTGAGGTGGTAGTTAGCCCACAAATCCTCAACGAGAGCAACCTTAGTAGAATCATAACGATTGTGGTCGGTACGAGGACCTGCACTCTCGAGGTCAACCTGCTCCTCAAGGGGATCCTTATAGAAACCGCGCTTCTCAACAACATTCCAAGCAGCAGCAGGAATATCAAACTTGTAGGCCTCAAGATAGTTGAAGCTGGTAGCCTCAACACCATGGTAGTAACCATCGGGGATGAATACGAGGCTGCGGAGGCTGCTCTTAATGAGATAGTTCAGCACATTTACCTCAGCAGAAAGAGCGTCAACGCGATCACTCAGAGCCTGAAGATCATCGGTGAGCTTCTTAATCTCATTATCCTTCAGCTTCTGAATCTCGGTATCAGTGTACTTCTTCAGCTCTCTTGTAAGCTCATCAGCCTTTTCCTTAATGGCTTCGGTCATCTCATCCTCAGTGATGATATTCTTCTCCTCAAGAGCCTCAATGCGCTTCTTGAAAGTATCCAGAGCCTCCAGCTGCTGCTTGATATCAGCGATGGCAGCGAGCTTAGACCAATCACCTTCTTCAAGACCCTTCTTGAGCTCCTCAAGAACTACCAGACGGTCAGCCAGCAACTTGTCCTCAGAAGCAATCTTAGCATAGATCTTCTTAACTTCCTCAGTGTAAGTTGTCACATCAACCTTCTTGTCAAGCTCTGCTCTCAGGTTCTCGATGTCACCAATAACATCCTCAAGATGTTTGATGCGAGTCTCAAGACCGGCAATCTTTGCAACCTGATCCTTCACTTGGTTGTACCAAGTCTCCAAAGAGGTGACACGATCGCTAACACCTGAGATCTTGCCATTGAGTGTGGTCTCGAGTTGACCCATGGCAGACTCGAGTTGCGACTTCAAGTTGTCTCTTGCAGTTTGACAATCAGTCTTGCACTGGGCCAGGGCTTTCTGAAGAGCCTCAACGTCGTTCTTCACGGCATTGATGTCGTCATCGTAGTCCTTACAAGACGTAAACATGCTCATAGATGCCAAGAAGAAAGCACCCATAAGCAGCGTACTAAAGATTTTCTTTTTCATACGATAATAAATTTAAATTAATTAGATAAAAATATATATACTTCTTTCTTTCATCAAATGAAGCACACCACAAAAGACGGAAATTCATGCGCCGAAACGCATTTTTCCCATTGTTTCTCTCGCGGGGAGCCACTTTTTAGGTGCAAATATAGACATAAATCGGAAAACATGCAAATAAAATTAGATATTTTTTTAAAATTATCTGAATTTATTGCTTGTTTGGCCACTTTTGTGGGCATTTTTGACGTTTTTGTCATGACTTATTC
Organism: Prevotella sp. UBA2850; assembly: GCA_002350805.1. GTDB lineage: Bacteria > Bacteroidota > Bacteroidia > Bacteroidales > Bacteroidaceae > Prevotella. Next base: position 102,754 of record DEFO01000015.1, read on the forward strand.
AGTCTGTACCCGTTTATATACGGTTGTTTGCACCATTTTATGTCATTTATTATTCCTTAGCCTCGCGCGTACATATATTATATATGCCGCTATAGCAAGGTCTGAAGGCCGGCAGAGAGGTTCAGGGCGGCAGCAGGCAATGCCCGGAAACAGCGGAGAAGTGCGTGCTGCCGCCTGTATATCCGCCTAGAAGTTAGCGTTCTTCGGGGTGCGCGGGAACGGGATGACATCGCGGATGTTCTGCATGCCCGTCACGAAAAGGATGAGCCGCTCGAAGCCAAGGCCGAAGCCGGCGTGCGGGCAGGTGCCCCAACGGCGGGTGTCGAGATACCACCACAAATGGGTCTCGTCCATCTGGCGACGCTTAACCTCACCCATGAGTTTTTCGTAGCTTTCCTCACGGACGGAACCACCGATGATCTCACCAATCTGCGGGAACAACACGTCGGTGCCCTGCATGGTAGGACCTGGGGCCACACAACCGTTGTAACCGATTGACTGTTCGGAGTTTTCGGTTCCTTCGGGATAAGAAGGATTCTGCTTCATATAGAACGACTTGAAGGCACGGGGATAGTCGGTCATGATGACAGGCTTCTTGAAGTGTTCCTCCACCAGATAGCGCTCGTGCTCGCTGGCGAGGTCGTCGCCCCAGTTGCAGGGGAACTCGAACTTCTTGCCGTTCTTGATTGCCTCTTGCAGAATATTGATACCCTCGGTATAAGGCAGACGTACGAAAGTCTCTTTCAACACGCCTTCGAGACGTGCAAGGAGGGTCTTGTCGATCATCTTATTGAGGAACTCAAGGTCGTCCTTGCAGTGGTCGAGAGCCCAACGCACACAATACTTGATGAAGTCTTCCTCAAGATCCATGAGTTCTTCCTGGTCGATGAAGGCTACTTCAGGCTCTACCATCCAGAACTCGGCCAGATGGCGGGGCGTATTGCTGTTCTCGGCACGGAAAGTCGGTCCAAAGGTATAGATGGCTCCAAGGGCAGTGGCGCCCAGCTCGCCCTCCAGCTGGCCGGAGACGGTAAGTGAGGTCTGCTCGCCGAAGAAATCATCATCGTAGATAATCTTTCCATCCTCATCTTTCTTCAGGTCGTATAGGTTCTTGGTGGTCACCTGGAACATATTACCTGCACCCTCGCAATCGCTGGCGGTGATGAGCGGTGTATGGAAATAGAAGAAGCCATGCTCATGGAAATAGGTGTGAATTGCCATGGCCATGTTGTGGCGGATACGCATGACAGCACCGAAAGTATTAGTGCGCAGACGCATGTGAGCATGCTCACGCATATACTCGAAGCTCTGTCCCTTCTTTTGCATGGGATAGTCGCTGCCGCACATGCCGTAGATCTCGATAGCCTCAGCCTGAATCTCAGAGGCCTGGCCTGCAGCGGGACTCTCGACAAGTTTGCCAACCACGCAAAGGCAGGCGCCAGTAGTGATTGACTTGAGCGCTGTGATGGAATCAGTGGCCTGTAGAGAAGAGCTATCTGCGGCAGATGAACTGGTGGTTACAGGACAAGCAGTATCGACTACTATCTGAATATTCTTGATAGTAGAACCATCGTTGAGGGCGATAAAGTCGACTGCTTTGCTTGAGCGGTGGGTACGGACCCAGCCTTTTACACATATTTGCTCGCCATAGGCTGTGCTACGGAGGGCATCTACTATTTTAGTTCGTTGCATTTGTATTTAAATAAAGGAGTTGGAGGAATGAACGGACGGAAGGAATATGAGCAGATGGTTGCCCCAAACCCTTTTCATTGACATTCATGCCTCTCACTCCATAGAATTCTTTCTACCTATTATATATTATTCGAAGGCACCCATGCGGAGCATTTCCACTTCTTTCTCGGTGAGGAAACGCCAATCGCCGCGGCGGACATTCTTCTTGGTGAGTCCGGCAAACTGTACGCGGTCGAGCTTGACCACACGATAGCCGAGATGCTCGAAGATACGACGCACGATGCGGTTCTTGCCGCTGTGAATCTCGATGCCTACCTGACTCTTGTCGGTTTCGCTGGCATAATCGATAGCATCGGCATGGATTTCTCCGTCGTCGAGGGTGATGCCCTCAGCAATCTGCTGGAGGTCGCTGGCAGCCACCTTCTTGTCGAGATAGACATGGTAGACCTTCTTCTTGAGGAACTTGGGATGGGTGAGTTTGCTGGCCAGGTCGCCATCGTTGGTGAGCAGGAGCACACCTGTGGTGTTGCGGTCCAGACGGCCCACCGGATAGATACGCTCGGGGCAGGCGCCCTTCACCAGATCCATCACAGTCTTACGCTGCTGGGGGTCGTCGCTGGTGGTAACGTAATCCTTCGGTTTGTTGAGCAGCACATATACTTTCTTCTCGAGTGTAACAGGCTGGTCGTGGAACATCACGCTATCGGTGCGCAGGATCTTTGTTCCCAACTCGGTCACAACCTCGCCATTGACCTTCACGACACCTGCCGTGATGAACTCATCGGCCTCACGACGGCTGCATACACCGGCGTTAGCCAGGAACTTGTTCAAGCGAAGGGGCTCATTGGGATCGTAATTCTCCTCCTTATACTCAATGCGCTTCTTCATGCTATACTTCGCATTGGGATCGTAAGGCTTGCGAGACGGTTTCTTGTAGGGGTTATAGTTGTTATAACCACCATAGTTATTATAAGGACGGGGCTGACGGGGCTGTCCGTAACCGCCACGCTGCTGGCCATAGCCACCTTGGCGCTGCTGATAGCCACCACGCTGCTGGCCGTAGCCACCCTGACGTGGCTGGTAGCCCTGCTCCTCTCCTTCCATATTATTATAACGAGGACGATAGCCCTGTTGCGGACGCTGCTGGTAGCCACCACGCTGCTGGCCATAGCCACCCTGACGCTGCTGGTAGCCACCACGCTGCTGGCCATAACCACCCTGATTGCCATAATTGTTGCGGGGGCGATAGGGGCGTTGCTGCGACTGAAGTCCGGCGCCGAATCCTTCGGGGCGGAAGCCGCTCTCGTCGTTGTTATCCACTCTGTTGTTGTAAGGACGCTGAGTGTGGATACGCGGACGGGGTGAGCGTCCCACACTACGGTAACCTGAATAGCTGTTTCCCTGGTCTGAAGAACGGTACCCCTCACGGGCGCTCTCATTCTCGGTAGACTGCATTTCCTGTGTCTTTTCGAAATCTGAATCCATCATAATGTAATTTTTTACTTTGCCTCACGGCGGTTAGTACTATTTTAATTTGTTATTTGCAATAACTGGTATCTGTTGGTTTAAATACCTGTGTAGTTGGCGGGAGTAATACGCATCAGTTCCTCCTTCACGTCATCACTGACGTTAAGCGTTTGGATAAACGCATGAATCGTTTCCTCTGTCATCTTCTCGTTGGTGCGGGTCAGTGCCTTCAGAGCCTCATAGGGATGTGGATAAGCCTCACGGCGAAGGATGGTCTGAATGGCCTCGGCCACCACGGCCCAAGTGTTCTCCAAGTCTTCAGCAAGGCGCTCTTCGTTGAGAATCAACTTGCGAAGTCCTTTAAGCGTGCTCTGTATGGCGATCACACAATGTCCCAATGGAACACCGACGTTGCGCAGCACCGTGCTGTCGGTCAGGTCGCGCTGCAACCTGCTGACGGGCAATTTCTGCGCCAGGAACTGCAGGATGGCATTGGCGATGCCCAGATTACCCTCACTATTCTCATAGTCGATGGGGTTGACCTTATGCGGCATGGCACTCGATCCCACTTCGCCAGCCTTGATTTTCTGCTTAAAATACTCCATGGAGATATACATCCAGAAGTCGCGGTCTAAGTCCAGAATAATCGTGTTGATGCGGCGGATACCATCGAAGATAGCTCCGAGCCAGTCGTAGTTACTGATTTGTGTGGTGTATTGTTCGCGTTTCAATCCTAGTTTCTCACCGACGAAGCGATTACCGAACTCCCTCCAGTCGTAATCAGGATAAGCCACATGATGCGCATTGAAATTACCAGTGGCACCACCGAATTTGGCCGTAACAGGAATAACCTTCAGGCCTTCCAACTGTTCGGTGAGACGATAGACATATACCATCACCTCTTTGCCCAAACGCGTCGGCGATGCCGGCTGACCGTGGGTCTTTGCCAGCATAGAGACATCCTTCCAATCATCAGCATACTGGCGCAACTGGCCAATCAGTTCTTCCACCTGGGGATAGAACACATCGGCAAGGGCCTCCTTAATGGAAAGGGGCACGCTGGTATTGTTGATATCCTGAGAGGTCAGGCCAAAATGAATAAACTCCTTATAAGGCTCCAAAGAGGCAGAATCATCGCCGTTCTTTGCTGCGACAAGAGAAGCAGAGATTTTATCAAACTCTTCCTTAATAAAATACTCTACAGCTTTCACATCATGATTGGTCACTTTCTCGATATCCTTCACACGCTGGGCATCGGCCTCGGTGAAAGCCTCATAAATGGCCCTGAGCCGCGGGAACAAAGAAGCATCGAAAGCAGCCAACTGAGGGAGCGGCAATTCACACAAAGTGATGAAATACTCGATTTCAACACGCACCCGATAACGGATGAGTGCATACTCTGAGAAGTAAGCTGCCAATGATTCTGTTTTTCCTCTATAACGCCCGTCAATAGGTGAGATAGCTGTAAGTACGTCCAAATTCATATCCTTTCAATTTATTGAGGATGCAAAGTTACAACTTTTAATTGATAAACGACAAATGAGAATTGATAATTTTTCATAAAAAAGAAAAGAAACCGCAATTACTCGCAGTTTCCTTTCACAAATGACCATATTAAGTGGGCGCTGACGGATTCGAACCGCCGACCCTCTGCTTGTAAGGCAG
>DEFO01000015.1:107599-141853 GCA_002350805.1 Prevotella sp. UBA2850
GCTCTAAACCAGCTGAGCTAAGCGCCCTTACTCGTCGTAAGCGGCTGCAAAGGTACGGCAAAAATTTGAGTTCTCCAAATTTTTGCCGCACTTTTTTCTTTTGTATGACCTTTTCGATAGCTATTTTATGCCTTTAATGAACAGCAAGCGATACCATGCACTTAGGAACACAATACCAGTTATCGCCTATCAGAACACAAAGACCTTCAGAGCCGGTAGAGGTCACTATCAGCCATCAAGTCGACCTTCTTCTCTTCAAGAATCTTCTCGCAGGACTCCAGGTCGGTGGGACGAATGACAATATTAGCCACATCACCATTGGCGAATGAGTACATGTACTCTATGAACACGCCTCTGTCACTGAGATACTTCAGCACTACAGCCAGAGAACCACTTGTGTTAGGGCATGTAAAACCGATAACGTCGGTGATCTTCACAGCAAAATGCTCCTCTTTTAACACCTTGTAGGCTTTCTCCGGGTCAGAAACGATGCACCGGAGAATACCGAAATCACTATTGTCGGCGATACTCATGGCTGTGAGGTTCACGCCCGATTTGCCCAGTGCCTCGGTCACCTCAGTCAGGCGGCCGGACTTATTCTCCAGAAAAATGGATAATTGTTTTGCTCTCATATATTTTTGATTTAGGTTATAACACACGTTTATCGATCACCCGACGGGCTTTACCCGTGCTTCGCTCAATGCCTTTGGGCTCAACCAGACGCACCTTAAAGCCAAGACCGATGACACTGCGAAGCTCTGACTCCAGTTTCTTCTGCAAGCCAACCATCGTTGCCATATCATCGGTGAAATAATCCTCCTTCACCTCAACCCTCAACTCGCTGGTGTCGGTATTGTTAATACGGTCGACAACCAGCATGAAATGCGGCTCAAACTCAGGCTGCGTCAGAATGACAGCTTCGATCTGCGACGGGAACACATTAACGCCACGGATAATCAGCATATCATCACAACGTCCAAGAATGCGATCCATGCGCACTAACGTACGACCACAATCACACTTTTCGTAATGCAATGCTGTCAAATCGTGAGTACGATAGCGCAGCAACGGCATTCCTTCCTTGGTAAGGTGCGTAAAACACAACTCTCCGAATGTTCCCTCAGGCAATGGCTCACCCGTCTCAGGATTCACTATCTCCGGATAGTAATAGTCCTCATTCAAATGGGTGCCATGCTGGCATTCGCACTCGTATCCGACACCCGGTCCGGCTACTTCACTCAATCCGTATATGTCGTAGGCCTTGATGCCCAAGGTCTGTTCCAGCTTTGTACGCATGTTCTCAGTCCAAGGCTCAGCGCCGAAAGCACCGATGCGCAGTTTAAACTCATCACGACGCCATTCCGATTCGTTCATCGCCTCCCCCAGAAACTGGGCATAAGAAGGCGTGCAACACAACACAGTAGCACCGAAATCATGCATTAAGGTAATCTGTTTTTGCGTATTTCCTGACGAGATAGGTATGACGCTTGCACCAATATTCTGTGCTCCATCGTGTGCGCCCAATCCGCCTGTAAACAACCCGTAGCCGTATGATATCTGGAAGATATCTTCTTTGGATGCTCCAAAAGCTGTGAAGGCACGGGAAATACTTTCTGCCCACATGGCCAAATCCTTACGGGTATACAGCACCACCACGGGTTTTCCCGTCGTACCCGATGACGCGTGAATACGAACAATCTGGCTCATCGGAACAGCTGCCAGACCAAAAGGATAATTATCACGAAGATCCAACTTATCGGTAAACGGCAACTTCCCGATATCTTCTATACCTCGGATATCTTCTGGAACAAGCCCCATCTCCTGGAACTTCCTACGATAAAAAGGGGTGTTATGGTAGACGTAATCGACCATCTTCACCAAACGCTTGCTTTGGATCTCGTGCAATTGCTCACGATCCATGCATTCAATACTTGAATTCCAAATCATGTCTCATCTAGTTTGATTAGCTTATTCCGATACAAAGGTAAGAAAAATAAAGGGAAAAAGAACATGTTGACAAAGAAAAATTCATTTTGACAACAACAATCCACAAAATGGCAACAAAAAAAAAATCCCTGCCATCTCGAAAGACAACAGGGAAACCACCCTCGTGGGCGCTGACGGATTCGAACCGCCGACCCTCTGCTTGTAAGGCAGATGCTCTAAACCAGCTGAGCTAAGCGCCCTTACTCATCGTAAGCGGCTGCAAAGGTACAACAAAAAAAATAATCCGCCAAATAAATGGCGGATTATTTTAGAAATATTTAAATGAATTAATCTTCTACGATCTGGACAGTAGCACGACGGTCGAACTCCTTCGGTGAATTCTTACCAAGAATATTCACACCACCATTGTGAGTGCAACGGATCTTGCTCTCAGAAACGCCCATCTTAATGAGTTCGCCCTTCACGGTCTCAGCACGCTGCATCGAGAGGCGCTCGTTGATAGCAGGCGTACCCGTTGAACTGTCAGCATAACCAGTCACCAGGATATTGCAGTTGTTCTCCTTTGCATACTTGGCAAGAGCCTGAACATTTACAAGGTCCTTCAGGTTAGCCACATTAATCTTGGCAAGATCGAAGAACACCGACACCGGTGTTGTGATAAAGTCGCGAGTCGACTTGTTGACATAAGTGGTATCGCGGATAACCTGAGGCTCACGACTACGCAGGTTTTGATTCTCGGCCTGAAGGTCAGCAAGCTGAGCATTCAGTGCGTCCAGCTGTCCTTGGTGCATTGTCTTCAAAGCTTCTACATCCGGAGATTTCTTCCATGAGCCCTTACCCAGGTTAAGCGTCAAACCAACCTCGGCAGCAAACCAACGGTCATGGTTACGTTGCTCATGGCCACCGCCAATGCCACCATTATCCCATGCACGGCCTTCGAAGTCGTCGCCACAAACATTGTAATTCAAATCGAGATTCAAACGGAGTTTGTCGGTGAGTTTCCATGTATTCAAGATACCTGCGCTACCAGCCAACTCATAAGTATTATAAGTACAGTTACGGGCAGCACCGACGCCAAGGTAAGGAGAAAGATTCCAAACGCGCGTATCGCTATAACCACAGAAGAGATTGCTCAAATTGAAAAGTACCTGCTCCTGCAAGTTCCAGTATTTTGCCTTGTTGTCCTTACAGTTCTCGGAAATGACACTCTTACCCCAAATACCATTGAACTTGGTGCGAAGACCAATGCTCGGAGTAAACCACTTACCAATAGCCACCGAGAAGCCCATGTCACGACGGAAATCCTTCAAAGGACTCTTAGCAAAATCAAGGCCTTTTTCCTCATTAGAATAGAAAGCTGTCCAAGTGAAATTACCCTGTACAAACCAATTGCTCCAAAAAGAATTGGTAGCCACACTATACTTCTCCGATGGAGAATCTGTAGCATCTTGGGCAAATGAAACTACAGAAAAGCCAGCAAATGCCAGCAGAATCAATAATCTTCTCATAAATCCTAAATTATTACAATTAAACTATTTCGCCTCTACACATTATATGGTGCAAAGATAGATAAATATCATGAAAAATAGAAGATTTTTGATTTTTAAAACCTATTTTAACATCATTTTATTTCAACAAATGCTCGATTTCCTGCTGGCGGAGAATATACAATATTGGTTTCCCATCGGGAGTATAGTTCACGTTGCCACAGGCAAACAACTGATTGATGATACCTTCCATTTCCTCATTACCCAGCACTTGCCCATGGGGGATGGCTGCACTTCTTGCAAGGCTTAATGCCAACGATCGATTGATCTCATCAGCTACGGAAACACCTTTTTCCGCGGCGGTGGCCACCATGTTTCTCACCAACGACACAATGTTGATGCCTTCCAACCCTACAGGTACGGCCTGGATGGCATAACTGCCGCCACCCATGTCGGTCAGTTCGAATCCCAAACCTTCCATTTCAGGCATCACCTGCTGCAACACGACCGTCTCGGCCGGAGAAAACTGTACTACCTCAGGGAAAAGGACCTTTTGCGAATCACCCGTACGTTCGTTCAACTGCCGCATATAAGCCTCGTATAAAATACGTACGTGAGCGCGATGCTGGTCGACAATCATCAGGCCCGACTTGACGGCCGTCATGATATACATGCCTTTATACTGATAATGGGCCGGCGATTTCTCCGCAATCAGGCTATCACCTTCTTTCTGTTCGGGTTGCTGTTGAAAGATAGATGATTCCGTGGGTTGCTCTTGCTGCAAGCCTTCGTAAAGTTTTTCCCAGCCAGCAGGAGCTGTCTGCTCTTGCGACAGACCCTTGGGTGTATGCTTGGAGGATGACTTAAAAGGATTATACTGAGGATCATAGTTAACCTTTGGCATATCAACCGCCTGCTGGAATGGGTTAAACACAGGGATATCGGGTTTCCCTACCGTATCGAAATCGATGGAAGGCACATCGTTGAATTTCCCCACAGCCTCTTTTACTGCAGCCATTAATATCTGCCAAATGGGTTGTTCGTTGTCGAACTTGATTTCAGTCTTTGTAGGGTGAATGTTCACATCAATGTCCTCAGGCCTTACCTCAAAACATATGAAATAAGGTATTTGATCGCCAGTGGGCACCAATCGTTCGTAAGCACTTTGCACTGCTTTATGGAAATAAGGATGCCTCATGAATCTTCCGTTGACGAAGAAGAATTGATGGGCGCCTTTTTTCCGTGCCGACTCCGGTTTCCCCACAAATCCGGTTATCTTACACATCGTGGTATCGGCCTCGACGGGCAAAAGGTCCTGACTGATCTTCTTGCCATACATATCGACGATACGCTGCCGAAACCCGCATTTCCTCAGGTTGTACACCTCTACCCCATTGCTATGGAACGTGAAAGCAATCTGCGGATTGACCAGCACAATGCGCTCAAATGCCGCCATGATATTATTCAGTTCGGTAGCATTCGATTTTAGGAACTTACGTCTTGCAGGAACGTTAAAGAACAAATTGCTGACCATGAAATTACTCCCCACAGGGCACGAGACAGGTTCTTGCCCTACCACCTTAGAGGCGGATATCGACAGGCAGGTCCCTATTTCATCGGTTTCCATCCTTGTTTTCAGCTCAACCTGTGCCACTGCAGCTATCGACGGCAGAGCCTCGCCACGAAAACCCATCGTTGTCAGTGCAAACAAGTCATCGGCTTTCCGGATCTTTGAGGTGGCATGCCGCTCAAAGGCCAGACGGGCATCAGTTTCCGACATGCCTTTGCCATTGTCAATCACCTGAATGGACGTCCGCCCGGCATCCACAACCATCACGTGAATCTCATCAGCACCAGCATCCACAGCATTCTCAACCAACTCCTTGATGACTGAGGCTGGTCTCTGAATCACCTCACCAGCAGCAATCTGGTTGGCGACTGAATCGGGTAATAGTTGTATAATGTCTGACATGCTCTGCTATGAAGCTTGATATGTATTGATAACAGCAATTATTCTCCCTCTGCCTGTGGCTTGACGGCCACCTGTTTTTCTTTCGAAAGACGCTGCAAAGGAGCTTCCCTGCGAGGAATCTCTTTTAGTTCTGTGCCACTTTTCTTCCCTCGCCACTCGAAGATATCATCTTTGTTGAGCGGACGAATATAGTCAAACCATGCAAATTGTGGAAGGAAGCGCTTCGACGGGGGGATTTGAGTGATAGGATACCATGTGCCTGTATGCTTCGAAGCCCATATCTTCAGCAACTGGCGCTTTTCCATAAACATCGACATGGTGTCGGTTTCCAGATAGTTATGTGCCAGCAAGGTGGTGTCTTTTTCCTCAACAGGATAAAAAACAGTCAGCACATTACCCCCCGCATCACTCCTATACACCTCTCCGTTACGGAAGAAGGCATACATCCGTTGCGATGAAATCTGATTGTAATGATCTTCACCATGTGTCTTCTCTACTGAGAGAGCTTGCCCGATCACACGTCCACGATCAACAGTAGAGTCCTTCATGAAGACCTCTATTCTCTCTCCGAGCAATTGTCTTTCGCCATACCAGGTGATAGGATCACGATACATGGTCATGCACGAGTCCAGCGAGTTGTATACCAATGAGTCACATACTGCCTGAACGTCCACGCGGTAAGCACGCACCTTGTTATAACAATGCACTTTCCGATACACAGAATCAGTATCATAGTTGAATGCCTCGATTCTCATGGTATCGGAATGCACCCATAATGTATCTTTCTGCGAATAATCCATCAACACCGGATTATTCGCGGCATAGCCACAGCCTGTTTTCTCGTTATACTTAAACTCATTACAAGTCATCTTGTTCATGTTGGCCTCATCGACATACACCACGTTACGATAGCCTTCGCTTATGCCGTTTTTCTCGTCATAGAAAAGGCTGTCGGCCGTAATCTTTTTGTCTTTATCCACGACCGTTGAGCGCCCGAACAACTGGGCTCGCTCCTTGTTGGTGTCGTAGTATCCGTCTTTTGTGTTGATGACACTACCGTCGGAAGTCACTTTCGACGGGCCCACCATGTGTGCAATACTGGTCTTAGTGTCGTAATAGAGCGTGTCAGTAGTCAACAGGAACTTGGGATTCTTCAGATTCACATTATAGTTGAATACCGCCTCGCGTGTGTCAGCATGATATTCGCCCCAGTCGCTTGTCAGCACATTCTTCTTGTCAACCAGTTTTCCTCCTTCCACAAACCATCCCATATCATATAGGCGGTCGTACACCAAACTGTCTGTATAGAGTTTTGAGCCTCTGTGAGTGAGCACCACATTCCTTCGCGCATAGGCCATCTGGTCGTTGCCGTCGTAATAGGCATAGTCGCTCACCAATGTCAGCGTGTCGCCCTGACGCAGACGCACATGTCCGAAAGCGTCGAATGAATTGGAACTTTCGTAGAAATAGGCACTGTCGCAGGTAAGATGGGCGCCCTTGTGACGGAACGACACTTTTCCTTTCACAATCTGCGCATCAGGGACCGAACCGTATTGGTCGTACCGTAATTCATCGGCATGCAAAAGATAGACGCGCTCATCGGTAGTCTTAGCGCGCTTATGCTTCCTGGGACCTTTCGACTGTGCCAGACAAAGACCCAAGAAACACAAAATCAATATAAACAGACATCTTTTGCTCACCCGCATACGATCCAAGCACCTTTCCTTACTTAATCCAGCCTTCGTACTCAAAATCGCAGTCTTTGTAACGATCGTTCACACGTACATAGATGGTCTTCAGCTTGTTCTTCACCCATTCCTTCAGAAATTCGTCCTTGCGCTGAGCTACAACAACATTCTTCATGGTCTGGAAGTCTTCGGTAATGGTAGCACGGTGACCATCCACACGGCTCTTCAACTTCACAATAGCACAGACCGTCTTTCCTTTGTCGTTGATCATATCAAACGATTTCGACACCTGTCCCACTTTCAAAGTGTCTACCACGCGGGCGATCTCACTGGGCAGGTCTTGCATGCGGAATTTCGATGTACGGGTTTGTGTCTCCCTGTCGGTAAAGGCCATCAAACCGTGGTTGTTGCGTGTATCTTTGTCATCCGAGATATAAGTGGCTGCCTCCTCAAACGAGAACTTCGACGCACGGATATCATCAGCAATAGAGTCAAGACGCAATTTGGTTTTCTCAATAGCCTCAGGATCCACTTTCGGTTTCATCAGAATATGACGGCAGTTCAACTTGTCGCCACGCTTGTCGATCAACTGAATGATGTGGAAACCGAATTCTGTCTCAACAATCTTCGAGATTTTCTTCGGATCAGTGAGGTTGAAAGCCACAGCGGCAAATGCCGGATCGAGCACGCCACGTCCCATATAGCCTAGTTCGCCACCTTGTCGGGCAGAGACTGGGTCTTCAGAATACAAACGAGCCAATGTGGCAAAAGTGATCTCGCCTTTCGTCACACGGTCTGTATACTCACGCAGTTGGTCTTTTACGCGGTTAATCTCATCTTGTGAGATCTTCGGAGCATTCGTAATCAGCTGAACCTCAACGGTAGTGGGGACGAACGGGATACTGTCTTCCGGCAGGTTCTTAAAATAGTTACGCACATCGGCCGGAGTGGCAGTGACATCCTCCACTAACTGCATCTTCATTTTCTGGATGAGCTTGCGGTTCTTGATATCGTCATGCATATCCTGACGCATCTGCGAGATGGTCTGCTTCTTATACTCCTCCAGTTTCTCACGGCTGCCAATGGCCTGCGTCCAAGCCTCAATCTGCCAGTCAATGTCCTGGGCAATCTCGGCCTCCGTCACCTCCACACTGTCAATCTCTGCCTGATGCAAGAAAAGCTTCTGCACAGCCAATTGCTCAGGAATCGAACAGTCTGGATTACCGGAAAACTTATAGCCTTCCATGTCTCCTTGCAGGCGCATCGTCTCGACGTCTGATTTGAGGATGGGTTCATCGCCAACCACCCATATCACCTCATCAACGATACTATGCTCAGGGGCTCGTACTTCTGCTTTTACCGTATCCTTCTTCTCCTTATTGTCATCGCCCGAACGATCGCCTTTTCTGATTCCGGCGCTCATTCCTGCGGCAACCAACATCACGGCCACCACACACAGGCTGATTCTCTGTCCTAGTTTCATTGGATATTACTTATGTTTGTTTACTGTTTTCAACACTTCTTTGTTGACGACCACCGGATAGCGTTTGCGCAACTCGGCCACCCACTCCTTTTCGAGGGTGTCCTGATAGTCAGCAATGACCAGCTGCTTCACATCCTGATACTCCTCGGGGCCTTTCTTCAGTTTCTTACCGAAGGTAGCATCAATGGGATAGTCCTTCACGGGTGTCACCGTCACATCCTGTTTGAAAATTTTCTTGTCAATCAGGGCATTGTCACCTTTCTTGAAGATACCTTTCTCTACGCGGATGCGGATGATAGAGTCGTTATTGAAAGTCTTGCGCAGACGCTCTGCCCACTGGTCGAAAGGAACATTCTTCACACAGTTGCGCACGGCCTTCACGTCGGCCTTGTTTTTCACATGATAGGCCATTCCCTTAAACCGTGGTTCATCCCAGTTGTATTTCTTCCTGTTGGCATTGAAATAAGCTCTCTGTCCGGCCTCATCTTTTGCAGCCTTGTCCCACACCTCTCGTGTGCTGATCTCAAAGAGCAGCAGACCGTCATGGTACTCCCGGATGAGATTCTTCAGGTCGGGGTCTTTCTCGGCCATCTCATTGGCACGCTGTTCCATCAGTTTTGCAGCAGTGAGCGTACCGTTCGAGGCATTCACTGCAGCCTGGATCTTCTCGTCGGCTATCCGTTCACGAATGCCCCGCTGCTCGAGGAACCTCAAAATGTCGTTCTTCAGCGAGTCGAACGGTTCCAGCTGCTTACGCTCCTTCATCAGAATAATATGATAGCCTGCGGGCGAGAGAAACGGTTTGCTCATCTGACCTGGTTGCAGGGCATAGGCCTCCTGCTCAAATTCAGGCAATGTCTGGCCCGGACCCAGCCAGGGCAGTAAGCCGCCATTGGCAGCTGAACCTGGATCTTGCGACAGTTTCTTGGCCAGTTCGGCGAAATCAGCGCCCTGCTGCAAAGCCTGATAAATAGAATCGATACGTGCTTTTGCCTTGTCTTGCTCGCTTTTGGGGGCCTTCTGGGCCAAACGCATCAAGATATGAGCAGGCATGATGAGTCCCTTCGGACCGATACGCTCTTTTGTGTCGTTGTAGGTCTCGCGTGCCTTGGCCAGCAAGTCAGCATCCTCGACAAACGACGGACGTATCTGCTGATCGCGATACATGGCAAACTCATCTTTAAACGAGGTCAGCGTATCCAACTTCGCATCAAGAGCTGCCGCCACTTTCAACTTGTAGTTAATGAAGAGATCCACGTATTCATCTACTGTTTTCTTATCAATCACACCCTCTGAGTTGTTCTTGTTGTAAGAGTACTCAAACTCCGAACGGGTCACGGGAACTCCGTTCACGGTCATGATTACCACATCGTCGGACTGTGGCGCTACAGCCAGACAGCCGACTGCCACGGAAAACAGGGCGAGAATCGTTGTCAATTTCTTCATAACTATCATCTATCTAGCTTGTCTTTTTGTTCGTATTAATCGTTTTAATCGTTAGGACGACTGTAGTTCGGGGCTTCACTGGTGATGGTGATGTCGTGCGGATGACTCTCCAGCACTCCGGCATTGGTGATGCGGGTGAACTTGGCATCATGCAGTTTCTCGATGCTTGCAGCACCACAATAGCCCATACCCGAGCGCAGGCCACCTGTCAGCTGGTAGATCACCTCCTGAACAGTTCCTTTGTAAGGCACGCGTCCGGCAATGCCCTCTGGAACCAGTTTCTTGGCCTCCACGGTGTCGCCCTGGAAATAACGGTCCTTAGAGCCATGCTTCTGCTCCATGGCCTCGAGCGAACCCATGCCACGATAGCTCTTGAACTTACGGCCGTTGTAAATAATGGTATCACCGGGGCTTTCCTCAGTGCCGGCCACCAGCGAACCAATCATCACCGAGCTGCCGCCGGCTGCCAGTGCTTTCACAATATCACCCGAATAGCGCAAGCCGCCATCAGCAATCAATGGAACGCCAGTTCCCTTCAGTGCGCTGTATACGTCGTAGACGGCACTGAGCTGTGGTACGCCCACGCCAGCCACCACACGCGTTGTGCAGATAGAACCCGGACCGATACCCACCTTGATGGCATCTGCTCCATGCTCCACCAGCATACGGGCGGCAGCTCCAGTAGCGACGTTACCCACCACGATGTCAATGTTCGGGAACGACCGCTTAGCCTCATCCAACTTTTCGATAACGCCCTTAGAATGACCGTGAGCCGTATCAATAACAATGGCGTCGGCACCGGCGTCGACCAAAGCCTGCATGCGCTCAAGGGTATCGAAGGTCACACCCACACCGGCTGCCACGCGCAGACGGCCTTTCTCGTCCTTACACGCCATGGGTTTATCCTTTGCCTTGGTGATATCCTTATAGGTAATCAGGCCCACCAGTTTGTTGTTAGCATCAACAACGGGCAGTTTCTCAATCTTATTCTCCTGCAGAATCTGGGCAGCGGCAGCCAGATCGGTCTGCTGATGTGTCGTCACCAGGTTCTCACTGGTCATCACATCGTCGATGGGATGGTCCAAACGGCGCTCAAAACGCAGGTCGCGGTTGGTGACGATACCTACCAGGTGGTTCTCCTCGTCGACCACGGGAATACCGCCGATATGATACTCGGCCATCATGTCCAGCGCATTGGCCACCGTGCTTCCCCGGCGAATCGTCACAGGGTCGTAGATCATTCCGTTCTCGGCACGCTTGACAATAGCGACCTGACGGGCTTGATCCTCTATCGACATGTTCTTATGAACCACACCAATGCCACCCTCGCGCGCAATGGCAATAGCCATCCGCGACTCCGTGACAGTGTCCATGGCGGCCGTAACAAACGGGACATTCAGCTCGATGTTACGCGAGAACAGGGTTTTCAACTCTACCGTCTTGGGCAGTACTTCTGAATAAGCGGGGATTAACAGGACGTCGTCAAACGTCAGACCGTCCATCACAATTTTGTCTGCAACAAATGAAGCCATATAGTCGTTTAAAATTTATTGCGTGCAAAATTAGCAATAATTTCTCAGACTAGCACTACTTTTTTGCGAAATAACATGTCCGTTAATACGATTTAACGGAGTTAAAAGCATGTTTGACGGATACACGCTCCTCCGGCAGCCGTCAAACATGCTTATAACTTCAAACGCTTATCAGGAATTAATTGGCCATCTCCGACAAGAACTTGATGCGGACCAGGCGTACCTCATCCTCGCTGTAGTCTTCGCCCAGCTCTTCCATGGCGTCATCCAGATTGTCAGTATCGCTCTCCATGAAATAGTCGTAGATATCGTCAACGTGGTCTTCGTCCATCACCTCCTCAAGGAAATAGTCAATGTTGAGTTTCGTTCCGCTGTAGACAATAGCCTCAACTTCGTCGAGCAACTCATCGAAATCAATGCCTTGTGCGTTGGCTATGTCGTCGAGGGCCACTTGCCGGTCAATGCTCTGGATGATTTTCACTTTCAGCATCGACTTCTTGGCCACCGTGCGCACACGAAGTTCCTCGGGGCGCTCTATCTCATTTTCCTTACAATACTTACTTATCAGGTCGATAAACTCTTTTCCATAGCGCTTGGCCTTACCGGCACCCACACCCTGGATATTCTGCAGTTCCTCCATGGTGACAGGATAGATGGTGGCCATCTGCTCGAGCGACACATCCTGGAACACCACATAAGGGGGCACCTTCTGCTTCTGCGCCACTTTCTTGCGCAGGTCTTTCAGTATAGAATGAAGCGTCGGGTCAAGAGCCGTTCCTCCGCCATCAATAGGAGTATCATCATCGTAGTCCTTAAACTCGGCGTCCTCAACAATCATGAAACTGGTCGGTTTCTTGAGGAATTTCTTACCCGCCGCCGTCACCTTCAGCAGTCCATAGTTCTCCACGTCTTTCTTCAGATAGCCGGCGATGAGCGCCTGCCGGATGACGGGATTCCACAACTTGTCGCTTTCGTCCTCGCCCGAGCCGAATTCCTCCAGCTCCTGATGCTTATGAGCCAGTATCTCATTACTCTCCTTACCGGTGACGAAGTCGATGACATAGTCGGCACGGAAGTTCTCTTTGATGGCGATGATGGCTCTGAGCACGATTTGCAAAGCCTCCTGAGCCTCAATCTTGGTCTTCGGATGCAGACAATTGTCGCAGTTACCACAGTTATCCTTGTTGTACTCCTCACCAAAATAGTGGAGCAGCATCTTCCGACGGCATACCGACGACTCAGCATAAGCAGCCGTCTCTTGCAACAACTGTCGGCCGATATCCTGCTCTGCCACAGGCTTTCCTTCCATGAATTTCTCGAGTTTCTGCAAGTCCTTGTTGGCATAGAAGGTAATGCACTTACCCTCCCCACCGTCACGGCCAGCTCGTCCGGTTTCCTGATAGTAGCCCTCAAGGCTCTTTGGAATATCATAGTGGATGACAAAGCGCACATCGGGCTTGTCGATTCCCATGCCGAAGGCAATGGTGGCCACGATGACGTCAATCTCCTCCATCAGGAAATCGTCTTGTGTCTGCGAGCGGGTCACCGAGTCAAGGCCGGCATGATAAGGAGCAGCCTTGATGTCGTTGGCCTGCAGAATGGCTGCCAGCTCCTCAACTTTCTTGCGCGAGAGACAGTAGATAATACCGCTCTTGCCGGGATTCTGCTTGATGAACATGATAATTTGCTTATCAATGTCCTTGGTCTTGGGTCTCACCTCGTAGTAGAGATTGGGGCGGTTGAACGAGCTTTTGAATTCAGCTGCGTCGACGATGCCCAGGTTCTTCTTGATATCGGTGCGCACCTTGTCGGTGGCCGTTGCCGTAAGGGCAATGACCGGCGCCTTTCCTATCTCGTTGATGATAGGACGGATGCGGCGGTATTCAGGTCGGAAGTCATGTCCCCATTCCGAGATACAGTGAGCCTCATCGATGGCATAGAAAGAGATCTTGACAGTTTTCAGGAAGTCCACATTCTCTTCCTTTGTCAGCGACTCGGGAGCCACATAGAGCAACTTCGTGACACCGCTCAGGATGTCGGCCTTCACCTGGTCGATGGCCGCCTTGTTGAGCGATGAGTTCAGATAATGAGCCACACCATTCACCTCACTCATACCGTTAATCACATCCACCTGATTCTTCATTAAGGCGATAAGCGGCGAGATGACAATGGCCGTGCCTTCCATCAGCAGCGACGGCAGCTGATAGCACAGCGACTTGCCCCCTCCTGTAGGCATCAATACAAATGTGTCATTGCCATCAAGGACATTCCGGATAATAGCCTCCTGATCGCCCTTGAACTTATCAAAGCCAAAATATTGCTTCAGTTTTAAGGTCAGATTAACTTCTTTGGTCATGGTAAAAGTAGTGTGTGTGTATCATTTAAAGTTATTAGGCAGAGTTCCGATGTTGCAGCATCGATTTCTCCAACTGATCTTTTGTGTAGTCGAGTGTCACCTTGAAGGTCTTCACCCGCTTCGAGGGTATCTCGTACATGGCATCCATCATGACATTCTCGACAATTGACCGCAGACCGCGCGCTCCAAGCTTATATTCCACTGCCTTGTCGACCATATAGTCGAGGGCGTCGTCATCGAACGTCAGTTTGATGCCATCCATCTCAAAAAGTTTGACATACTGTTTCACGATAGAGTTCTTGGGTTCTGTCAGGATACTACGCAAGGCATGGCGGTCGAGCGGATTCAAATGCGTCAGCACTGGCAGGCGCCCGATAATCTCTGGAATCAGTCCGAACGACTTCAAGTCTTGCGGCTGGATATACTTCATCAGGTCTTCCTTGTCAATATTCCTTACATTCTGAACAGAGTTATAACCCACCACATGGGTATTCATCCGCTGGGCTATCTTGCGCTCGATACCGTCGAAGGCACCGCCGCAGATGAACAGGATGTTGCGCGTATCGAGATGAATATACTCCTGATCAGGATGCTTGCGCCCGCCCTGTGGCGGCACATTGACGACCGTTCCCTCGAGCAGTTTCAGCAGACTCTGCTGAACGCCCTCGCCGCTGACATCGCGTGTGATAGAGGGGTTGTCGCTCTTACGGGCAATCTTGTCTATCTCATCGATAAACACAATGCCCCGTTCGGCAGCCTCCTGATCGTAGTCGGCCACCTGCAGCAGACGGCTGAGAATGCTCTCCACGTCCTCGCCCACATAACCGGCCTCGGTGAACACTGTGGCATCGACAATGGTGAACGGCACGTCGAGCAACTTGGCAATGGTACGTGCCAGCAGCGTCTTGCCTGTGCCCGTGCTGCCCACCATGATGATGTTGCTTTTCTCTATCTCCACACCGTCGTCGGCGGGTTGCTGCAAACGCTTATAGTGATTGTACACCGAAACGGCCAAATAGCGCTTGGCATCGTCCTGTCCGATGACATATTGGTCGAGAAACTC
The DNA here is from genome assembly GCA_002350805.1 of Prevotella sp. UBA2850. Classification (GTDB taxonomy): domain Bacteria; phylum Bacteroidota; class Bacteroidia; order Bacteroidales; family Bacteroidaceae; genus Prevotella. The sequence goes on from DEFO01000015.1 coordinate 122,574, forward strand.
CTTGATCTCGCGAGGCTTGGGCACTTTCTTGAGCTTCGGAGCCGCGGTGCCTTTCTTGCCTTTCTTGCCAAACACGCCCGACTCTTGCGCTATCTGATAGGCCTGCATAGCACAGTCCTCACAGATATAGCCGCTGATACCAGTGATCAGCAGTTTTACCTCTTTATCACTCCTACCACAAAAACTGCAAGATTTTCTCATCATTTCTTCCTCTTCAGCACCTCGTCAATCATTCCATACTCCTTGGCTTCCTCAGCATTCATCCAATAGTTGCGGTCGCTGTCAGCCCATACCTTCTCATAGGGTGTATGCGAATGCTCTGAGATAATAGTGTAAAGTTCTTTCTTGAACTTCATGATTTCCTTGGCCTCAATCTCAATATCGCTGGCCTGGCCCTGCACACCGCCCAGCGGCTGATGAATCATCACACGACTGTGGGTCAGTGCCGAGCGCTTGCCCTCGGTACCGCTCACCAGCAGCACGGCAGCCATCGAGGCAGCCATTCCGGTGCAGATGGTAGCCACGTCGCTCGTGATAAACTGCATGGTGTCGTAGATGCCCAGACCGGCAGTAACACTTCCGCCGGGAGAGTTGATATAGATTGAGATATCTTTACCGGGGTCGGCAGAGTCGAGATAAAGCAACTGAGCCTGCAGCGTGTTGGCAGTATAGTCGTCAATCTCTGTTCCCAAGAAAATAATACGGTCCATCATCAGGCGCGAGAACACATCCATCTGCGTCACATTCAACTGACGCTCCTCCAGAATATAGGGATTCAAATACTGCGCCTGGGCTCTCATCACATCGTCAAGCATCATTCCATTCAAACCAAGATGCTTTGTAGCATATTTTCTAAAATCTGTCATATTTTCTTATTCTTTTTAAGACACGAAAAGAGGTCATCGACCTTTTATTTTATGTTCGTAGGAACAAAATTAATAAAAAAAGTCGATAACCTCTCTATTTCAAGAAGTTTTTTTTCTAAAAAAAAGTAAAATTAGGCTTCCATCAACTTATTGAAGTCGTCGAGCGAAATGCTCTTCTCGTTCAGCTTCACACCGTTCTTCAGTGCAACGATGAGTTTCTGGTCTATGCTGCGGTCGACGAATCCCTGAATGTTTTCTTCTTTTTTCATCATCTCCTTGGCATAGTTCTCCAGATACTCCTCAGGAACATTGCTCATGCCATACTGTGCAAACTGGGCACGGGCAGCACCTTTGGCAGCCTCCAGGATGTCATTCTCTTCCACCTTAATATTATAGGCGGCCACGAGTTGCTCCTTGATGAGATGCCAGGTCAGTTCCTTGATGCTCTGCTCGTAGTTCTTCTCTACGAACTCCATGCCCTTGTCCTTGTTGTTGTTCAGCATCACGCGCTTCAGAATGGCATCGGGGAAGGTCAGGTTGCCTACTTTCTGCTCGCAATACTTGCGAACGTCGAGCAGGAATCGGTAGTCGGAGTCGAGGGCCAGCTGAGCCTTGATACCCTCGGCAATCTTACCGCGGAACTCCTCTTCGCTCTTCACGTTGCCCTCGCCATACACCTGGTCGAACAGTTCCTGGTTCACCTCAGCCTTCACAAAGCGCTGGATCTCGGTCACGAGATAAGTGAAGTCAGACGTCACGTCCTTTGCCTTCTCGCGGTCGATCTTCAGCAGCGAGGCAATCTCAGAGTCATTGTCAGGATATGCCTTGCGGGGATTGAAGGTGATCACGCTGCCCAACTTGGCATTGTCGAAGAGTTTCTTCTGGTCTTCCTCTTTGATGTACTGCGGCATCAGCAGGGCGGTTTCTACCATGATACCGTCTTCCTTCACGTTGCCGTCGGCATCGAGCTCCTTGAGGTCGCCCTTCAGCATGTCGCGCTTCTCGGCATCGTACTCCTCCACCTTGTCATAATGACCACTGCGGCTGGCGAACATATCCACCTGATTGTCAATCAGTTTGTCGTCAACCTCGATATTATAATAGTCAATCTTGTTCTTTCCGTTCAGCTCAATTTTAAATTCGGGGGCTACAGCCACGTCGAACTTGAACACGTAGGGAGCCTCACCCTCAATGTCCACCGGCTCCTGATTCTCAGCAGGCAGCGGCTCGCCCAGCATCTGGATGTTGTTCTCACGCACGTATTTGTAAATCTGCTCGCCAAGAGCCTTGTTGATCACGTCGACCTTCACCGATGTGCCAAACTGGCGCTTAATGAGTCCCATGGGCACCATACCCGGGCGGAAGCCGGGGATATTAGCCTTTTTACGATAGTCCTTGAGTGTCTTCTCGACATTCTCCTTGTAGTCTGCCTCTTCAACGGTAAGGGTCATCAGACCATTCACCTTGTCTGCGCTTTCAAATTGAATTTTCATCTTTCTTTATCTTGTTTTTTATGTTTATGCAAAATTGAGGTGCAAAGGTACTCATTTTTCAGCGAACCACCTAATATAATAAAGAAATATTTGTTTTTTTAACCTAAAACACGCGTTTGCACCCCAAAGCTTTTGTCAGGATAGCCTCAGATAGACGATGGAAGGCAACGACCGATACGCACGGATTGTGTCATATACCGGGAGTGGGCTGCCCCACGGCAGCCCACTCACATACTGATTATTGAATAGTGATTTTCTCTGAAAGAATCTCTTTGTCGACAATAGCCCTGACTATGTAAATGCCCTTCGGCCACGACGATGTGTCGAGCGTGTGGCTGTTGCCGTTAACCTCATAAGCTATTTAATTTCAAATGATTTTTTAAAGGTTTCTGTTTTATAGTGTTTTTCTTTCTGCCCAGGAGTTGAATTATATCGTACATTAAATTCAGTATAGTAATTACCTTTTTCGAAAAACATGGAATCCCACAGATAACGAATCACGTACACTTCCTTGGCTGTTTCCATCACCTCTATTGAGAGATTTTCCATTTGAGGTGCTCGCAGCAATTTACCATCTTCTGTATAAACAGAAAAGAAATCATCTCCTACAATCAGATCGTCGCTTTTTAAGTCGCTCGCTAAGATTAAATTTGAAGACGTTCGAATGATAAATTGAAAGATAATGGGCTCATTGCTATTCAACCATTCTTTACTCTTGTCTTCACCACTATTGAATATGGACAATGACATATCCAAGTTTTTCTCTTTGCTCTCTGCTTGATCGTCATTGCTACACCCTGCAAATGCCAGCATACTTAACAGCAAAGGTATCAGCAGCAGGGCTTTTACGATTCTCTTTCTCATAGCTGTTCTCCTCCGGCTTTGGTATAAAAGACACATTTCCAATCTTTCATCTCCCGTATATGATATATCCCTTGTGGCAAGAGCTCCCCATTTATATCATAAATAAAACCGTCGAAATCCGACATGTAACTTGCCCAATAATCATATACGACATCTCCGTTCCATGTTCCCATAAAAACAGTTATTCCACCCTTATAATCTCTCATGACTAAATCTCCAAGGGTACCCTTAAATGAAGAAATATCAATAGGATTATAGGGAACTTTAGTCTGTAGGGGCGAATACATCACCATGGTCACATCATCATTGTCGTCATGGCATCCCGAAAGGGCCAAGGTCGATAGGATCAATACTAATGTTGCTGGCATCAGCAGCAGGGCCTCTACGATTTTCTTTCTCATCAGCGTTCCTTTTAAAATTGTTAGACATAATATGTGCTTTTAATAAGTAATACTGACTAAAGAGTGTTAAAACATTTATTTTAGTTCATTTTGATAATTTTATTGTGGATAAAGTTATGCAATAGCAATCTGTTCCGGCAGGAAGAGTTAAATCTTCTTCGTTCGAGAGACTGTATGCTTTTCCAGAGAACGACACTTTCTGGTTTGCATAAGCGTCAAGTTTCTTTTCTCCGGAAACCAAATACATTGATGCAGAGTCATAGCTTCCTTCAACGGCAACTGTTATCTGCCATTTGCCGACAGTACTATTAAAAGATACTGTTCCAACGCCTTCCACTTTCTTAATAAATTGCTGACCACAATCACATTTCTCGACACTCTCATACTCCTGAGCGTCGTCTTTACATCCCGTTACCCCATTTGCAAGAACTAACAAGATGACAACTAATACTGACAGTTTAAATTTCTTTCTCATAAGCGTTCCTTCCTTTTATCATGGTTAGATAAAAATGTGCTCTTATAAGTAATACTGACTAAAGGCTGAAATAAAATCGGAATTTAACGTTTTTTGGGATGGTTGTTATGTCATATATTTCTTTTTCCATTAGATTAAAAGTTTTTTAGTGTATTCTTAGCAAAAATATAAAAAAATTGTGATTATCACAAATTTTGTGGCATGATTAGCATTTTTTATGATTTGAGGCGGTGATGCTGTTGGTGATAAGGCATAGACAAGAACTAAAAAGAAGAGTGTCCAGCCGTGGCGCAGCCCACTCACATGCAGATTATTGTATAGTGATTTTCTCTGAAAGAATCTCTTTTTTTCAATGAAACTAAGATACAAATAAATCTATTCATCATTTATTCACATAATTTGATTTCACAATATGTATAAAATTTTTGTCCTACCATGTACTCATAATACAATGTTTTGTATTTAACAATTTGCAACGAGATTCTATCTAAAGACTTTATTCCTTTTGGAAGACTTTTAGTAGGTACATAAACATAACAGTATGTATCAAAAGCACCGTCATCAGGCTTTTCAATAAGAAGAACTGATGTCCATTCTTGATCCCCACCTTGTATTTCAACAAGATAGCAGCCTTTACTGTCTAAATGCCAGCCTTCGTCGGTTTCATCATCTTTACAACTCAACACTACTGATAGCAGTAATGTAAATAACAACAACGGTATCAGCGTCTTTTTCTTTACGGTTTTCTTTCTCATAAGCTTTCCTTTCTTTTACAATTGTTAGACATAATATGTGCTTTTATAAGTAATACTGAATAAAGGCTGAAATGTAACTGGAATTTAAATTATTTAACCTAAAACACGCCTAAAAACACAAAGCAATTGCCCTGTCAGCCATGGATTTCACCTGATAAAAAGAATAAAGGAGCTACTAAAAATGGTGTCGCCTCATGCAAACAATTTACAAAAAATTGCACGAGGCGACACCAACGTATTTGATCCCTGAGCAAAATCAGAAGAAGGTCATGAGAGTTTGGTTCTCACTTTGTCCGGGTAAGTTTAAAGCTGGTTTTCTTGTCAAACTTGCCATAAACATACTTTCCGTCGTTGCTGATGGTGAGCGTGTCTTTATCTTTGCCGTCGCTACAGATAATCATATTGCCTTTCTGCACATAAGTGCCTTTTTCAGAAGAGGGAGCAACGGCCAGTGCCGCCTTCATGGCCTTGCGCTTAATCCAGCTCACTCCAGCCATCTTCAGGACATCGTCACTAACACTCACATCGGCCTTAAACACCATGTTTGTGGCGTCCTTGAACTCAATAGTAATGGCGGTCTTCATGCCCTTTTGAATGGCTTCCATCATTTTGCGGGCCTTCTCCAACTCTGTATCTATCTTAGCCAGCTCTGCAGCAGTGAGTTTCCTGCCTTTTTCTTTCTCCATCTTGGCAACCGCCTTGGCTTTGGCTTCTGTCATTTTCTTATCAGCATCTTTCACCTCCTTGCCTATTTCGGCGGCCAAGATGTTGGGATTATGATACACACGGCCTGCAAGATTTGTCTGGGCCTTTGCAGACACGATGCCGCAAAGCAGCATGATGACAAGGAATACGTTTCTCAGGTTTTCCATAATCGTAACTTTTTCAAATGCCTTTTATCTCATTTCTTCAACCATTATCCTCGGCTTCCTCGCGCGCCTTGCGCTCCTCGTCGAGCAACTGGAAGTCTTTCTTGCGCAGCACGAAGCTGTTACTGAGATACTTCTCGCGCACAATCTTGTTGGCAGCCAGTTCCTCAGGCTTTCCCTGGAACAGAATTTTTCCCTCAAACAACAGATAGGCACGGTCGGTGATGGTGAGTGTCTCCTGCACGTTGTGGTCGGTGATGAGAATACCGATATTGCGGTATTTCAAGCGCCAGACGATGTGCTGAATGTCCTCAACAGCAATGGGGTCGACGCCGGCGAATGGTTCGTCGAGCATGATGAACTTCGGCTCGATGGCCAGACAGCGCGCTATCTCTGTACGGCGGCGCTCACCTCCCGACAACTGGTCACCCTTATTCTTGCGGACTTTGCCCAGACGGAACTCGGCAATCAGGCTCTCGAGTTTCTGCAATTGATAGTCACGGGGCTTGCCTGTCATCTCGAGCACGGCCATGATATTGTCCTCTACACTCAGTTTGCGGAACACCGAGGCCTCCTGCGGCAGATAGCCAATACCGGCACGGGCACGTTTGTAGACGGGATAGCCAGTGATATCTTTGTCGTCGAGATAGATATGGCCGCCATTGGGCACAATCAGACCGGTGGTCATATAGAACGAGGTGGTCTTACCAGCTCCGTTAGGTCCCAGCAGGCCTACAATCTCACCTTGCCGAACTTTGATCGACACATCGTTGACAACGGTTCGCTTGCCATAGCGTTTGATCAGTCCCTCGGTGCGAAGCACCATCGAGGGTTCTTCATCAGCCACGGGATTCTCTGCCTCAGGAGCATCCTCGGGCTCGCCGGCAACGATAGCCTCAGCCGCATCAGACTCTCTTTCGAGCACCTCTTCGGGTTCTGCTGCAGTTTTAGGCATCACTTCCGGCTCCTCCTGCACGGGTAAATCAAAGTTTTGAAGTTCGTCCATAATAGAATATTTGCGTGCAAAATTACTAAAAATGTCGGTAAATACGTTGATAAAATGAAAAACTCTTGCAGATATTGCAGTTTTTAATTGATTTTTGGTTACTTTTGCAAAGGGAACGGAGAGTTTAGACAATCCTCCCACCCACCCCATTCACTTCGCAAAAAGAAACAAACGATGCTATTACAGAAGTCTTTAGAGTCTTTAGGCAAATATGTCATGCTGATGGGGCGCACCTTCTCGCGTCCCGAACGGTTCCGCATGTTCTGGAAGCAATATGTGAAAGAGATGTCGGCACTGGGCATCGACTCCATCGGCATTGTACTGCTGATTTCGTTTTTCATCGGTGCCGTCATCTGCATTCAGATGAAGGTGAACATCGAGAGTCCGTGGATGCCTCGCTGGGTGGCAGGCTACACCACGCGTGAGATTATGCTGCTGGAGTTCTCCAGCTCTATCATGTGTCTGATTCTGGCTGGTAAGGTAGGTTCAAACATCGCCTCGGAACTGGGCACCATGCGTGTCACCCAACAGATTGACGCACTGGAGATTATGGGAGTCAACTCGGCCTCTTACCTCATCCTTCCGAAGATATTGGGCCTTATCACCATCATGCCGCTGTTGGTAGTCTTCTCGTCGGTTTCAGGCATTCTGGGCGCTTATGGCACGGCTTACATCGGGCACATCCTCTCGCCCGACCATCTGACGCTGGGTTTGCAGCATGCCTTCAACCCCTGGTTCATGTACATGAGTATCATCAAGAGCCTTTTCTTTGCCTTCATCATCGCCAGTGTCTCGTCGTTTTTCGGCTATACCGTAGAGGGCGGCTCGGTGGAAGTGGGTAAGGCCAGCACTACCGCAGTGGTAAACAGCAGCGTGCTCATCCTTTTCTCAGATGTTTTCCTCACGCAGTTGTTATCATGATTGAAGCAGTAAACAGTTTTTCCACCTGTAGAGCAAAGCTCACCAACGCCTAATAAGTCATAGAAAATGATAGAAGTAAAACACCTCTATAAATCGTTTGAAGACAAAGATGTGCTGATTGACATCAATGCCGTCTTCGAAAACGGAAAGACGAACCTGATTATCGGACAGAGCGGATCGGGAAAGACCGTGCTGATGAAAAACCTGGTGGGACTACTGGAGCCGACCAGCGGACAAGTGTTGTACGACGGGCGCGACTTTGTAGCCATGAGCAAACGAGAGAAGGTACAGCTGCGCCGCGAGATGGGCATGATTTTCCAGAGCGCAGCCCTCTTCGACTCGCTGTCAGTACTAGAGAATGTGATGTTTCCGCTCGACATGTTCTCCTCGATGAACTACCGCGAGCGCGTAAAACGGGCACAGACCTGCCTCGACCGTGTCAACCTCATTGAGGCACAAGAGAAGTATCCGGGCGAACTGTCGGGCGGTATGCAGAAACGTGTGGCCATTGCTCGCGCCATCGCGCTGAATCCCCAATACCTGTTCTGCGATGAGCCGAACTCCGGCCTCGACCCCAAGACATCGCTTGTCATCGACGACTTGCTGCACAGCATCACCCAGGAATACGGCATCACGACCATCATCAATACCCACGACATGAACTCAGTGATGGGCATTGGCGAGAATGTCATCTTTATTTACGAAGGCAAAAAGGAATGGCAGGGCGTCAGCAGCGACATCATGGGAACCAGCAACAAACGGCTTTCCGACTTTATCTTCGCCAGCGACCTGCTGAAAGAAATGCGCACGGTGGTGAACGAGCAAGCCGAACATGCCGATCACACCACCAAATGAACGCCTAACGGTCGTACAGATAGAACATACGCTCCATCATCTGCCACTTTTCGTCTGATGTGGCGGAGGCATCACACTGCTGGAACTGAGCCACAAACGCCTCCCACTCAGCCTGTCGTGGCAGCGAGGCCAAACGGTTCATCGCCTCGTCCCAGTTGAAATCGAGCGGAGTCTCGACTATCATCACAAGTCTGTTGTCCTTGATATAAATCTCCATCTCGAGTATTCCCACTTGACGAATGCCATCGAGTATTTCCTGCCAAGCCTCATCCTTGCTGTGAGCCTGTCGATAACGGACTATTAAGGCTGGTTCGTCTTTCAGTTCCATGGTCTGACAATAGCGCTTCACGGGCTGTCCGTACTGGCGCACTTGATATCCTTCTGTCATTTCTTCACTAATTTAAGATGTGAGCGATATCCATAAATACCAATGATAACAAAGCAGATGAGCGGCAGCACAAACGAGGCATTCACGGCAGGATGACCCATGACGGTCTGCTGGTCAATGATCAAGCCCTGCAAGGGCGGCATCAGCGCACCGCCGACAATAGCCATCACCAGGAACGCAGCACCAAGGGTGGTGTCGCGGCTGTCGACGCCCTCCAGGGCAATGCCATAGATGGTTGGGAACATGAGCGACATAAAGAAGCTGATTCCCACCAGGCAATAGAGACCGCCCATGCCCACGATGGCGATGGCTCCTATCGTACAGAGAGCGGCTCCAACCGCAAACACAGAGAGCAACACCCGCGTGTTGATATACTTCATAAGGAAGGTGGAGATGAAACGGCTCATCAGGAACAACGACATCGCCACTATATTATAAGTCTGAGCGGTGGCTTTGTTAATGCCCAGATAGTCGGCATACTGGATAATGAAAGTCCAGGTCATGATCTGTGCGGCCACGTAGAACATCTGCGAAACAACTCCCTCACGGTAAATCGTGTTGTGCCAAAGGTTGGAGAGCGTCTGCCCCACACTATGCCCCAGTCCGGCCTCTTTTTGTTCCTCGCCCTGTGTCTTCGGCATTTTGGTAAGGGCAATAATGATGAACACGCAAAGCACCACCAGGCCGATTGCCACATAGGGATCGCGGATGATGGCCAAGTCGTGCACACGGATGTCGGCTTTCTCGGCCTCTGAGAGCATCGGGAAGATAATCTTGCCTGCCTCATCGCGCCGATCGCTGATGAGTTGCGGCAGGACGATGAGCGAAGCCACACTCATTCCGCACAATGAACCCATGGGATTGAAAGCCTGGGCGAGGTTCAGACGGCGTGTTGAGGTCGACTTGTCGCCTAGAGAGAGAATGAAGGGATTCGCCGTGGTCTCCAGGAAAGCCAGTCCGAAAGTGAGAATATAAAGCGACAGACAGAAGAACGTGAACTCCTGCCAGGCGGCAGCTGGGATGAAAAGGAAGGCACCAATGGCATAGAGTGCCAATCCCAGCAAGATACCTTTCTTATAGGAATATTTGCGAATGAACAACGCCGCCGGAATGGCCATCGTAGCATAACCGCCATAGAAGGCAAACTGCACCATCGACGCCTTGGCAGCCGAGAGTTCCATCAACGTTTGGAAAGCCGCTACCATGGGGTTGGTGATGTCGTTGGCAAAACCCCAAAGCGCAAACAGCGAGGTAATCAATATGAACGTAAAAAGGTATTTTCGCTCAACAAGTGGTTTCTTTTCCATCAATTAGACTCGAACTTTATGAATTACTTGACTCAGACTTTATGAATTACTTGACCCTGGCTTCATGAATTACTTGACTCTGGCTTCTAGTGACTGTCGCGATTTCTCACGACATCGTCACCAGAATGCGGAACACCTTTCCGGGCTGTGCCGCCCATCTTTCCATAGCAGCAGGAGCCTGCTCGGGTGTCACCACCTCACTGATGAGTTTGTCGACAGGGCAAGTGTGCCGCTCAAGATAATGAATAACGGCCCTGAAATCAGAGGGTTGCGCATTGCGTGAGCCACGGATGTCGAGCTCTTTCTGCACAAAATATTTCGTTTGGAACGAGACCTCGGTCTTGGCATAACCAATACAGATGACCCGACCAGTGAAAGCCACTTCATCGACCGCCATCTGGTAGGTCTCAGCACTGCCCACAGCCTCGATGACGACATCCGGTCCGAAGCCTGCCGTCATCTCCAGCACACGGGCATGAACGTCATCATGATGGGTATTGACAACGTAGCTGGCGCCCATTTGCTTGGCCAACTGCAGCTTGTCGTCGTCGATATCGGCCGCTATCACCGTGGCACCACGCTGGGCAGAACGCACAATAGCTCCCATGCCCACCATACCACAACCGATGACCAGCACCACATCGATATCGGTCACCTGCGCCCTCGACACCGCATGAAATCCGACACTCATAGGCTCTATGAGCGCGCACTCACGGGGCGTCAGCAAACCTGCGGGTATGACTTTCTCCCACGGTAGGCAAATCGTCTCTCTCATCGCACCATTGCGCTGAACGCCTAGCGTCTCATTATGCTGACAGGCATTCACCCGTCCGTTGCGACACGATGCACACTTGCCGCAATTGGTATACGGATTGACCGTAACCACCATGCCTGGCTTCAGGCCTTCGGGCACACCAGGCCCTACCTTTTCGACGACGGCACCTACCTCATGGCCTGGGATGACCGGCATCTTGACCATGGGATTCTTGCCTAAATACGTACTCAGGTCCGACCCGCAGAACCCTACATACTGCAAACGAATCTTCACTTCGCCTGCCTGGGGTTCCTCACTGTCGACCTCTACGACCTCCATCTGTCTGACGGCGGTAATCTTTACTGCTTTCATATATTCTGTTTATTCTGACATATTTTTTATATAAGGCAACTCTGGCAATGCCTCAAAACCATAGAAACGACGGGCGTTCTCGCCTAGGAAAAGACTTTTCTCATCGTCAGTGAGCATCTCTGTCTTGACGATAAAGTCGTAAGACATCCGATAGGTGATGGCTGTCATCGTACGGGGATAGTCGCTGCCCCACATCACCTTATCGGCTCCGACAGTATCAATGGCCTCGCGCACCACCCTGACCGCACTGGGGAAAGGATAGAACTCGGCATTGTACAGCCATGTAATGCCGCCCGACTCGAGTACGACATGCTGGTTCCGCGCTAGCTTCAGCTGCTCTCTCCACCCTTCTGCCGTGGGCATTCCGAAGTGGCCAATGGCAATCTTCAGTTGTGGGCATTCGCTGATGACTTCTTTCATCTCGCCCACCTGCAGGTCGCCGTCGGCCAATGTGACCGACAAGACCACATGCTGCTGCTCCATGAGGTGGAACATCTGCATCATTTCGTCGCTGTTCAGCATCACCCGTTGCTCATCGGTCAGTAACCGGTGAGCAGGAATGGCGATGCCTTTAAATCCCTGACGTATCAGCGTCGCTGCCTGCCCGAAGAAACCGGGATGGAGATAATCGCACATACCACAGACGAAGAAACGGTCGGGATAGCGTCTGCTTACCTCCAGCAGATAGTCATTCTGAATGCCGTCGATCAGTTCCTGTACCACCACGGCAGCACCCACCTGGGCATAATTCATGTTAGAGAGAAACACTTCGACTGAGTTGACCCCGTCGATCATAAACGGAGGAAGCATCTGCCGCTCCTCACCCAGGAACATAGCACGTCCGTTGGGCAGCGGACTGATGCGCTGGCCGTTCCATGTAGTGTCTTGTCGGAGCCATAAATGGCTATGAGCATCAATGATATTCATCGTCGGCGAGTTTATGAATTTTTCCATCTTACCCCCATCTGGTTGCCAATGATTTGCTGCACCTCTCTAACCAGCTGCTCGTCGACAGGCTCATTCACATAAGCGATGTTACGACGCACATTCTCGGGATTGGCACTGCTGAACAAAGTAGTGGCAATACGCGGATTCTGACTCGTGGAATACTGAATGGCCAGCTTGTCGATGGGATACTGGCGCTCCTCACAATAAGCGGCAGCACGGGCACATGCCGACTTCAACGAATCGGGAGCAGGATGCCAGTCGGGAGTTCCGCGCTCAGAGAGAAGCCCCATTGAGAACGGCGAGGCATTGATCACACCGATGCCACGCTGTTCGAAGAAATCGAGATAGTCGAGCAACAGATGGTCGTTCAGACAGTAATGACAGAAATTGAGCACCACCTCGACGGTCTTCTCGTCGGAGTGATTGATCACCCACTTCAGGTTTTCTGGCTGTAAGTCGGTGATTCCCACATGGTCCACCACATGCTCGTCGCGAAGACGCGCCAAGGCAGGCAGCGTCTCATCGACCACCTGCTGAAGATCTGCGAACTCAATATCATGCACAAGGATAAGGTCTATACGGTCGACATGCAGACGCTCCATGCTCTCGTAGACGCTCTGCGTCACACGCGATGCCGAATAGTCCCAGGTATTGACACCATCCTGCCCATAGCGGCCTACCTTCGTCGACAACACATAACGGTCACGGCGCAACTGGCGGAGCGCTTTTCCCAACACCGTTTCTGCCTTATAATGGCCGTAATAGGGAGACACATCAATGTAATTAATGCCGCCATCGAGAGCTGCAAACACGGCCTCAATGGCATCATCCTCATTGATATGACGGAACACGCCGCCCAACGAAGAGGCGCCAAAGCCCAGATTCGACACGCGCAAGCCTGTCTTTCCTAGTTCGTTGTATACCATAGTGAATGTTTAGGTTTCCGGTGCAAAGATATAAAAAAATGCGTGTATATCAAAAATAGCACCTGTAAAAATGCCAGAAACCTATTAGGGCGGGGTTGAATTATTTCATCAGCCACCGCCCTTGATTCTCTACCATCGGTACCACGGTCTCCTCGATGGTACTGTCGCCAAAGCAAATCACCAGGAACACGTTCGCCGAATGGCGCGCCGTATCGGCCGTGCAATTCACGATACGCACCTCTTTCATCCCATGATGCTCCTGCTGCATTTGGTCGGCAAACATCTTCATATTGGCCACCAGTTGCTCGCGATAGCTGGCTGGAATGCTGTCGGTATTTGCCTTGCGAGCAATAAACTCATCATACTTGCCATCCAACAGCAGGTCGTAACACTCCTTGGCTGCCTGAGCAGCTATCTTCTCTGGATGCTCACGCGAACAAGCGGACCACAATGCTGCCAGCAGCAGAACAATCAGTAACTTCCTCATCACTTCTGGCGAATAAAGATATGGATAGGCGAGCCTGTCAGCTCCCAGTTCTCACGAATCTTGTTCTCCAGGAACCGCTTGTATGGCTCTTTCACATACTGCGGAAGGTTGGCATAGAACACAAATGAGGGTATCTGGGTATTGGGAAGCTGCGACACATACTTAATCTTGATATACTTACCCTTGGTTGAGGGGGGTGGATAGGCCTCTATCAGCGGGAGCATCACCTCATTGAGTTTCGATGTGCCGATGCGCACTTTACGGTTAAGATATACTTGCTTGGCAGTCTCCAGCACTTTAAAAATGCGCTGTTTGGTCATGGCCGAGGCAAAAATAATGGGGAAATCGGTAAACGGAGCCATACGGTTGCGGATGGCATTCTGGAATGTATCGATAACCTTCTGCGACTTTTCCTCCACCAAGTCCCATTTGTTCACCACCACAACCAACGACTTGTTGTTTTTCTGAATCAACTGGAAGATGTTCATATCCTGCGCCTCAATGCCGCGTGTGGCATCAATCATCAGGATGCAAACATCGCTGTTCTCAATGGCACGGATGCTTCGCATCACACTATAGAACTCCAGGTCTTCGGTCACTTTGTTCTTGCGACGGATGCCGGCAGTGTCGACCAGATAGAAATCAAAACCGAACTTATCGTATCGCGTATAGATGCTGTCACGGGTTGTTCCGGCAATATCGGTCACTATATGGCGATCCTCACCGATAAAGGCATTGACAAGGCTGCTCTTTCCAACATTCGGGCGGCCTACAACCGCAAAACGGGGGATGCCTTCCTCCAGTTCGTCGGCATTTCCTTCTGGCAACTTCGACAAGACCATATCCAACAAATCGCCAGTACCGCTGCCTGTTGCCGAACTGATGCAGACGGGCTCACCTAGTCCTAATTTGTAGAACTCGTATGAATCGTAAATCTGCACATTATTGTCTGCTTTGTTGGCCACCAGTATGACCGGCAGCTTCGAACGGCGCAAAATCGTGGCAACATCCTCGTCAAGGTCGGTCAGACCCGTTGTCACGTCCACCAGGAACAACACCAGATCAGCCTCCTCGGTAGCAATCAACACCTGTTTGCGAATCTCCTCCTCGAAGATATCATCAGAGTTAACCACCCATCCTCCGGTATCAACTACCGAGAATTCCCTGCCATTCCATTCTGATTTTCCGTACTGGCGGTCGCGAGTTGTTCCCGCCTCGTCGCTGACAATGGCGCGACGGGTCTTCGTCAGTCTGTTGAAAAGTGTGGATTTACCAACATTTGGACGCCCCACAATAGCTACTAAATTTGACATAGTATAATGTTTTTAATTCCCCTCGCATACAGTTGAGGGTAAGAGTAAAATGAATTACTCAGGGTTATAACCGAAACTGTCGAGCTCGCGCTTCGAGCTGCGCCAGTCTTTATCTACTTTCACATAGGTTTCCAAGAAGATGCTCTTGTCGAAAAATTGCTCAAGTGCCTTGCGCGCCTCGGCCCCCACTTTCTTCAGAGCCACGCCCTGATGACCGATGATAATGCCTTTCTGGCTGTCGCGCTCTACATATATAATCGCCCGGATGTGGATGCTCTTGGCCGACTCCTTGAAACTCTCAACCTTAACCTCCACAGAATAGGGAATCTCTTTGTCGTAGTAGAGAAGTATCTTCTCGCGGATAATCTCGCTGACAAAGAAACGGGCTGGCTTATCGGTAAGCTGGTCCTTGTCGAAATAGGCAGGGCTCTCAGGCAGCAGGTCCTTGATGCGCCTCAAGAGCATGTCAACGCCAAACTTGTTTTTCGCCGAAATCGGAAGAATCTCGGCATTGGGCAGCAGTTGATGCCACTTGTCGACAATCTCTACCAACCTGGCCTGGCTGGTCAGCTTAGGCTGCCGACCCTTATTTGCTTTATCGGTCTTACTTGCCGTTTCGGTCGTCTCCAGCTCGTCGATCTTATTGATTAACAGCAAGACAGGTATCTGCATCTTCTGCACTTTCTCCAGGAAATCCATATTCTTCTCAGGATTCTCCACCACATCAGTCACATAGAGAAGGACGTCAGCATCTTGCAATGCCGACTCTGAGAAGGCAAGCATCGACTCCTGCAACTTATAGTTAGGTTTCAGCACGCCCGGAGTATCAGAGAAAACAATCTGCATGTCATCGGTATTCACGATGCCCATGATGCGATGCCGAGTGGTCTGTGCCTTAAATGTAGCAATAGAGATGCGCTCACCGACCAATTGATTCATCAGTGTGCTCTTGCCTACATTCGGATTTCCGACAATATTAACAAATCCTGCCTTGTGCATGTCTTGATTTTTATTTAAACATCAGTAAAAAACAAAAGGAATTAGTAATTATGATTACAATGATGTCGATTAAAAACCTAGTAATCACAATTACTAATTCCAAATAATTCTCTATTCATTACTTGGCTCCGTCGTACGCCCACTTGATGTAAGAGGCGCCATGAACGAAACCAGCACCGAAAGCCGTGAGTATTAAGTTATCGCCTTTCTTCAACTTCAGCTCATTGTCCCAAAGAGCCAAAGGAATAGTGGCGGCACTGGTATTTCCGTAATGCTCAATATTGACCATTACCTTCTCCATCGGCAGTTCCAGGCGCTTGGCAATAGCCTCGATGATGCGCATGTTTGCCTGATGGGGAACAACCCACTGAATGTTATCTTTATTCAGACCGTTGCGCTCGGCTATCAACACACAGTCATCACTCATGTTGGTAACTGCATAGCGGAACACTGTGCGGCCCTCTTGATAAAGATAATGCAAACGATGGTCTACCGTGAAATGAGATGGCGGGCAAACAGAGCCACCTGCTTTCATATGAAGGAAAGGCAGGCCCTTGCCATCGGTGCGAAGATAAGAATCCATCACACCAATATTCTGCTCGGTTGTTGCCTCTACAAGCACCGCTGCAGCGCCATCACCAAAAAGCGGACATGTGCTCCGGTCTTTGTAATCGACCATCGACGACATCTTGTCGGCACCAATCACAATGATTTTCTTATAGCGACCGCTCTGGATCATCGTTGAAGCCACGTCTAATGTGTAGAGGAAGCCGCAGCAGGCTGCCCAGAAATCGAAAGCGAAAGCATTCTTCAGTCCCAGCTTGCCCAAGACAATGGACGCAGTGGAAGGGAACTTGTAATCGGCCGATGAGGTAGTGACAATCAGTGCATCAATGGTATCGGGATCTACACCAGTCTTCTGAATCAGCTGTTTGGCAGCCTTGCGGGCCATATAGCTGGTACCAAGACCTTCTTCCGCCAGTATTCGGCGTTCCTTAATACCTACACGCGACATTATCCACTCATCATTGGTGTCTACCATCCGCGACAATTCCTCGTTATTGAGGACATAATCGGGTACGTAACCACCAACACCGGTGATAATCGCGTTGATCTTCTCCATTATTCAGCAACTTCGTCAATAACAATGGCAATTTTGCCACGATAGTAACCGCAAGTAGGACATACGGTGTGATACACGTGATAGGCTCCACAGTTGGGGCATACTGCCAGTGTGGGAGCTACTGCCTTGTCATGAGTTCTGCGCTTCAGTGTACGAGTCTTTGACTGTCTTCTTTTAGGATGTGCCATAATTTTTAATTATTTAATTCTTAAATTTTTAAACTTTTCAGTTTTTCCCAGCGGGGATCTATTGCCTTGGTGGACTCCTCATCGCTGCTTCGGTCAGCTGAGTGCTCTTCCAGAGCTTGAATCATAGCAGGATTACACTTACCAGGTGCATGCACATGCTTGATGGGTATAGCCAAGGCTATAAATTCATAGATGAGCCATGCAGTGTCGAGCATTCCTTCGTTCTCGTCAACGGTCACGACATCATCGTCGTCTGAGTTTTCTTCTCCAAATCGGGCCACCAGACGGTTGTCTGTACTGATGGGTTGTTCCATGTCGTCAAGGCAGATGTCACAAGGTATCATGACCTTACCTTCTGTATGGAATTCAAGTTCAAAATAGTCGCTCAACTTATTGACAGAAATGACAACATGCACGTTACCCTTCCTTACTTCTGGTGCTTCGATGTACTCAAAGTAAGAGTTGTCCAGATCGTACTCCAAGGTGGTCACACCGTCTTTCAGATCCTTCAAATCTATCTTTAATGTCTCAAGACTACGCATTTGGGTTGCAAAGGTACGAATATTTTCTGATAAATAATCAATTTATCTCATGTTTTTTGCTTTATTTGAGAATTACTAGCAGTAATTATGCACACAAACTCAGCTACTTGTGCAATTCCACACAGAAAGTAGTACCTTTGCCTACTTCAGAGCTCTTCACCCATATCTTTCCATGGTGGTATTCCTCTACAATTCTCTTCGCCAATGAAAGGCCAAGACCCCACCCTCGTTTCTTGGTGGTAAAGCCGGGACGGAACACATTCGCAAGGTCTTTTTTCTTGATTCCCTTACCGGTGTCAGTCACTTCTATCATCACCTTCTGCTCTTTCTCTTCCATACGAAGTGTAATGCGTCCTTCACCTTCCATGGCATCGACAGCATTCTTACAGAGATTCTCTATCACCCACTCGAACAGCGAGGCATTCATCTTCACAATAATATCATGGTCGGGGAAATCTTTCACCATTTCCACTTTCGACGAAGTGCGCCGGTTCATGTAGTCGGTGACATGGTTCATCACTTCGGTCAGACTGGATGGAACAGGCTCGGGCAACGAGCCGATCTTCGAGAAGCGGTCGGCTATCAGTTGCAAACGCTTCACATCTTTATCCATCTCAGGAATGAGCTGGTCGTCAGGATAATTCTCTTTCAAGATCTCTGTCCAAGCCATCAAACTGGAGATGGGCGTTCCCAACTGATGTGCAGTCTCCTTAGACAAACCTACCCATACTTTATTCTGTTCGGCTTTCTTCGAGGTCAACAGGGCAAAAATAGCAACAACGACAAATATCAACACAACGCCCAACTGGACATAAGGCCACGACGACAACCGCTTGATCATCACCGACTCGTCGTAACAAACATCAATAAAGTCATTTGACAAGGTGTCATCACCTAGGAAAATGCGGATATTCTTGCCAGCTTCTTTCCACCGTTTGCCTTTCTCTGTGACTGCTTGGACACTGTCAGCAGCAGTTCGAGATTTCAGGCTGATATTACGGTAAGTCTGTACCTCGCCTTTCGAATCCATCACGATGACAGGAATCGTATGATTCTCATCTATCACCTTCAGCACCAGATTCAAATCAGTATGATCATCAGCACTGTTCAAGGAGCGCATCGCCTCTGCCCAAACTGCCATTTTGTTTTGTTCCTCCACCGACAAATCGTGTACAAGAAAATGAGACACGACCAAAGAGACAACAGCGATAATCACTGCTGCCAGCACCAAAATAATCTTAACTTGTCTGATCTGGTCTGTCCACTGCATAGCAATAATAAAACGGAAAAGTGCAAATAATATTGTATGTCAAACAGATTGGAACTAAAAAGACGACAATTGACACCTTGGCAATCTTCACTTAAATAAAGCAAAGAGCTAGGGCAATTGCCGGGCACAGACACAAAAAAAAGGAGCCCCGGCTCGTC
>DEFO01000042.1:0-25596 GCA_002350805.1 Prevotella sp. UBA2850
GTGTAGCTCAGACCGAAGCCGAAAGGATAGGCCACGGGCTGCTGGAAGGTGTCGAAGTAGCGATAGCCCACATAGATATCCTCGTTGTGGCGGGTGTAATCATAGCCCTGCACGCCTTCTTTCTTGTTTCCTTTTGCCTCTACGTAGTTGTAGAGCGGCATGTCGACGGGGAAGTCCTTGGTCGAGGGATGGTCGGCGGCGGCAATGGGCCATGTCATGGTGAGCTTGCCGCTGGGGTTGGCCTTGCCCGTGAGGATGTCGGCAACGGTGTTGCCTCCCTCCTCGCCTGGCTGCCATGCCACGAGGATGGCATCGGGATAGTGGCTCCACGAAGCCGTCTCGATGACCGAGCCGCTGTTGATGATCACCACCACAGGCTTGCCCTGTGCATGATAGGTGTTACACACATCGTAGATCATCTGTCGCTCGTCGGCAGTGAGGTTGAACTCACCCTCTATGTCGCGGTCGATGCCCTCGCCGGCCTGACGGCCGATGGTGATGATGGCAGCGTCGCTCTTCCCAGACTCACTGATGATGCACCGCTGGCTGATGGTCAGCTCAGGATATTTCTGGTCACCGAACTCCGCGCGCTGGAACCACATGGCGGGGTCGCGGTCAGCCTCGAACTTCAGGGCGGCAAACTCGACATACTTCTGATAGATGTCGGTCAGCGTCTTGCTGGTGCCGATGCCGGCATTCTTCAGTCCTTCCACCATATCTACGATATAAGGTGTGTGCACACAGCCCGAGCCGGTGCCACCGGAAAGGAAGTGATAAGAGCTGACACCAAAGAGAGCCACGGTTTCTATCTTCTGACTGCCCTCTGTCCGCCAGGGCAATGTGCCGTTGTTCTTGAGCAGCACCATGCCTTCGGCCGCCGTCTGACGGGTGATCTGGGCATGGGCTTTCAGGTCGGGCGCATTGGTGTAGGGATACTTGCGGAAGCTGGGCGTCTTAACGATGTATTCGAGCATGCGGCGCACATTACGGTCGACGTACTTGATGTCGAGGGTACCGTTCTTCACACCAGCCACAATCTCCTCGGCCTGTGCCTTCTGTCCGGGCTCCAGCAAGTCGTTGCCGGCGATCACCTCGTCGATGGTGCTCAGGCCTTTGCGGATGCCTATCCAGTCGGTCATCACAATGCCCTTGTAGCCCCAGTCGTCGCGCAGAATCTTGGTGAGCAGGTCGTGGTTGCCCATGGAGTACTGTCCGTTCACCTGGTTGTAGGAGGCCATGATGGTCCATGGGTTGCTCTCGCGGACGGCTATCTCGAAGCCACGCAGATAAAGCTCGCGGGCAGCGCGCTGACTGAGTTGCTCGTCGAGGCGGGTGCGCTGTGTCTCCTGTGAGTTCACCGCATAGTGCTTGGCCGACACACCGGCGCCCTGGCTCTGCACGCCACGGATATAGGCGGCGGCAATCTTACCCGTGAGCAACGGGTCCTCGCTGTAATACTCGAAGTTACGGCCGCACAATGGGTTGCGGTGCAGGTTCATGCCCGGACCGAGAATCACGTCGCAGCGGTACTCCATGGTCTCGTTGCCGATGGCCTGTCCCACCCTATTCACCAACTCGGTGTTCCAGGTAGATGCCAGACAGGTGCCGATGGGGAAACCGGTGGCATAATAAGTCTTCTCATCACCCTTGCGGGTAGGGTCGATGCGCACACCGGCAGGACCGTCGGTGAGCACCGTGGCAGGTATGCCCAGACGGGGAATGGCCGCCGTGGTACCGGCGGCGCCGGGCACCAGCTTGGCCTCGCTGCCAACGACAGCGGTGCTGCTGAAAAACTTGTTGGCACCACCCACCAGCAGCTGGGCTTTCTCCTCGAGGGTCATGGCACTGAGCACCTCGTCGATATTGTCGGCACGCAACTGAGGCGCGCTGGTTTGTGCCTGCAGTCCTGTGGTACAAGCGACTGCAGCGCACAAAAGCGTTGTTTTCATGTTCATTTCTTGATTCCCAGCTCGCGGGCCCAGATATCGTAGTTGTTCTTCTCGGCCTCGCGGGTCTCACCGTCGGCAATGATCACCTTCTTGGCGAAATCGTTGATAGCACGCAGGATGAGCGCTTTCTCCAACACATTGAAGCCGTCGAGGAATGCCTTGGTCTCGGCAATGACAGGATAGAGCTCGTACTGGTGGTTCAGGGTGTCGCGCACGTCGGCCTTGAGCTGCTCGTCGACATCGCCAAACTGCTCTATACCGGCAATGAATCCCTCTATAAAATCTTTCTCGCGGTCGCTATACACACCGTCGCAGTTGGCAAACATCAGACCGGTCTTGGCGGTCAGTTTTATCACATCGAATATTTTTTCCATTGTGTTTCCTCCTTATTAATTATTTAACCTCCTCGAACTCATCGCCGGCAGCTGCCTGCTCGTCCATGACACCGGCACGGTTGCCGAACACGCTCTTGGCAATATTGATGATGTTGATGGCTCCAGTGGCCAGACTACCCAGTCCGCCGCCAGCCAGCACCTTACCCAGAATGTCCTGAATGTTGATGCCTCCGGCGGGAGCTTGCTCTTCCACCTCCTCCACTTCTTCTTCCACTTCAGCTTCCTCTTCCTGTACGGGAGCTTTGCCAGCACCCAGTTTGCCCAGGATATCCTGCAGGCTGATGCCTCCGCCAGCCACGGCGCCGCCCAGCTTGCCCAGAATATCTTGCAGGTTGATACCTCCAGGAGCAGCTGTCTCCTCGGCAGCCACCTCTTCCTGCTCGTCCTCGCCAGTCACGGCACTAGTGTCGAAATTGCCGTCGCCGACGCCGATTTCGTTCAGAATGTCTTGCAGCGAACCGCCTTCACTGCCCTCGCTCTGACCGGCAGCACCCCCGAGAATGGAGCCAAGGCCGGCATTCTTAATGATGTTCTCTAAAAAACTTCCCATAGATTTAGTGTTTAGTTATACATGAAAGATTTTTGCAAAAATAGCAAAATATTTGGATAATACCTAATAAAATAGTAATTTTGCACGCTGAAAAGTCGATTTTTTAATTATTAGTATTTTTTATGGCAAAGAAAGCATTGTTGATGATCCTCGACGGATGGGGCATCGGAAAACGAGGTAAGGGCGACGTGATTTACAATACTCCAACTCCTTATCTTGACTATTTAACAGCAGTTAGTGCACACGCTCAGTTGCAGGCCAGCGGCGAAGACGTGGGTCTTCCCGACGGACAGATGGGCAACTCGGAGGTGGGACACCTCAATATCGGTGCCGGACGCATTGTTTATCAGGACCTTGTGAAAATCAACCGCGCCTGCAAGGACGGCTCTATCATGGAGAACCCGCAGGTGAAGGCCGCCTATAGCTACGCCAAGGAGCAGGGCAAGAAGCTCCACCTGATGGGACTGACCTCCGACGGTGGCGTGCACTCAAGCCTCGACCATCTGTTCAAACTTATCGAGGTGGGTAAGGCCTACGGACTAAAAGACCAGACCTTCGTCCACTGCTTCATGGACGGTCGCGACACCGACCCGAAGAGCGGTAAGGGATTCATCCAGCAAGTGAGCGATGTATGTGCCCAGAACGACGCACATATTGCCAGCATCGTGGGCCGCTTCTATGCCATGGACCGCGACAAGCGCTGGGAGCGTGTGAAAGAGGCTTACGACCTGCTCGTGAAGGGTGAGGGCAAGCAGAGCACCGACATGGTGCAGGCCATGCAGGAGAGCTACGACGAGGGTGTCACCGACGAGTTCATCAAGCCTATCAACAACGCTGCCGTCAACGGACTCATTGAGGAGGGCGACGTCATCATCTTCATCAATTTCCGCAACGACCGCGCCAAGGAGCTCACCATCGTGCTCACCCAGCAGGATATGCCCGAGCAGGGCATGCAGACCATCCCCGGCCTGCAATACTATTGCATGACTCCCTACGACGCCTCGTTCACTGGCGTGCACATCCTCTTCCCGAAAGAGAATGTGGAGGACACACTGGGCGAGTATCTCTCGCGTCAGGGCAAGCGCCAGCTGCACACCGCCGAGACCGAGAAATATGCCCACGTCACCTTCTTCTTCAACGGCGGACGCGAGGCTCCCTTCGAGGGCGAGGACCGCATCCTGGTGCCCAGTCCGAAGGTGGCTACCTACGACCTGAAGCCCGAGATGTCGGCCTATGAGGTGAAAGACAAGCTGGTGGGTGCCATCAACACTCAGGAGTACGACTTCATCGTGGTGAACTTCGCCAACGGCGACATGGTGGGCCATACGGGTGTCTACAATGCCATTGCCAAGGCCGTATGGGCCGTCGACAACTGCGTACGCGAGGTCATCGAGACTGCCAAGAAGAACGATTATGAGGCCATTATCATTGCCGACCACGGTAATGCCGACAATGCCATCAACCCCGACGGCACTCCCAACACGGCCCACTCGCTCAACCCTGTGCCCTTCATCTATGTCACCGACAACAACTCGGCCACTGTGAAGGACGGCCGCCTGGCCGACGTGGCTCCCTCTATCCTGCACATCATGGGTCTGGAGCAGCCCGCCGACATGACCGGCGAGAACCTCATCTCGGACAACAGATAAGCTGAAGAGCTAAGATTGCCATCAAATAAAGAAAAATCGGGAATGCCAGTCGGCATTCCCGATTCTTCTTTACCAAAAGACACTCCGAATTTTTAAAAACCGAAGATCTCCTTCAGCTTGTCATCAAGCGTCTTGTCATCCACTTGGCCGATGATTTTTCCCTCGCGGTCGATGAGATACTTGGTGGGCAAGAAGTGGACGGCATATTTCTCACCGATGTCCTCACTCTTGTCATAGCCAGTCATCTTGCCGTTGGCATCTTTCAGTTCTTTCAGGCCGCTCAACAGATGGTGGTATTTCTTGATACCGTCCTGCTCAATGGCTTTCAGCGCTGCGTTGGGGTTGCTGTCGTCAGAGGCTATATACACCACATCGAAACCCTTCTTGCGGTATTTCTCATAAAGAGCCTTCACATGCGGGTTGCTGGCACGACAGGGTTTGCACCACGAGGCCCAGAAGTCGAGCAGCACCACCTTACCCTTCAAGGAAGAAAGGCTGAACGGCTTTCCCGTCATCAGGTCGTTCCCCGTAAAGTCGGGTGCCGGATTGCCCGGATTCACACGGTCCAGTGTTGCTATTTCCGCAGCAATCTCTTTAGCAGAGGTCGTCTGCTTGGCGGTCTCATCCAACTTGCTGAAAGCTTCTTTCAACTTATCGAGCGGCATGTGTCCCAGTTCGGTACGCAAGAAACTAGCAGTAAGAGCCGTAGAGGGATACTGCTTCATATATTCGTTCTGCCGTTTCAGATACGTCTTCCTCAAGGGTTCCATCAGCGCATTCACCGAGTCACGGTTGTTGGTCTCATAGTAAGCCTTGTTCAGTTCCATCATGCGCGGCAAGATGTCGCCCATGCCAGCCATAAAGGCGTTATACTGATCCATCTGGATCTTGTCTGCCGGCGACAGCTCTTGCTGCTGCGGCTGAGCCATGGCACTCATCGTAAAGAGAGCGAAGGCAAATAAAATAATTGTTCTTCTCATAAGTTACAGTACATAATTGGGGACAGGTCTCGCTTTGACGGATCTGTCCCCAATGGAGAATGATTATTTAAAATCCGAAGATCTCCTTCAGCTTGGCGTCGAGTTCCTCATCGTTCACCTTGCCGATGATCTTTCCCTCACGGTCGATGAGGTATTTGGTGGGCAGGAAGTGGATGGCATACTGCTCGCTCACATCCTCGCTCTTGTCGTAGCCAGTCATCTTGCCATTGGCATCCTTTAAGGTTTTCAAGCCACGCAACACGTGATGGTACTTCCTGATACCATCCTGATCGATGGCTTTCAAAGCTTCCTCAGGACGACTGTCGTTGTCGGCCACATACACCACGTCGAAGCCCTTCTTGCGATATTTCTCGTAGAGAGCCTTCACGTGCGGGTTGCTCTTGCGGCAGGGCACACACCAAGAGGCCCAGAAGTCGAGCAGCACCACCTTGCCTTTCAGCGAAGAGAGGGCGAAGGGCTTGCCCGTCACGAGGTCGTTCTTGGCAATCTCGGGAGCGGGATTGCCGGGAGCCACACGGTCGAGCGTGGCAATCTCGGCAGCAATCTCCTTGCCGGCAGAGGTCTGTTTGGCCGTCTCATCCAGCTTGTTGTATGCCTCTTTCAGCTGCTCAAGCGTCATCCTTCCTGTGTTCATACACAGGAAGTTGGCTGCCAGCGCCGTAGAAGGATATTTCTTCACATAGTCCGTCATACGCTCCAGATAAATCTTTCGATAGGGTTCCATCAGCCGAGACACAGAGTCGCGGTTGCTCGTCTGGTAATAAAGCTTATTATATTGCTCCAACTTCTCCATCACATCGCCCATACCGGCGAGGAAAGCATTCTGCTGATCCATCATAATCTTGTCTGCTGCCGACAGCTCCCGCTGCTGACGCTGAGCCATGGCACTCACCGTAAGGAGTGCCATGGCAGCTATCATCAATAGTTTTCTCATTGTTTGTTTCTGTTTTTTTACCTTTAAATAGAGCGCTCACGATAGAGGATATCTACAATCTTTCCAAAGCCCGTATACTGCTCACCCTTGGTAACGGTGCTGTTCACACCATCGACATCGAAGAAGGTCACTTTACCGCCACTGGTGGTGTTGCCATCGCATGTGCATACGATGAGACGGTACTGCTGGTTCATGAACTCCTCGCTCTGATTGGCCAATTTGTTGTAGTTGGGGATGAGATAGAGGTTGAACTTCAGCTTGGTGATCTCCTCGCCATTGCCCAGTCCGGTGTTCATCTCCTTGGTGACGCGTGTACCTAGGTTGTAGCAATAAAGCTTGCTACCTACGCTATAGAACAAGAGCGGGAAACGGGTGTCGAAGGCAAACTGTGTGGCCTGATCGAAACCGGGTGCATCAACATCTGGAATATAGAGTTCCTGGGCATAGGTGGCACCACCGAGGTTGATACCGTAGATAGAGCGCTTGCCCGTGGCGGGATCTTGCAGAATGGTATATACCAGTCCGTTGGAGCGGCGTGTAGACTGCATGTAGACGAAGTCTTTACCAGTGGTGTAAGAGAACAGGTTCACCTCATCATGACCTGGATCAGGAATCACATTCAGCTGCAGACGGTCTAAGGTTCCGTCAAAGATCAGGAAACGGCGGTTGTCGATATCGTAGAACAACATGTACTCGCCATAGCTGCTATTCCACGGACGCATCCAACTGTAGCCGCAATAGGGAGCCACACGGAACTGTGCGCCAGTACCTTCTGTCGTGGTGTTGATGGGAGTAGAGAAGGCAGCACCATAGGTTCCACTGGTGTAGGCATAGGCATTGCCGTTCTCACCGAAGCATACCATATAGCGGGTTGTCCAGTCGTAATACGGTCCGGCAAAGTTCTCCTGTTTGATGATAGTCTCGCCCGGATCGAAAGCAAAATGCATAGAGTTGAAATCCCATTCGGGGTTCGACTCTAATGACTCTGTGTCGAGGTCATATGAGCCCTCACGGGTGAAGAGATAAGCCTCATCGCCAGGATTAGCATCCTTCGTGAAGAGAAGCACGCTCGTGGCATGATGCAAGGTGGGCAGGCCTTGTGCCAGATCTTTGGCCACCACTGTCTTTGTGCTTGAGATTTTGGAGATCATGTCGAGACGTACACGCTCCTCGGCACCTTCGTTGCAGAGCACGAGCCATCCCTCATAGGTGGTAGAGCCCACATTGATCTGATACTGCTTGGAGGTCACCGCGCCATTGCGATTGTCGGTGATGGTCACCCACAACAGATAGGCACCGGTAGAGAAATCGGCGGGATAGTCAATGTCGAATCCCGACTTGGGCGTAATGTCGAGCCACGCGAGAGCTTTCTGCGCAACGCTGTCGACGGCCATAGAGCCCATACCCTTGTGTCCGATGCGGTATTGCACGGTGTAGTTGGAATCACCGGGTTTGATTTCTCCATCCACTGACGAGATAAATCTGGGCGATAACTTGATATTCTCTACGTGACCGAGCACCTCTGTGAGCTCAGGGATGCCCTCGATGGTAATCTCAGCCAGTTCAGTGTAGTCGTAGCTGCCATCGTCGTTGACGCACGATGCCAGGAAACAAGAGGCAAAGAGCAGCAGACTGGCCAATGCCCCTCCGGCAACTTTCACCTTATTAATAATATGTTGTTTCATATACTTTCTGTTTTATTTTTAGATTACTAATCAATACCTATTACATACAGTTAGAATAGTCTACCTCGTAGCCTGCACCCAGCTGCATGAACGAGCCGTCGTCCTCGCGCACAGGTGTTCCGGCATCAGCCATAGCCTGCAGATAGATACGCATCTTGATGGCAAAATAGGTGAAGCGCATGGGTAGCACCTTACCATCGCCATTGCGCCATCCGTCAATACTCCAGTCGTAGGCCGACAGTTCGAAGAGCTCCGACATCAGGCGCTGCTTCTTGATTGACCATTTGCCGCAGGCACTGCCAAACATTGTCCAAAGGGCGGGCTCAGAGTAGAACTCGTTAACGACAAAGAGGAAGCGGTCGACCATAATGGTGTCGCCACTGGCATAATATACGTTAGTATACTTCTGACGGGTAAAGGGCACCTTGAAGTTCTCGTTGTCCTCCACCTTCAGCATCAGGGAAAGCTGCTTGGTCAACAGGTCAGGATGACGGAGGAAAGTCACGGGCACCTCCACCTCACTGGCACCGGCAGGAATCACCACATTCTCGAGGTCGGCAGTGTAGTGTGTGCCTCGGATGGCTGTGCTGTTTGCCTCATCCACCACGACACGCACCTTGCGGTCGTAGTCGCGGACCTTACCCATGGTGCGCAGTCGAGCACTGAGCACATGCTCCTTCACATCGTCGGGGTCTTCGCTGAAAGAATAGTAGACAGAGTCCCAATACTCATCAATATTGAGGTAGAATCGTGTCTGGACGCCTGTCTGGAAATAGATACCGGCATCGTCGCTGTCGAAGGTCATAATCTCGTCCTCATTACAGGCGACAAAGAGCAATGGCAGGGCCAACAGTAAATATAATAACTTTCTCATAATGATACGTTTTTCTTTATTAGTTGATTTACCTTTTTATTTCATCTCAGCTGACGGGAGTGGCGGCTGACAGTTCAGCGAACCGTAGTTTTGCTCGGAACCGCAGTCAGTGATATAGTATGCACCAGGACCTGGGATACCAAGGGCATCGCCCACCTGAACATGCTTGGTGAAATAAAACCACTGTCCGGTGCCCCAGAACTCACGGCGCACCTCATTAGAGAGCAGGATAGGACCATAGCCCATCGGCCAATACTGAGCTAACGTGGGACCAAGGCCCATGCCCACCAGGTCGATACAGCCACGGCGCACGCGGGCCTGGTTGTACCATTCTACTTTTTCCATATCGGTGGTTGCGCACTCACAGGCAATGTAATACATCTCCTGCATGCCAATCAGCGGAATCATCTTGGCCCAATAATACTCTGAATCCTCATCTGTTGGGTCGGGTTTGTCAATGGCCTTATATTTAATAAAGGTATGACCGGTGGCACCTACGCCTGAGGCCTGCTCCCACTGAGACTGGAAGCGATAGTCGTACGACTCGAACATGCCCAGAATCAGGTGGCCGAACAATCCCATGCTGCCGTTCACGAAGGTAGCATAGGGCTGCAGACGGTTATAATCGTTGGCTGTTGATGAGAAATAGTTCTGGAACACCTGGTCGCGGTCCTTGTCGTAAACACCCATGAACACCTCGCTCGAGAACACACGGTCGGGGTTGGTGGTGTTGCTCAGCAGCTTGTTAGGATCAACGACGGGGAACATCTGCTGCACCTTCTGGTCGTTGATGAGCTCGAGCGCCTGGGCCATAGCCTTCTCCTTGTCGCCCACCCAGCAGTAAGCACGGGCCTTGAGGGCCTTCACAGCATAGTAGTTCATGCGATACTGACGGTAGCGCAGCTGAACGCTCTCGGCACCCTCGGGGGCACTCATCATCGGACCACGCTCGATAATGGGGTCGTTCTTCAGCAGCTCTTCAGCAGCATTGAGGTCGGCAATGATCTTTTCGCAAGCCTCCTTGATGGTCACCAAGTCGTGAACAGTCACATCACTCGACTCATTGTAGGGGATTGCTTTCTGGTCAATACCATTAAGAGGCGACGGGCCGAACAGGCGGAGCATATCCAAATGCAGGAAGGCACGCACGGCCAGCATCTCGCCTTTCAGACAGGCAGCCTCCTGCGAGGTCAGCATTCCCTGCTGCTTGTCAACCCGATCAATCAGCAGGTTGGCATTCATAATCACCTCGTAGGCCTTCCCCCAAATGCTGGAAAGAATGGGCGACGCATAAGCATCGGAATAACTGTTGGCTGTCAACGATCTGTAAGCCATCTGTGAATTGGTGGTGACATAGCTTTTCGACATAATATCGACAGCCTCCCATGTCATCTGCTTGCCATAGAGGGCATCGCTGGCCAGTGCATCGTAGATACCATTGGAAACGGTGTAGAAACCGGCCTTGTTGGCAAACACCTGATCAGCGGTCTGCTTATCACTGGGTGCAACGTCGAGATAGTCGTCGCAAGAAGTGAGAAGTGACAAGTTAAAAGCGACAAGTGCAAGACTCAATAGCAAGACACTTTTCTTATATATCTTTTTCATCATATTTGCTTTCATTATTTAGTTATGATATGATTAGAAGTTCAGCGAAACACCGGCCTCGATGGTACGGGCGTATGGATAAGCGGTACCACGCTCAGCACGGATGGTAGACAGGCGGAACAGGTCGCGGGCATCGGCAAAGATGCGCAGGCTGCCCAGTCCGAGATGCTTGATCCAGCTGTTGCTGAAGAACTGATACTCCAGGTGCACAGACTCCAGGGTGAGGGTCTTCTCATTCTGGATGAAACGAGAGGTCATGGGCGACGGGTTGTAGTCGCGTACGTCTTTAAACGGAGCGATGTCGCCTGCCTTGTGCCAGCGGTCGTAGAGGGCGCGGCGGTCTTGGTTGTAGAGGAAGTCGATATTCTCTACCTTATTCCACAGAGCAGTGTTGAACACATCGGCGCCCAGCTGATAACGGAAGTTCACACTGGCGGTGAAACCACCGTAGGTGAACGATGAGCCGAGCACGCCTTCGAGGTCGGGACGGGTGTTACCGCATACCTGCTCGTAGTCATAACTATAGTCGTAGAGTTTGTTGCCCTCCAGGTCGTAGAAGATTTCCTTACCGGTAGAGGGGTCGATACCTGCCGACTTCACCACCCAGATATCCTCGGGGTCGGCACCGTCGAAGTAACGGGTAGTACTCGTACCACGACCGTTGTTGTTGAAGGCATCGAGCTTATTGCCAATACCATCGATCTTGTTCTTCTGGGTGCGGCCGGTGGCGCGAACGCTCCACATGATGCGCTTCTCCAGGTTCTTCAGGATGTAGTACTGGGCGGTGAAGGTCAGACCCTGTGAGGTCTGCTTACCTGCATTCGAATAATAATCGGTGGTACCCGAAGACAGGGGCATGGTGATGCCGATGAGCAGCGGGTCGGTCACTTTGTGGTAGTAGTCGACGGTGAACGACAGGCGGCTGTCGAACAGGGTCAGGTCGAGACCCACGTTCTTATCCTGGGTAACCTGCCATTTCAGGTTCGGGTTACCAATCTGGTCGGCCAAGGCACCAATACCGAAGTAGTTGAGCGTACCTGCCTGCATGGCATAGGTAATGAGCGTGCGGCCCGAGTCGAAGCTCTGGTTACCGGGGTTACCCCACGATCCGCGCAGCTTGAAGTAGTTAATCCATTTGGCATTGTTCTGGATGAACGGCTCCATGTGGATGTTCCAACCCAGACCCACCGACCAGGTGGTGTTCCACTTAGAGGTGCTGCCGAAGACGCTTGAACCATTCTCGCGCAGCGAGAAGTCCATCAGGTAGCGGTCCTTGTAAGCATAACCGAGGTTGAGGTATCCGTTCACCGAACGGCTGATAGCATCTCTGTAGGTGGGATAGCCATCCTCCAGGTATCCGGCGGCAAACGAAGGCTTGGTGAAGTCGCCCTGGGGGAATCCCTCGGCGGTGTAGCCCTCGATGGTCGACTTGGTGTGATAGATGTCACCACCAATCACGGCGTTCAGACGGTGGACATCGGCAAACAGCTTGGCAAAGGTCAAGCTGGCATCACCCTCGTAAGAGAGTGCGTTCGAATTGGTCTTGGTATACTCACCACGCTTACCGTTCACCTTATTTAATACCTGATTGGTGTTGTCGGGCGAGGTAAAGAGCTCTACGCCGTCGGTATCGTAGGTGATACCAAAACGGGCACGGGCCTTCCACATCTCGTTGGGTGTCCACTCAGCCTGGAAGTGGTTGCTGATGGTGAGGTCGTTGCCGTGGTTCTTGCTGTTCAGTGAGGCATTCCACAGCGGGTTGGCCATCTTCACGTCGTCGTTGTACTCCAACCACTGCAGCAGCATGCCCTCGCTGTCGTAGATGCGATAGTAGGGGTTGGCCTGCACATACTCTGAGAAGCCTACCAGCGGATTGTTGTAGCTGGCGTTGCTCACCGAGAACTTATTCGAGAACTGGAACTTCTTCACACGGTAGATCATGTCGAGGTTGCCACCGAATACCTCACGGTCGGAACCCTTCATCACACCGGTGTTACCATTATACATACCGCCGATGCCGAACATGAAGGTCTCTGAACCACCCTGCACATACAAAGAGTGTTTCTGGTTGACACCCACACGCACGGGCTGCGCCAGCCAGTCGGTGTTCACGCCCTGGGCGACAGAGTTCAGTCGGGCATAATAGGCTTCTGTCAGCTCGATAGAAGTCTGTGTGCGGTTAGGAGTCTCCACGATATCGGGGTCGTAGCGGCCAGAGAGGCGCTCGAATTCAATCTTCTCGGGAGCATTCATCATGTCGTAGCTCGACAGGTCGGGCACCGTCATGTTGAAGTTTCCGGTATAGCTCACCTGCAACTGTCCGGCCTTAGGCTTCACGGTCTCGACGACCACAACGCCGTTAGCTGCCTTCGAACCATAGATGGCGGTAGAGGCGGCATCTTTCAGGATGGTGATGCTCTCAATACGGTTGATATCCAGGTCGTTGATGGCCTGGAGCGAACTCTCAAAACCGTCGAGGATGAACAAAGGCTGGTTGGGGTCGGTGGCTAACTCATCACGTTGTCCGAGCATTGACGACTTACCACGAATCTCCATGTTGGGCAGACGGTTGGGGTCACTGCCAAACTGGGTGTCCTCGATGATGGCGAATGCGGGGTCGAGGGTTTTCAGACTCTGCAACACATTGCTCGAACCCATCTGGATGAGGTCATCTTTATTATAGGTGGCGGCAGAACCCGTGAAGCTCTCTTTCTTACGGTTGAAGATACCGGTCACCACCACGTCCTTCAGCTGGGTGCTCGAGCTCATCACGATGTTACGGTCGACATCGTTGGTGCCCTGACCGATGGTCTCATACTTGTTGTCCATTCCCACATACGAGAACTTCAGCACGGTGCGCTCCACGGGAATCTTAAAAGTGTAGAATCCGTCGACATCGGTCACGGTGCACACGCGGGTCTCGCCAATGCAGACGGGAACGCCCATCAGCGGCTCGCCGGCATCATCGCGCACGTATCCTTTAATGGTACGCATGCGACCGCTCTTCTTCTCGTTGGCCGACTGCACGTTCACGATTTTTCCCTCAATGGTATAAGAGAGGGGTTTGTCACGCAGCACGTAATTCATGGTTTCCTGGATGGTGGCGTTCTTCACCTCACCATTCACGGTATACTTGCCCACGTCTTCGTAGGCGAACAGGAACTTGTAGTCAGTGGCCTTTTCCAGCCGCTTGAAAACAGATGGCAGACTCTCGTTCTTGAAAGTCATCGTCACTTTGCTTGTCTGGGCCAAGGCAGGCAAGGCCATCAGACAAACCATCAGAAAGATGAATAGTCGGGTCTTTCTCATACGGTATTTGTTTGGTTAATATTGATTGATCTCTATAATTATGATACACCTAACTTTAAAAAATGTTACTACATGAGGCCCATTTTTTTCTTTTTTCTGCAAAAAAGACGTTTTTTGGCATGATTTTTCAGTAAACTCATGATTAAATACAACTTTTTTACTATTTTTGCAAAGGCAATTTTAACAGAACTAGCACACCTTAATATATTATATAGGAGAATGGAGAAAGACCTGTTCTTTCAGCATTTGTTCAAACAGCACTATGAGCCATTGTTCCTTTTCGCACGGCAAATGGTCAGCAGCGAAGAGGAATGCCACGACATCGTGAGCGATGCCTTCGAAGAGGTGTGGAGCAAAATGGAGTATGTCAAAGAACAAACCGTCAGGGCCTATCTCTACACCACGGTGCGCAACCGATGTATCAACTACCTGCGCCACCAGCAGGTCAGACAGCAATACATCAGCTACTGCGAGAAAATCACTGCTACCTACACCAAGCCCGACGATCTGATAGAACAGACCGAGCGCGACCGATTGGTCGAGCGCGCCATCAGCGAGCTGAAACCTCCCACCGACGTAGCCATCAAGCTCTATGCCAATGGTAAGAAATACCGTGAGATTGCCGAGGAAATGAACCTCACCATGAGCTACGTCAAGAAAATCATCAGCCGCGGCGTAGCACAAATCAAGGAGTATATTGTTAAAAATGTGTAAAAGCAGAAACCTTTTCCCAACTTAGTTGTATTACTAATAAAAGGACACTAAAAAAGGAAAACATATGGAGGATTTTGACAAGATAGATGAACAAATGCAGAGAGCGCTCGACATCGTCGAGAATGCTGCTGATATTACCGACGAACAGCTGGCCGAGCTGGACGCCGACAAGGAGCTGCTGCAAGACTGCCGCGACCTTCACTCGGTGAAGATGATGGCGCAGAAGCAGGCTTCCGCCATCGATGTCGACAAGGAATACAAGGCTTTTGAGCAGCGCCACCAGCCGCGCCGCAAGCACAAGATGAGCATCTGGTGGGGCATCGCAGCCGCTGCTGCCGCCGTATTCATCGGCTTTATCTTCCTGCAGAAAGAACAAATCATCGACGACGAACAGCCCCTGATGGTCTATGAGGCCGACGCCGAACTGTCGCCCATCACCATCACCAGCAAGCGCACCGGCAAGGTGGCACAGACCATTACCGAGAAACAGCAGGAATACACCCCCGCCATCGAGGATATGGAGATTGAGGATGTGCTCACCGTCGACGTGCCCAAAGGCGGCAGCTATACCGTCAACCTGCCCGACGGCAGCCGTGTCTACCTCTATGCCGACAGCCGTCTGGTCTTCCCCACCCGCTTCGCTGGCAGCGAAAGGGCTGTGCAGCTGGAGGGTGAGGCTTATTTCAAGGTGGCTGCCGACAGCGACCACCCGTTCATTGTGAACACACCCACCATGCAAACCATGGTGCTCGGCACCGAATTCAACGTGCGGGCCTATGGCAATGCCGCCGACAATGTGACACTGATCACGGGCAGCGTGATGGTGAACAGCCGTCAGCATCATGCAAAACTGAACCCCGGCGAGCAGGCATCCATCAACGACAAGGGGGGACTGAACATCGCACAAGTAGACATCGAGCCCTACACCTCGTGGCGCGACGGATTCTTCTACTTCGACAATGTAAAGCTGCAGGATATCATGCGCGCCATCGGCCGCAACTTCAACCTGTCGGTGGAGTTCCGCGACACCTCCTTGCTCGACTATAAGATTCACTTCGTGGCCGACCGCACCAGCGGCATCGAGACTGTCATCAACACCCTCAACCGCATGAAGAAAATCCATGTGCAGCAAGAGGGCAGCAAGATTGTGGTGTATTGATAACGGACCAACAGCCAGCATCATCGATGATTATTCTAAAATAGAATTACGGCTCCGCCAACAGGTGGAGCCGTAATTCCTTTTTATAAAAAGGTAGTGGTTTCCCTCGTCGGGCAAGAAACCACTTGCGCGTGTCATGAAATCACTTGCGGCGGGCTTTGGTCTTGCCTTTCTTCTGATTGGAGAGGTCGAGGACGCGGATGTTGCGCAGCTTCAGTCCTTCGCCATGACCGCAGAAACAGATAAGACCGTCCTTGTTGAAGAGGCCGGGATGGCTCTTGTGGTCGACGGTATAGGGATTGGGCTTGCCCTCCTCGGGGGCCATATTGTGTCCCTGACAAGCCTTACGGATATCGCCGTCGAGGATGACCTTGCCGTTCACGGTGACAGTAATGTGGTCACCCACGGCACGAATCTCCTCGGTGTTCCATGTGCCCAAGGGGCCGAAGGTGACATGCTCAGGCACGATGATGCCATACACAGAGCCGTGCTGCTGGTAGTCGCGCAGTCCTTTGTAGATAGGATCGTCGTGGTCAAGTATCTGAATCTCCATACCCTCGTAGGCGGCATCGACACCTTCCCGGGTGCGGATGCCTACACCATTATTGATTCCCGGACGCACGAAACAGAACTCAAAGCGGAAAACAAAGTCGGAGTATTTCTTCGTCGTGTAGAGATTGCCCTCTGCTCCGTAGTGGGCACTGACGTAGATGTTACCGTCGATGGGCACGTAGTCGGTCTTGTTGCCCTGCCAATTGTCGAGGTTCGTACCATCGAAGAGCAGTTCGAAACCTTCCTTCTCCTCCTCAGCCGAGAGCTTGGTAATCTTCTCGGTAGCGGCATTCGGGTCGTCGACAATCTTTGGCAGGATGGTATTCACCTGATCGACGGCATAGCTGGCACCGGCATTTGCGGCATGGGCCTTGAACACGTCGCGTGCCGCGAGCAGCATATCGCGTACGTGAGCACCACGCTGGAAAGGCTTGTTCTTATCGATGAGGTCGGTCACGGCATAGGCGGCGGCAAGTTCGTTCTGTTTCTTATCCATAAACGATGCCGCGAGGTTCAGGGCAGGCTCGTTGTTCAGCGCTCCGAGCGCCGAGAGAATATTATTGGTCACTGTTATGCCAGGCTTCATCTCGAGAGCCTGTTTGAGCAACTGATACTTTTGCAGGCTAGGCCAGTTGGCACCCTTGATGAGGGTGAGGGCACGACCGAGCAGTACATCAGCATTCCGGGGGCTTTTCTCAGCGGCTGCCAGACTCATGAGCGGAGCCACGGCATCGGATGTAGCCACCTTCAGCAGGGCGTTTCGGGCCTCAACATGGGTGGCGGCAGCACCGACAATCTGCTGCAGGTCATCCTTGTTGGCTCGCTGGGCAAGCAGACCATAGAAGAGGTCGGGATAAGGACGGAAGCGCGAGAGCAGGTCGCCAAACTGACTCTCCCCTACGATGGCGGCAAGACTCTTGGCTGCAGCGGCGTGCAACTGGTCGTTACCGAGCAGGGCGGTCAGCGGTTCGTAAGCGGCAGTGAGATGCCGTTCACCGGCAAGTGCCACAAGGGCGGGCGAGGCTGCGGCACCTTTGGCTTTCAGGGCTGCGAGGATGCCATCGCCGATATGGCCGTTGAAGGCCGCGAGGGCATCGTGGGCTGCAGCGGAATGATTACCGTCGAGGGCGTTGATCAGGACACCCATGGCATCGTTGCCGCCAATCTTTCCCGCTGCCTCAATGGCAGCGGTGGCAATCTCGTTGTTGCCGGAGTTGACAGCCTGAAGCACGGTGCCTATGTTGGCGATGTCGTGGTTGTTGCCCAACCAGCGCAGAACGTCGGCCTGGGCGTCGGCCTTCAGTTTCGGGAAAGCCTTGCAGACAAGCGGTGCGATGACGGCGGCATCCTCCAGACCGAGCGCTGTGACGCGCAACTGGCGGTCGTTGCTCTTCTGAAGCGTCTTCAACAACAAGGATGCCTTCTTCTTGACAGGCAGCGTGGCTGCCTTGTCGCAGAACTCTACGACGGCACGCGAGGCCGGTGCTATCGTGGTAAGGTCTTCCGGGGCCAGCTGTATCTCCTGACTGCCTGGAGTGAGCTTGCTCAGCTGGTAGCGAAGGAAAGCCGCATTACCTTCATCCTTGCACTTTGCGATGGCTGCCTCCAAGCCTTTCCTGACGGCGGCGCACTGTGCCTCACGACCTTTCACCGTGACATAGCTGGTCAGACCGTCAATCGCATATTCGAAGGGAGCATTCTTACCTTCGGCAGAGGGTCCCAGCATGGCAGCCAGCTGTTGTATGCCCTGGGCACCCGTGCCTGCTATCTCGTTCATCACCTGCTCCAGTGCCTCGAGATTCTGGGCGGGCAACTGTGCCAAACCGTCGGCGATGATGGTCGATACTTCGCGGTTGCGGCTATCCTGTGCCGACACCTGGAACGGCATCAGCAACGCCAGCAATACAATAATATATTTGATGTGTGTCATTGTTCAATCATTTTGAAATTTGTTCATCACTCATATTCCTTCCCCGCTCCCCTCTCAGAAGACGAGGGGGCTGGGGGATGCAGCTCCTATAACCGCCACTCGCCGCGCATGGGCTGGTTGATGAGGGCGTTGGCGGCAGCATCGCCAATAAATGTCTGTGTCTTCGGGTCGAAATTCAGCACCCGGCGTCCGAGGCGCAGACCCACGGCACCCATATTCACGAGGGTGCAGCTGTGGTGACCATTGTCCTCGTTGAGGGCGAACTTCTGGCGGGTTCGCACACACTCGAGGAAGTCGGTGCGCTGTGGTTCGGGATCTGGCAGTTCGTTGAGTTTGTTCATCACGTCGGGAATGGTGCATTCGAAGCCTTTGAACACCTTACCCTTCGGGCCCTCGATATACGCCAGTTTGCCTTTGCTCTCATAGCCTTCACCCTCGAGCACAATCTGGCAGCCGTCAGCATAGGTGTATGTTATCTTATGCCAGATGCCCACGGCATCGTAGTGTTGCTGCGGAGCGTCAATCTCCACCTTCACCGGGAACTCTTTATCCTTGCCCAGCATATACTGCACAGGGTCGAGATAGTGCTGACCCATATCGGTCAGACCACCGCCGTCGTAGTCCCAATAGCCTCGGAAAGTCTGATGCACACGATGGGCATTATAGGGCTTGAAAGGTGCCGGACCGAGCCACATATCGTAGTTCAGCTCTGAGGGTACAGTCTGAGGGGTGAGGTTGTCCTTGCCTACCCAGAAGAATTTCCACGTGAAGCCCGTAGCTCCTGAGACGGTAACCTTCAGCGGCCAGCCGAGCATACCACTCTGAATGAGT
Organism: Prevotella sp. UBA2850; assembly: GCA_002350805.1. GTDB lineage: Bacteria > Bacteroidota > Bacteroidia > Bacteroidales > Bacteroidaceae > Prevotella. The sequence goes on from DEFO01000042.1 coordinate 19,138, forward strand.
TTCTTCAACGGCTTCACGGGGGTACCGAGGCCATAGAACGTATCTGTGAAACGGAACCATGTGTTCAGTCGCAGGATGCGACCGTAGCGCTGCACGGCTTCCTTCACGGCCTTTCCCTCGCCGATGGTGCGCGTCATAGGCTTCTCCAACCAGATGTCCTTACCTGCCTTGGCGGCTTCCACCGCCATAAGACCGTGCCAATGGGGCGGCGTGGCGATGTGGATAATGTCGGCGCCCGACTGATGAATCAGCTCACGCCAGTCGTCGTAAGCTTTCACGTTTTCCTTCAGTTTGGTCTTCGCGCCATCCACGGCACTCTCCAAATGCTTCTTGTCAACATCACATACTGCCAGCAGGCGGCAAGCCTCCGACGAGGAGAAATGGGTGGACGAACGCCCGATACCACCTACGCCGATGATGGCTTTCGTCAGTTGGTCGCTGGGCGCAATAAACCCATTACCGCCCAACACCTTTCTCGGTACGATGGTGAACAGTCCCACGGCTCCCAACGATTTCATAAATTGTCTTCTATCCATGGCTATTGTTTAGGTGTGTTTAAGTGTTTTTTCAGTAATTGAAGATAAAGTTACAACAAGAACCGATACGTTGAACCGCAGAACCTCATTTTTTAAGACTCTTTCACAATTTATGAAACGAGATTGAGGCATATCGCCAGTTATCAGCAACGAGTGATGCGTTGCAGACTATTCACTTTTTCTTCCCAATGTTTCCTTGTATCGTTTTTATATATGATGTCTTTTCCGCTGTTGATATTGATTCAAAAAACCGTTTTTTCTTTCTTTTTTCTGCCCATTTTTTTGTATCTTTGCGACTGTAAATCCTTTCCCTGTTGATGCCGATGAAAGGATGCCGTTCCGGTCTATTACTATAGCGAAAGCAGTCTATCACTGGAGTGAGAGCAATCTATCACTGGAGTGAGAGGATCCTATCACTGGAGTGATAGCTTCCAAAAGATGCCTGTTTGTACCTTCTCCAGCCATCAGTTGTACGGCAAAAGAGTATTCATTGTACCTGAAAAAGTGCCTTATTGTAGATGACTTTGTTTCGGCTGCGGGGTGGCATCATCATGCCGTTCCTCAGAACAGGGCACTTCGACGACAAGACACAAAAAGCAAGGAGCAAGAGAATCAGGTTCTGTTGCGTAACCATATCTCTTGCTCCTTGCTTTATCAATAACTGCCGGAGCGATTGTTCTGACAGCATCTTGCGCTCCTCCTTGGGGAAGTTGGAGTTGGCTTTAAGCCACTCTGCCGCCAACGAAACAATCGTCTTGGCACCATTCCATGCTTTATCTCTTCGGTTTCCGGCGTGCCCAGCCTTCCTCACTGAAATCGGGCTCTTCGCCTCTGAATTTGAAGGGTTGTCCTTTCATCAGCTCGCGCCAGTCGCCCGTGCCGTCGCCAGTACGGAACTTCTTGGGCACGGCAGCGGCCTTCTTGCCCCGCGACGAGGCTTCTTTGCCTCCACGGGGAGCAGTGTCTTTCCTGCCGCGGGTGTCGCCTTTGCCACCACGCTTCTGCGTGTCGTCGGCATCGTTGCAGCGCACCTCACGGTTCTTATAATACACACCATTGAGGGCTTTCATCACCTTGTTGGCATCTTTCTCGGGCACCTCAATATAGCTGAACTTACTGAGCAGGTCGATATGACCCACTTCCTGACGGCCCTTGACGTGCTTGTTGAGGAACTGCATCACCTCGCCGGGATAGAAACCGTCGGTCTTGCCCAAGTTGATGAACAGCCTGCGGTAGCCGGCCTCGGCCTTGCGGCGGCTGCCCGAACGACCGCCCTGCTCCTTGCCGCGCGCACCACGTTCCTCGCCCTTGGCACCACGCTCTTTCTTCTTCGAGGCAGGTTTCTCGATCTCTGGTGCATCGGCATAGTAAGCCAGGAACTTACCGAACTCGACCGACACAATCTTCTTGATGATATCTTCTTTGTCGATATACTCGAAGTAACGGCTGATGTCCTGCATGAACGGGGCAATCTGCTCTTCCTCGACATCGGTCTTCAGGATCTGGTCCATCACCTTGTAGAGCTGTTTCTTACAGATTTCGGCAGCTGTCGGGATGTCGCCCTCGACAAACTCCTTGCCTATCTCTTTCTCGATGGCGCGTATCTTGTGCTTCTCACGAGTGTGCACAATCGATATGCTGGTGCCTTTCTTGCCGGCACGGCCAGTACGGCCCGAGCGGTGGGTGTAGTTCTCGATATCGTCGGGCAGTCCGTAGTTGATGACATGCGTCAGGTCGTCGACGTCCAGTCCGCGGGCAGCCACGTCGGTAGCCACGAGCAACTGTGTCAGGTGACGGCGGAACTTCTGCATGGTCAGGTCGCGCTGCTGCTGCGAGAGGTCGCCGTGCAGAGCCTCGGCATTATAGCCGTCCTTGATGAGCTTGTCGGCTATCTCCTGCGTCTCAATCTTCGTGCGGCAGAAGATAATGGCAAAGATACGGGGATAGAAGTCGACAATGCGCTTCAGTGCCAGGTATTTGTCCTTGGCATTCACCATGTAATACACATGGTTGACATTCTCGGCACCCTCGTTGCGGCTGCCCACCACAATCTCCTTGTGGTCGTGCAGGTAGTTGAGGGCTATCTTCTCGATTTCCTTGCTCATGGTGGCCGAGAAGAGCAGGGTGTTACGGTCTTCGGGCACATGCTCGAAAATCTCGTTGATGCTCTCCGAGAAACCCATGTTGAGCATCTCGTCGGCCTCGTCGAGCACCACGTTGGCTGCCTGATCGATCTTCGCCTTGCCACGGTTCATCAGGTCGATGAGACGACCTGGTGTGGCCACGATGATATGGGCACCGTTGCGCAAAGCCTTGATTTGCTGCACAATGTCGGCACCTCCGTAGACGGGTACCACGCGAATGCCGGTCATGTATTTCGAGAAATCACGAAGATCGTCGGCAATCTGCAGACAAAGTTCGCGGGTGGGACTCAGGATCAGGGCCTGAGTGGTAGGATCTTCAGGGTTGATACGTTGTAAAAGGGGAATGCCAAAAGCGGCGGTCTTGCCAGTGCCGGTCTGTGCCAGCGCGATGACATCATTTTTGTTACCCAGCAAATAGGGAATCACTTCCTCCTGAACGGGCATCGGATTGACAAAGCCCAGTTCCTCGATGGCGCGGCGAATCTCACTGCACACGCCCAATTCTTCAAATGTCTTCAAGTTGTAAATATTTCAATGTTCGCGATACGTTCACGCTGATGGGTGCGATAGCCGGGAGGCTATCTTTCAGAATGAGGGTGCAAAGGTACACAAAAAACTTGTAAATCAACTCATTAAGTGGAGAAAAAACGTTTTTGCAGAGCTGATTATACCATATTCTTTACAAAATGACACAGGCTGCAGCCTATTTTGTCAAAACTTCAGATAACTTGCAGCATATCAGCACAAAAAGCAAACCAATAATTTTGTCGTACGGACGATTTTCCGTACTTTTGCAGCGTGAATCAAGAGACGCTCGACTTTATCCGGCAGCATGCAGCCGATGACGTTCGGAAACTGGCCCTGCAAGCCTCACGACAAGCCCATGTCGACATGCCGTTCGCGCTCAACCAGATTGCGGGCAGGCAGAAGGCACAACAGAAAATACCATCGTGGGCGGCCATGGAGGGACTCATCTATCCGCCTCATATCTCGATGGAGCAGTGCAGCAGCGAACAGACGGCCTGCTACAAGGCACGGCTGGCCGAAAGACTGGTGGGAGATGTGCCAGAGGCGGGCATGGCCGACCTTACTGGCGGATTCGGAGTCGATTTCTCATTCATGGCACGTAGGTTCAGAAAGGCCGTGTATGTGGAGCAGCAACAGCATCTTTGCGAGGCCGCAAGACATAATTTCGAACTGCTGGGCCTGCCACAGGCTGAGGTCGTCTGCGGCGACGGGGTGGACTATCTGCACCAGATGACGCACACCCACCTTATCTATCTAGACCCGGCCCGCCGCGACACACAGGGCAAGCGCACGTACGACATGACCGACTGCACGCCCGACATTTCGAAAATAGCCGATGAAATCGCCGGAAAATGCGATTTCTGCATCATCAAACTATCACCCATGCTCGACTGGCACCAGGCCGTCGCAGCCTTGGAACAAACCACTGGGGATGGTCACGAGAAGCACGTTACAGAGGTGCACATCATCTCGTTGAACAATGAGTGCAAAGAACTACTACTAGTTTTTGCACGACACAATTCGCCAAAGAAAACCATCTATTGCGTGAACGACGAGAAAGAGTTTGTGCTGGATATCAGTCAGACGGCTGTGCCCCCGCTTTGCAAGACCATCCCTCTTTTCACTCCCGCCTACTCCTCACTCCCGGGGTGTTATCTCTACGAGCCCAACGCCAGCATCATGAAAGCAGGATGCTTCGAGGCATTGGCCGACCGCTACGACGTAAAGGCCGTCGGAAGAAACAGCCATTTGTTCATTTCTGCCCATTCCATCGATGGTTTTCCAGGCCGTTCTTTCGTGATTGAACGGGTGACAACCCTGAACAAACGCGAGCTGAAAACGGCCCTTGCGGGCATCAACAAGGCCAATATCGCCGTGCGCAACTTCCCGCTCGCGGTGGCCGAATTGCGCAAACGACTGCGACTGAGCGACGGTGGCGACTGCTATATCTTTGCCACCACCGCAAGAGAAAAAGAGCATATCCTGCTCATTTGCCGGAAAAGCATGCAAAACTGACTACGCCAAAGGCTGACACCTTATTAAAATAAGTTGAAAATAAGCGTGATTTTTGGCTATATCCCACTTTTTTCTTATCTTTGCATGATTTAAGAAAAAACACTATGTCATCAGTAATCATCAAGAAGGTGGAGAGCAAGCACGACTTGAAAACCTTCATCGAATTTCATTATGACCTGTATGCAGGAAACGAGTACGACGTGCCAACCCTGTTCAGCGACGACATGACCACGCTGAGCCATGACAAGAATGCCGCTTTCGAGTTCTGCGAGGCCGAGTATTATCTGGCCTATAAGGACGGAAAGGTGGCCGGACGAGTGGCTGCCATCATCAACCACCGCGCCAACGAACGGTGGGAACGGAAGAGTGTACGCTTCGGATGGCTCGATTTCATCGACGATATAGAGGTCAGCCGGGCCTTGTTCGATGCAGTAAAGGCCTATGGCCGCAGCAAGGGTATGAAGGAAATGATCGGTCCGTTGGGCTTCACCGACTTCGACCCCGAGGGCATGCTGACCTTCGGCTTCGACGAACTGGGCACCATGGCCACCATCTATAACTATCCCTACTACCCCGAGCACATGGAGCGCCTGGGCGGTTTTGAGAAAGACAACGACTACGTGGAGTTCAAGATCTTCGTGCCCGAGAAGGTGCCCGAGAAGATGACGAAGATTTCAGAGATGATCATGAAGCGCTATCATCTGAAAATACGCACCCTGACCAAGAAGGAGATTTTCGACGGTGGAATGGGCAAAAAAATCTTCGAACTCATCAACGACACGTTCAAGGACCTCTACGGATTCTCCCGTCTGTCGGACAAGCAGATCGAGCAGTATGTGGACATGTATCTGCCCTTTGCCGACCTCAACCTGATTCCCATTGTGGAGGACTGGTCGACCGACGAGCATAAGCTGGTGGGCGTGGGCATCACCATCCCGTCGCTGTCGCGTGCATTACAGAAATGCCATCGCGGCCGCCTGTGGCCCTTTGGCTGGTGGCACGTGCTGCGCGCACTGAAGTTCCATAAGACCAACATCGTCGACCTGGAGATGATTGGCGTTTTGCCCGAGTACCGCTCGAAAGGCGTCAATGCACTCATGTTCTATCACCTCATTCCCTGGTACAACAAATATGGCATCGAATGGGGCGAAAGCCAGGTGGAGATGGAGTCGAACGAGAACGTGCAGGGCCAGTGGAGCTATTTCGAGACGCTCCAGCACAAGCGCCGCAGATGCTACAAGAAAATAATAGGTGGTGAATGATGGGTGTTGATGGATAGTGATGAATAGTGATATACACTTAGACAATATCATCTAATAGGTTATGGAGTTGTTTTATTATAGAAGATTAGAAGTTTATCAAGACGCTAAATCAATGGCAATGATGGTCAATGACCTGATAAAAAAATTTCCTGCGGAGGAGAGGTTTGCTTTGACTAGCCAATTGCGGAGGGCTTCTACTTCTGTAATGTTTAATATAGCAGAAGGTTTTGGTCGATATTCTACGAACGAACGAATACGGTTTTTAGAGATAGCTAATGGTTCGTTAATGGAAACATCGAGTCAGTTGGAACTAGCCGAAGCTTATCACTATATATCAGCTGATGAACTAGCTGTTGTAGATGAGAAAATAGTTTCAATAGTCAGACAACTTGCTGCATTAAGAAAATCAATGGTAAAATAAAAAATCTACATAATGACAGATAAAAAACATACCATCAACACCCAACCGTCAAC
>DEFO01000042.1:25761-83931 GCA_002350805.1 Prevotella sp. UBA2850
AACCGTCAACACCCAACACCGTTGAATATACCGACGACAACATACGGCACCTGAGTGACATGGAGCATATCCGGACGCGCCCGGGTATGTATATCGGTCGCCTGGGCGACGGTTCGCTGCCCGAGGACGGTATTTATGTGCTGCTGAAGGAGGTCATCGACAACTCCATCGACGAGTTCAAGATGAATGCCGGCAAGCGCATCGAGGTCGATGTCGACGACAACCTGCGTGTGTCGGTGCGCGACTATGGCCGCGGCATCCCGCAAGGAAAGCTCGTCGAGGCCGTCAGCATGCTGAATACAGGCGGTAAGTACGACTCGAAGGCTTTCAAGAAGAGTGTCGGCCTGAACGGTGTCGGTGTGAAAGCCGTCAACGCACTGAGCTCGCACTTCGAGGTGAGAAGCTATCGCGAGGGCAAGGTGCGCACACTGACCTTCGAACGGGGCATCCTGCAAACCGATGAAACATCGAAAAGCAGCGATGAAACCGGTACTTTTATCTTCTTCGAGCCCGACAACGACAAGACTCTTTTCAAGGAGTATCGCTTCCACGACGATATCATCGAGACGATGCTTCGCAACTATACCTACCTGAACCAGGGCCTCACCATCATGTACAATGGCAAGCGCATCATCAGCCGCAACGGTCTGCAAGACCTGCTGACCGACAACATGACGGTCGATGTGCTCTACCCTATTGTGCACATGAAGGGCGAAGACATCGAGATAGCCTTCACCCACACCAACCAATACGGTGAGGAATACCACTCGTTTGTCAACGGACAGCACACCACACAGGGCGGTACCCACCAGAGTGCGTTCAAAGAGCATATCGCCCGCACCATCAAGGAGTATTTCGGGAAATACGAATATGGCGACATCCGCAACGGTCTGGTGGCTGCTATCGCCATCAATGTGGAGGAGCCGGTGTTCGAGAGCCAGACCAAAATCAAGCTCGGCAGCACCCAGATGGCGCCCGATGGCGAGTCTATCAACAAATATGTGGGCGACTTCATCAAGCGCGAGGTAGACAACTACCTGCACATCCACACCGATGTGACCGAGGTCATCGAGAACAAGGTGAAGGAGAGTGAGCGCGAGCGCAAGGCCATGGCGGGTGTCACCAAACTGGCCCGTGAGCGCGCCAAGAAAGCCAACCTGCACAACCGCAAGCTGCGCGACTGCCGCATCCACTACAGCGACACCAAGAACGACCGCAAGGAAGAGTCGTGCATCTTCATCACGGAGGGTGACTCGGCCAGCGGAAGCATCACGAAAAGCCGCGACGTGAACACACAGGCGGTGTTCTCGCTGCGTGGCAAACCGCTCAACTCATTCGGACTGACCAAGAAGATTGTCTACGAGAACGAGGAGTTCAACCTGCTGCAGGCGGCCCTCGACATTGAGGACGGACTGGACACCCTGCGCTACAACAAGGTGATTGTCGCCACCGATGCCGATGTCGACGGCATGCACATCCGACTGCTCATCATCACCTTCTTCCTGCAGTTCTTCCCCGAACTCATCAAGAAAGGACATGTGTATGTGCTGCAGACTCCGCTGTTCCGCGTCAGAAACCGCCGCACAAAAATCAAAAACAAGAAGGTGATTGCCGAGGATGACACGCGCAAGGCCGAACGGGGCGAGAAGAAGGGCGACTTCATCACGCGCTATTGCTACAGCGACGAGGAGCGCCTGAAGGCCATCGCCGAGCTGGGGCCCGACCCCGAAATCACCCGTTTCAAGGGTCTTGGCGAGATCAGCCCCGAGGAATTCTCCGGTTTCATCGGTCCCGACATCCGTTTGGAACAGGTCACCCTGCATAAAAACGACCAAGTGCAAAAACTGTTGGAATACTACATGGGCAAGAACACCATGGAGCGCCAGAACTTTATTATCGAGAACCTCGTGGTAGAAGAAGACAGACCTGAGGAGGAGGACCCACCCCAGCCCTCCCTATGAGGGAGGGGGTAAATAGCTCTTTTGCTTCAAGCCTGTTGGTAGTAAGACACTGATCATGGAGTATAAGACAGCCCATCCCGACATCTATCCGCTGCTAAAGGAAAATGCCAGAAAGAATCGCAAAAACATGACAATGGCTGAGCATCTCTTATGGGAAGCTCTTCGCAAAAAAAGAATGGAGGGTCATCCGTTTTTGCGACAGCACATTATAGGTGACTATATCGTAGATTTTTTAAGCAGAGACGACGGACTGATTATAGAGGTAGATGGAGGTTATCATTCAGAGCCGCGACAGCAAGAGTATGACAGCCAGCGTGCAGATTGGCTGGAGCAACAGGGCTACCATATCCTGCGTTTTAGCAACGAAGAAGTGATGAATGATATTGAGAACGTAATAAAAACAATAGAATTATATTTCAAATGAGATTATCAAAACATCTTGTAAGACGAATTATCGTATTGCTACTGGTGCTAATCACTCCCTCCCTCATAGGGAGGGGTGGGGTGGGTCTTGCCCAACTTCGCTTTAATTTGGGCAACAACAGTCCTATCCGCAAGTTGCAGATTGCCGAAATGGCTATCACTAACTTATATGTCGACACGGTGGATGAGTCGAAACTGGTGGAAGATGCCATTCGCGGCATGCTGAAAGAGCTGGACCCCCACTCCACCTATGCCACACCCAAGGAGGTGAAGGCCATGAACGAACCGCTGCAAGGCAACTTCGACGGTATCGGCGTGCAGTTTAATATGATTGAGGACACGCTGATAGTCATCCAGCCCGTGGTGAACGGTCCCTCTGAGAAGGTGGGCATCATGCCCGGCGACCGCATCGTATCGGTCAACGACACCGCTATCGCCGGTGTGAAGATGTCGAAAGAAGACATCATGAAACGTCTGCGCGGCAAGAAGGGAACCCAAGTGAAACTGGGCGTGGTGCGCCGCGGCATTGCCGACCAGCTGACATTCATCGTCACCCGCGACAAGATTCCCGTCAAGTCGATTGATGCCGTCTATATGGTCCGGCCGGGCATCGGTTATATCCGCATCACCAATTTCGGGGCCACCACCTACGATGAGTTCATGGAAGGTGTGCGCACCCTGCAGCAGCAAGGCATGAAAGACCTGCTGCTCGATTTGCAGGACAATGGTGGCGGCTACCTGCAGGCAGCCGTCCAGATAGCCGATGAATTCTTGGAAAAGAACGACCTTATTGTCTATACGCAGGGCCGCAAAGCGGGCCAGCGGGCCGAGTACCGCGCCAAAGGAAATGGCAAACTGGTGGAAGGAAAGGTGGTGGTTCTCATCAACGAGTTCACTGCCTCGGCAGCTGAAATCGTCACCGGCGCCATCCAAGACCAGGACCGTGGCACCGTGGTGGGCCGCCGGTCGTACGGCAAAGGACTGGTTCAGCGCCCCATCGACCTGCCCGACGGCTCGATGATCCGCCTGACCATTGCCCACTACTACACCCCCAGCGGCCGCTGCATACAGAAACCGTATAAGAAAGGTGACTTGCGCGACTATGAGATGGACCTCGACAACCGCCTGAAGCATGGCGAGCTGACCAATCCTGACAGCATCCACTTTGCCGACTCGCTGAAGTGTTACACCCTGCGTAAACAGCGCATTGTCTATGGTGGAGGCGGCATTATGCCCGATTTCTTCGTGCCACTGGACACCCTTCAGTACACAAAATACCACCGGCAGCTGTCGGCCCGCAGCATTGTTTTGAATGCCAGCCTGCGCTACATCGACAACAACCGCAAGCAGCTGAAGAGCCGTTACGCCACCTTCGAGCAGTTCAACCGTCAGTTCGAGGTGCCCCAGTCGCTGATTGACGAGATTATTGCCGAGGCCGACAAACAGAAAGTCAAGCCGCAGGACGATGCCGAGATGAAGCGCACCCTGCCCTACTTGCGCAATCAGCTGAAATCGCTTGTCGCCCGTGATATATGGGACATGAGCGAGTATTTCCACATTGCCAACGACCAGAACCACATCTACCAGAAAGGACTTGAGGTGATCTCGCAATGAAAAAGCAGGTATTCCTATGGGGCGGTGCACTCGTGGTAGGTGCGCTGTTGGGCATGCTGGGAGTAGCATGGCTCGACCATCTGATGAACTTTGTGGCCACCATCTACAGCCGCTTGTTCCAGCTGCTGGCCGTGCCCACCATCGTGCTGGCCGTCATCACTACCCTCGCCTCGTTCGGAAAACAGCGTGAGACCCGCCGCATCTTCGTCCGGACCATCACTTATACGCTGCTCACCACCTTCGCGGCAGCACTTGTCGGTATGCTGTTATACATCGCCATCGCACCGGGCAACCTGTCTCTTGGCGCCAATCCAAGCACCACGGCCGAGCAAACCGCCGCCGTGGAGTCGCTGGCGGCCGACACACCGACCAGTTATTCCGACCATATCCTGTCGGTCATCCCCAACAACATCGTACGGCCGTTCCTCGAGGGCAACGCACTTACACTGATTTTGCTCGCCTTTGTCATCGGCATCGGCATCTCGCGAATGCCTGAGTCAGAGCGCAAAGATGTGCTCGTAAAGGGGCTTCAGGGATTGCAGGAGTTGCTCTTTATGCTCATCAGATGGCTCATCTGGACCCTGCCGGTGGGCATTGTCGCCTTTGCGGCACAACTGTCGGCGCAGGTCACAGCCGGTGTGGTCATCGACTCGCTGGGCAAATATGTGGCTGTCATCATCGGCGGCAACGCCATCCAGTTCTTCATCGTGCTGCCGCTGTTCCTCTTGGCGCGCGGCATCAACCCGCTGAAGACGTTCAGCGCCATGTCGCCGGCAGTGCTCATGGCCCTCTTCACCAAGAGCTCGGCCGCCACATTGCCCGTCACCATGGAGTCGGCGGAGAAGCGGAACGGCGTCTCGCCGCGCGTGGCCCGTTTCGTATTGCCCATCTGCACCACCATCAACATGAACGGTTGTGCCGCCTTCATCCTGGTCACCTCGCTCTTTGTGATGCAGAACAGCGGCATGGCAATCACGCTGCCCACCATGATTTTGTGGCTTTTCATCGCTGTTTTCTCGGCCATCGGCAATGCCGGTGTGCCCATGGGCTGCTATTTCCTCACGCTCTCGCTCATGACAGGAATTGGCGGAGACATCGCCATCATGGGCATCATCCTCCCCATCTACACCATCATCGACATGCTGGAAACTGCCGAGAATGTGTGGAGCGACTCGTGCGTATGCGCCATGACCGACCGCGACTTGCGCACCTCGCAGGAGTAACGCAGAGAGGCCGTTTCAGCCTAATGGACAAATGAATTTCTAATTGATAGACTAATTAAGGTCTAATTGATTGACTAATTAAGGTATAATTGATAGACTAATTAGGGGCTAATTAATGCCTAATTAGAGTGTATTTAATGCCTAATTGGAGTGTATTTAATGCCTCATTGGAAATCTATTGATGATGAACGGTAAAACAGCTCATTGACAGCTATGAAAAAAGTAAGGACGGCACTGGAGTCAGCGTCGTCCTTACTATTTATAAAAGTCGTAGTTTGGCAATAGATTTTGCTAAAACGCCCCCATCATCTTCTCAATTCTCACCCAACTGCTTTCGTGGCATTGAGAAGTATGAAAACGCATCAAGGGCGGCACCCATGATGGATGTCGCCCTTGACAGCGATGAAACGCCTTATATATATAATAAGGTGTGATTATTTCTTAGCAGCCTTGCCAGCCTTGGCAGGAACCTCTTCGTCTTCCTGAATCTTACGACCGAGGGTCAGGTAAGCGATAGGAGCAGCAATGAAGATAGACGACATCGTACCGAAGACGACACCCAGGATCATTGCGAACGAGAACGAACGGATAGAGTTACCACCGAGGATGAAGATACAGAGCAGCACGATCAACGTAGAGATTGAGGTGTTCAACGTACGAGCCAGGGTCTGGTTCAGCGAGTCGTTGAAGATGGTCTGGTAGTCGCGCTTCTTGTACAGGCCGAGGTTCTCACGGATACGGTCGAAGACCACCACCTTATCGTTGATAGAGTAACCGATCACCGTCAGCACGGCACCGATGAATGTCTGGTCGACCTCGAGTGAGAACGGCAGGATGCCCCACAAGATAGAGTAGAAGCCAATCACTACGAGTGCATCGAAGGCCAGTGCTACGATAGAACCTACCGAGAAGGCCACGTTGCGGAAACGCACCAGGATGTAAAGGAAGATGGCCACCAGGGCGATGAGCACGCTGTAGAAGGCACCGCGGGTGATATCCTTAGCCACCGAAGGACCTACCTTCGAAGAGCTGATGATAGAGCCGCCCTCACGAACATCAGGATTCTTGAACGAGTTGACGTCGGCCTGCGATACCAGTCCGCCCTTCTTCAAGGCATTGAAGAGGATGGTCTCAGCCTCGTCGTCAACAGTCGGGCTGTTCGACTCGATGTTCCAGTTGGTAGAGATACGTACGGTCTTACCATCAGTACCCAGTGCGATGACGCTGGTGTTGGCCTCCTGGCCGTTCTTGTCGCCCATGGTGTTGACGAATGCGCCGTTCAGCACGGTGCGCACCTGCTCTACAGGTACCTGCTTGTCGAGGGTCACCACGTAGTTGCGACCACCGGTGAAGTCGATGCTCTTGCTCAGTCCGCGGATGAAGAGGAAGCCGATGAAGACAACTGCGGCAATAGCGGCCACGGTGAAGGTCTTCTTGTAGATACCCATGAAGTTGTAGTGGGTGTTCTGCATGAAGTTCTTCGAGAAGTTGGTGGTGAAGGTCAGGTTCAGCCACTTGTCTTTCTTCATGCGGTTCTCATAGACGATACGTGTGAGGAACACAGCAGTGAAGAACGATACGATGATACCAATCATCCAGGTAGTTGCGAAACCACGGATAGGACCAGTACCAAAGACATACAGGATAACACCAGTCATCAGTGAGGTGACGTTCGAGTCGAAGATAGCCGAGAAGGCGTTGCTGTAACCGGCAGCCAGTGCCTGGCGCACGTTCAGTCCCTTGCGCAGCTCTTCCTTCGTACGCTCATAGATAAGCACGTTAGCATCGACAGCAGTACCGAGCGACAGCACCATACCAGCGATACCCGACATGGTGAGTGCGGCCTGGAACGACGTCAGAATACCCAGTGTGAAGAAGATGTTCACCAACAGGGCGCAGTTGGCCACCATGCCCGGGATGAAGCCATACATGCAGATCATGTAGAGCATCAGGATGATGAAGGCCACGATGAACGAGATGATACCCTGCTGGATAGACTGTGCACCGAGTGACGGACCAACCACCTCTTCCTGCACGATACGTGCGGGAGCCGGCATACGACCCGACTTCAGGGTGTTGGCCAGGTCCTTGGTATCCTCGATGGTGAAGTTACCAGTGATCTGCGAGTTACCGCCAGTGATCTCACCGTTCACGCGGGGAGCACTGTAGACCACGCCGTCGAGCACGATGGCGATAGCCTTACCCACATTAGCCTTGGTCAGGGCAGCCCAACGGCGTGCACCGTCAGAGTTCATCGACATGCTCACGCAGGGGCGGCCTGTCACGTGGTCGAACTCGTCCTTAGCATCGGTGATTACGTCACCCTCCAGCGGAGCGCGACCGTTAGAGTTGGTCACCTTCAGGGCATAGAGCTCGAAGATTTTCTTGTTGCCACCAACCATGTCGGAGGGCTTGGCACCCCACACCAGACGAAGGTCTGAGGGCAGCACCTGCTTGGCCAGGTCGGAATAGATAATCTTGTTGATGTCGGCAGTATCGCGGATGTTGGCCATAGCCACGAGACCGATATTCTGGCTCATGGGCTGGATGAGGGCCAGCAGCGGGTGCTGCTTCTTGGCAGCCTCAAGGTCGGCATTGCTATCCTTGTCGGCCACCTTGTTGTCCTTGTTCAGGGTGAACTTGCCAGTCTCTTTCTTGGCCTCGGCCTGCTTGGTGGTGTCGGCCTGCTCAGCCCTCACGCTGTCGGCAGGAGCCTCTGTGGCCTCACCACCGGCGTTGGCGAAGCGCTGGTCGAGCTGCGAGAAGTAAGGGATGATCTCGTCGCTGTTGTAGGTCTCCCAGAACTCCAAGTTGGCAGAGCCCTGGAGCAACTTACGGATACGCTCCGGCTCACGGATACCTGGCATTTCGACCATGATACGGCCGTCCTGTCCCTCGAGCTTCTGGATATTGGGCTGAACGACACCGAACTTATCGATACGGTTGCGGACCACGTTGAACGAGTTGTCGATGGCCGACTGAACCTCAGCGCGCAGTGCCTTCTCAACCTCCGAGTCGCTGCTCTGTGTGCTCACCTTGCCCTTCAGCTGCTGTGTGGCGAAGATCTCGGCAAGGCGATGGCCCGGTGCATTCTTCTTGTAAGCGTTGATAAACAGTGAGATGAAGTCGCTCTGACTTGTCTCCTCTTCTTTCTTTGCCTCGTTCATCGACTTCACGAAGGCAGGGTCTGTCTTGTGGTCAGCGAGCACCTCCACAACGTCGGGAACGCTGATTTCGAGGATGACGTTCATACCGCCCTTCAGGTCAAGACCCAGACCAATCTGCGTCTCCAAGCACTTCTGGTATGAATAGACACCCATATACTTCACAGAATCTTTGTAATCCTGCTGTGCGATGGGATCCTTAATCTTGGCGGCCTGGCTGTCGTAGTAGCGTGTGGCGGCCGAGAAAGACAAATAGAAGATACTTGCAAGCGTCAGTAGGACGGCAGTACAAATTACAATTCCTTTGTTTTGCATTTTAATTGATGGTTTTTATTTAATTGTTATTTTTTGTATTCATCTCACACGAATTAAGGCTGCTTTTTATGGACAGCCTTCGATATTAGGGTGCAAAGATAGTTATTTTTTTATTTCTGAAAAAATTTCGCGTACATTATTTAATGTTTTAGCCGTTTTTTTAGCCAACAAACGACGGGATAATGGTCTGAGGCGTCGTTTTTCCGGTCCACATGACAGCGATAAGGCTCCCAGTGCTGCGAGCAGAAAATGTTGTCGATGCGCACATACATGCCGCTCTTGTTGAAGGTCCATCCCAGTCCCAGACCAGTGGTTACAAAGCAGTCGGTCAGGCCGTTGGCCACCACCCGCCGGGCATACGACAGGGGATTGTCGTTGAAGTCGCCACACACGATCATGGGCATACCCTCGTGCATGCGGATATAGGCGGCCACTGCCAGGGCCTCGGGCTGGCGGATGACGGCAGCCTCGGCCAGGCGGCTGATGAGCAGGCGCGAGGTGCTGACCACCTCGTCGCGGTTGTCGACGCCTTTCATCATTTTTTTGAACTTTTGCTGTTCGTCCTCGAGCAGTTTGTTGGTTTCCAGGTGGTTGTTGACGACCATCACCGTATCGCCGTCGATGAGCACTTTGAAGGCGGCAGAGATGTTCCACTTCGAGTCGAACTCGATGCGCTCCTTGCCCACAATGGGGTATTTGCTGTAGATGGCGATGGTGTTGCCGCTGTAATGGCGCACGACCGTGTCGCCATACTCGTAGACCTTCGAGAGCTCGCGACTGATGTCTTTCTGGCTGATGAGGTCGGAATTGGCCTCCTGCAGACAAACGATGTCGGCCCCGCTCTGCTTGATGTACTCGATGACGGGATTGGTGCCGTCGTCGCGGATGCTGCCTTTGGCAAACCGGCACACGTTATAGGTCATCACCTTAATGGCGTCGTCGGGTGCATCGGCAGGCATGTTGAGCGGCAGATAGACGCGCAGCGACCCGTAGCAGAGCAGATAGCCCACGATGGGAATGAGCACACCCTTCCAGTGGAACGTGAGCCAGAAAAACATGAAAGCCAGGTTGATGAGCAGAAACACCGGATAGAGCAGGCCCGCATTCGTCAGCATCGGGTGCTCGGCAGGACTCAGCCGGCCGGCCATGCCCACCAGCAGCATGATGATGACGGTCACTATATTGGCGCCGGCCATCATCTTCAGAAAAAACTTCTTCAATCCCTTCAGCATCAGTTCTGACGGTTGCTATTGTCGAAAAGGCGGCGTTTCTCCTCTTTCGTCAGACTGTCGTAGCCGCTTTTCCGTATCTTGTCGAGTATGCGGTCAATCTCGTCCTGCTCCTCCTTCTTGCGGGCATTATACTCCCAGTCGGTCTCATGGCGCGGCTGCTCATAGTCGCTGGCGCTCTTCTTCGAGTGCTTTTCCCAATAGCGCTTGAACTTGTCGACCGGCGAGTCGCCAGAACCGAAACCGCCGTAAGTGTCTTTCTTGCGCCAATAACGTATCATGAGGAAGCCGAACAGCATACCGCCGAGGTGGGCGAAATGGGCCACATTGTCGCCTGTGGTCGACAGGGCAGAAAACAACTCGATGACGATATAACCGGTGATGAGCCACTTCGCCTTGATGGGTACGGGCAAGGGGAAGATGAACAGGCGCTCCTCGGGGAACAGCATGCCGAAGGCCAGCAGAATGGCATACACGGCACCCGACGCTCCCACGGTGGTCCAAGCGTTCAGGGCCTGGGCATCGGCGGCACTGAGCGAGAACAACTGCATGAGGCTGACATCATAGCCGCTCTGGTTCATCAGTACGTAGAGCGAGCCCAACTGGGTCAGCTCCTGAATCAATCCGGCTCCAATACCGCAAGAAATGTAATAAAAAAGGAATTTCTTCGGACCCCATACATTCTCTATCACGCAACCGAACATCCACAGGGCAAACATGTTGAAGAAAATGTGCTGCAGGTTGGCATGCATGAACATGTAGGTCACCAACTGATACAAGTGGAAATCAGAGGCCAGGAAGAAGTGCAGACCCAACAGATTGTTCAAATCAATATGCTGCAGACTCAGCACGTAGTAAGCCAGAAACGCCAGCACATTTATAATGAGCAGATTCTTGGTAATTGTAGGTATATTTCTCATATCTCTTATTCTCGTTTTGATTCGTACTTCACTAAAAACACCGCAAAAGTACGAAAAATATCTATTAAACCGCACAAAAACAGCCCTTTAAGAAAAATTTTTCATGAAAAACATCACTTTTTTTTATTTTTTGTTTGTTTTATGAAATGATTAACCTATATTTGCCAAAGATTTAACGTGATACTTCTTTATATTAACCATTTAAATAATTCAAAATTATGAACAAGTCAGAATTAATCGACAAAATTGCAGCTGGTGCAGGTTTGACCAAGGCTGAATCAAAGAAGGCTCTCGACGCAGCTGTTGCTGCTGTGAAAGAGGCTCTCGTAGCAGGTGACAAAGTAGCTCTTGTTGGTTTTGGAACATTCGCTATCAATGAGCGTGGTGAGCACGAGGGTATCAACCCCGCTACCAAAGAGAAGATCATGATTCCTGCCAAGAAGGTTGTGAAGTTCAAGGCTGGTGCTGAACTTGCTGACGCAGTAAAGTAATTTTGTAAAAGAAATTCAAAAGAGGCGACCTCAATGGAGGCCGCCTCTTTTTTTTATCGGGATAACCTAACGTAAGGCATCTCACCTGCCTGACAAAACCAGTGCAACTTGTTCAACCTGCAAAACCTGTCTGACTAATAAAACCAGAAAAACAGAAGAAACCAGGATACACCAGTAATCACCATCTAGTCGACAGAACGCTCAAAAATCATAGATTTCATCGCTGTTTTTCGCATTCTTCCTGCCATGGCGGCGGGAACTTCTGTCAGTCTGGAGTTATCAAAAATCGGTCATGAAGCCAGTTGTCAGAGTTGGCTGTCAATCCACTCGATGATCTTCTCATGACTGGGACGGGGCGCATTCAGACTGACAATGCGGCCTTTCTTGTCGAACATCAGGAAACGGGGAATGCCGTCGATGTCGTAGTTCTTGCAGAGCAACGACTTAAAGTTCTGATTGACAATGTACTGTTTCCAGCCGGGTTTGTCCTCGGCAACCTTCTTCTCCCACTTTTTCTTATTGTCATCGAGCGAGATGCTGATGAGCTCTATCTTCTTATTGTTCTTATAGTGGGCATACAACTTTTCCATGTAAGGAATCTCGGCGCAGCAGGGTCCGCACCAGGTGGCCCAGCAGTCGATATAGACCGCACGGCCTCGCAAATCCTTCAGCGTGAACTTCCGGCCTGCCTTGTCGTAGAAGTCGAAGTCGGCAGCAGGGGCACCCTTCTTCAGCTTCGAATAGTGGGCATACAGCTGGTCGGCCACCTCGTGTCCTTTCAGGTTGGTCGATGTGGCTTTGTAGGCCGCCACCTCCTCATCCATGTCTTCAGGTGCCTCCTTCAGCGTCTGCTGAATCCAGTCGTCGGCAAACTCGTTGATGATCTCCTGATTGGTAAAAGCACTCTTCAGACAGTCGTAGAACGACGCAGCCGTGCGCTCGCCGCGAGGCGGCATGTTGCTGTTCATATACCATCGCCAGTAATTGCCTATCTTGTCCATGTTACGTCTGTCGTTATGGTCGAACGAAAGCATCCACCGCTCGAAGTCGGCATCCTTCTTGCCCTGGTTTCCCCATGCCCAGCGGCACAGGTTGGCGAACCGCCCGCTCTCCAGCTGGCGGCCTTTCATCTCTTTATAGGCCGGGTTGCTGACCTTGTAGAGGGCCTGCAGATGACTCTCTGTCATCTTGTCAACGTCCTTGCGATAGTCGGCAAAGGCAACAGTTGATATCTTGTCCCACGGCCATTGCTTGTAATTCTCGAAGTCGTCGTAGCCGTTCTCAAACTCAAACACATCCTTGTTATCACCCGTATAGACAATTTCCAGGCTGTTCACTTCCTCGTCAAACGACATTTTCTTGCCGAAAGAAATCTGCAGATCGGCCTTCATCCCCGGCTCGAGGAACAACATACTGCTGGCCTTCAGGTCCTCGAAAAGGAGATAGGCCAACCCCGTTTGCTGCACATTGACATCCACGGCAAACGACCCGTCGGCGGCAATTCTCAAGGTGTCGTTGTGCCGTCCCTGCTCGCCCATCTGGGTAATCATGGCAATGCCTTCCTTGAAGTCCTTCACCTTGCCCGTGAAATGTGCCGGCTGGGCGAGCGTGGCCAGCACAGACAAATGGCAAATGATGACTGATAAGACTATTCTCCTCATATCAATGACTGTTTACGATTTTCTCGAAATAGGTGTCGAAGTCAGCGAATGACGGACGCTGTGCCTCGCTATCGATGATGATTCCGTCTTTGTCGATAATCATAAAGCGCGGAATGCCATAGACGAAATACACATCGTCGAGTATCTTATTACCCTCTGTTGTCACCTGATACTGGGCCCAGTTCATCTCCTTATGTTTTTTCAGGAATGCCAGCCACTTGGGTCGTGCACTCTCCTTGTCGCAGGCGATGCTCATGATATGCACATTCTTGTTTTTCTTGTATTTCTCCTGCAGTTTGTTGAGATAAGGAATCTCCTCGATGCATGGCACGCACCAGGTGCCCCAGATGTCGACGAAAAGCAACTTTCCCCTCAGGTCGCTGAGATGAAACAGCTTTCCTTTCTCGTTCTTAAAGGTGAAGTCGGGTGCCGGCTGGCCGGGAAAGACATGACCATAGTCCTGCTTGTGCTTGGCCAGGGCGGCCTCTACCTTTTGCTTGAGAGAGTCAACGGTGATACGGTCCAGATAGGGCTGCACCATCTTTGTCATATCGTGGCAACCGGGATATTGGAAGAATCCCAATACCTGAGTGGCGAGAAACTCGGACTTCAACTGGTCGTAAACGGCATCTATCTTCTTCAGATAGAAATCATAACCTTCGTTCTCCATTCGCTCCATGGTAGCCGGATCGCTATTGATAGCCACCTGCAACATGCTGTCGACCACACTCATGCGATACTCACCATTGCTTTGGGCAAATCCTGACAGCACCGATAGTGCCGTCAGGACCAGGGTTAAAACCATTCTATTCATTTGTCGTTCTGTTTTCCATCATCAGTGACTTTATTCTTCCTCTGAGGTGTTCGTCTCAAAATCGACGATCTTTCCGCAGATGTTCTTGTAGCTCTTCTCAAGGCTCAACTGTCCGTTGGTGCTCATCCTGAGCACATATACAGAGCCTGAGTTGGCACTCTTACTGCCGTTGCTGGCACCTACATACATTTTGCTGGTGTCCGACACGTCGAACTCCATGCAGTCGATGCTGCCACCATCAACGGTATACTCGCTGATGACATTACCGGTGATCACACTGACGCATGTGATCTTATTGCCATAAGCATAATAAATATAGTTGGGATCCATCGAAGAGATGGCAAAGATGGTGGCTCGCGCCATATCGCCGCTGATCTCGCGTTTGCCACCCGGCACTATGAAATTCCATGAGTCGTAAGTCTCCATGTCGAAATCAGAGCCTTTCACACCCCACAACAGATAGCTCTTTCCACTGTCATCTTTCATGATGGCGCGCAGATGGCTCTGTCTGTCATCAGAGAGGGCCACATCGCCCCAAACGATGTCCATGCCTACGTCGCAAGCATCCCAATAGGCATTGCCATAACCACTGGAGAGAACATCCAGATTGGAGTAAGCATCGTAGAGGAAGCATTTGTTGTCGATGTCGTAGAAATAGCCCGTGATATTGTCCCTGAAGAAATTAAACGGAGCAACCTTGCCCGGAGCCGACAAATGAGTCGAGAACTTGGGAAGTGTGCTAGGGGCATCACTCCACACATAGATGTCGCGCTTGAATGCCTTGCCGTCGACAACGGCATACTCATCGAACGCATACTGTCCATGGATGATGTTCTCCAGACGTCCGGGACTGCTGGGGAAGAAGAAGAGATCCTGGAAGTTCATGGTATAGCTGAAGTCAATATTATTGCAGCAGACCACACTGTCCTCGGTGGAGATGACAATCAGCTGATCAGAGTTACTGTTACGGCCTGCCAACCATATACCAATAGGACCACGACCCAACGGACGCTCGTTCACTGCCTCGAACGCATTCTCAGTGACATGGTCGAGACTGTTGATGAATGCCACCTGAGCCATTCCGTCGACATCACTGAGAATGGCCAGTCCCTTGGAGTAGGTGTTGACCACCGTGAGAGCTACCTTTTTATAGTCAACTCGTCCCGTTACATTGTTCGTGGCCTGGAACACCAAGGCATAATCTGAAGACGGCGACTTGGCAATGGTCGCATTCAGATTCTTCTCGTGCGACACTGTGTCGGGCATCTCCTTGCTGTTATACTTATAGATAAACCA
This sequence comes from Prevotella sp. UBA2850, assembly GCA_002350805.1. Classification (GTDB taxonomy): domain Bacteria; phylum Bacteroidota; class Bacteroidia; order Bacteroidales; family Bacteroidaceae; genus Prevotella. The sequence goes on from DEFO01000042.1 coordinate 40,873, forward strand.
CAAGAAACTGTAGTCGCTCTCGTCGAAGGCCACCGAACCAGTGATGGTGGGCGTAATGGTGAGATCGGAGAACTGCTCCACCTCATACTTGTCTTGGATGCCAGAGATGGTCAGTTGGTTTACCTCCTGATAGTCGTAGTTTCCCTCATCGCTGGCACACGACGAAATGGAAAGCAGCATCGTGAAAGCAAACAACGAGCAAACCGTCGATTGTATGATATTTATTGTTTTCATATTTCTTTCAATTTCAATGATTTAGTACCAAGGTTCTATAATCTCGCCATTCTCGTCGTAGACAGGATAGTTATCCGTAAAGTATTGACTCATATAGGCACTTGCAGCATTCCAATACTCATCGCTGAGTAATGTCATTAGGTCGGCAGGGAAATCTCTGCCAAGCTGCTCAAGACAAATCTCGTGCTTGCGACGGGAATAAGGTCCCCAATAGTCGGCGGCACAAATGGCATAATAGCCCTCCCATTCGGTACCCGCATAAGGATCCCAAGGCTCGTCCCAGTAAGATGGCTTGTTCAGGAAGTTGGTGATGTCGATATAGAAATCTGTTCTCCCCTGCAGGCCCAGGCCGAGGTCGTTGGTAGCCACCAGCGAGAATGCCAGCCTGACTCGTTTTGTCTTGATATCCTCACTGTTGTAGATAATCACTGGAACCCGGGCTGTCATCTCACCCGCCTTCATGGTGTAACTGTTCTTGAAGGCCTCATAGTGAGTACCTGCCACAGCCTCATTACCACTTGCCTCGGCCAAGCCAAACTGGCGGTCGTGGTCAACGGGGGTGCCCAGCAGATTCACTTGCATCCAAACGGTATCTTGCTCGATGGCTTTTCCGGCAAACGAATAGTTGGTACCGGCATTCACCATGTTCCAGTTGTCGGCATTGGTCTGGAAATAGACACTGCCATCGCTCTCAAATCCCTCATACTCGTTCTCCTTACAGGAAATGAGGAACGTAGCCAAGAGTAACGGAGTAAGAAGCCAACCGATGACCCTCGCTGACGTGTACTTTCGATGTGATTGATTGTATGTCATCATAATTCGTCGTTTCTTTTGATTGATGATTTATTCAGTATATCCAAATTCCAACTCGTCGGTGGGCAGAGGCAATACGTATACAGCCTGAGATGCATCAACGGTAGCAAACGGGATTTTACCTAGGTTCTGACGCTTATAGAAATAGAACAGCTGTCCCTCGCCAATGAACTCACGCTGGTATTCTTTCTGCAGGAGTGCCGTCAGACCGGTTCCCTCGTCGGCTGGGTTGGGATATCCTCGTTTCTGGAGCAATGTGTAGAGATAACTGATGTCTCCCGAGGCCTCAGCAGCGATGAGATACATCTCGCCAATCTTCAGCAGGGGAATCTGCGTGCCCGTCAGGTATTTAATGCAATACTCATTGTTGCTGCCGTTCGGTACGGCAAACATACGCTTGGCACGAATGTCATAGTCGATGCCATTAGCACCAAAGACCGACATCTTGCGGGTGTCGCTCATCCGTAGCTGACCGCCCTGGTGGTCGCGGAAATAGAGGTCGCTGTTGTTCTCCTTTAAGTTATAGACATACAGGCCACCAATATACTCGTGCTTGGCAACACTCTGCATGAAAGAATACTGATTATTACTTCCATAATGACGGGCCTCTTCCTTGTCGGCAGCAATAAGGGCATCGTTGATCAAGTCAAACTTACCGCTGTTGATGACCTCCTGCGCATACGACAGGGCATTGGCCTTGTCACCTTTGTAGAGACTGATACGGGCCAGCAGGGCGGTAGCGGCGTAATAGTTCATTCGTGAGGTGCGATAGAGCAAGAAACCATCATCCTCGAGATAATCTTCGGTATCGTAGATGAGTGTCTCGTTATAGCCTGCCTCACAAATAGGGTCGTAGGGCTTCATCAACTCACGGGCAGCCACCAAGTCGCTGATAAGCTGATCGCAAAGTGCGCTCACGGTCATCGCCTTCTGGGCGCTTACCGTCGGTTCAAAAACATAGGGTACTGCCGGCTGGCTGCTACCTGTTGCATAACAGGGAGCATAGAGGCGCATCATGTCGAAATGGAGATAGGCACGTACAGCCATTGCCTCACCTTTGATGATGCTGCGCGTACTGGCGTTCATCACTCCTCCGTTCTCGTCGCAGTTCTTAATCAGGTAGTTGCAGTTGACAATGGCTTTATAGCACTGTCTCCACATGCCCTCTGTCATGCTCTCTACCGCCTTGTCGGTATAACTATAGCTCATGGCTGTGGTATACGGCGAGGTCACATCACTATATTGCTGAGCCAGCACGTCGAGCAGGCCCATCGTCATATTGCCACCATAGGCGTCAGTACTTGCCATCAATGTATAGACACCCAGCGTGGCGTCGCGGAATCCTGCCTCTGAGCTGAAGAGGTCACCTTGCTTGATTTGTGATTTCGGGCGCACATCGAACCAGTCGTCGCAAGAGGTCAGCAACATCAAGCCTGAAACAGCAAGAATCAATAAAATATTTCTTTTCATTTTGTCTGTCATTTAAGGTTTTTAGAATCTAACATTCAGACCTACACTGAAATTGCGCGAATAGGGATAGTCGGTACCTCGCTCACGCTTCACCGTAGAGGTATAGAAGACATCGTTCATATAGAACAGCAGCTTCAGGCGCTGTATGCCATACCGCTTGAGGTTCGTGTTGTCGAACTCGTACGAGAGATTCAGTGTGCTCAGTTGCAGATAGTCGTAATCCTCCACGAAACGTGAGGTGGGACGGGTGCTTTGATTGATATTCACACCATTCGTATCATATACGAAGCCTGCATATCGGGCAATGTCGCCAGGTTTCTGCCAACGGTCGGTCAATGCACGTGCATCGCAATTGTATCGCGGGTCGATGTCCTGCACCTTGTCAACCAAAGTCTGGTTGTACATCTGTCCACCCAAACGATAGCGGAAGGTGGCGTTCAGCTGGAATCCCTGCCATGAGAAGGTTGTACCAAACGTTCCCTCCACATCGGGGTCCTCACAACCGCCAATCACATAGTTGGCAGCATTCCAGGCACTAACCTTATTGCCATTCTTGTCGAGGAACATCTCCCGGCCCGTCAGTGGGTCAACGCCCAATGACTTGTTCACCCAGATAGAGTTGATGCTCTCGCCCTCCACAAAACGGACACGCGGGGCACGTGTGTTGACATCCGAGCTGTTGGCATTCATGGCAGCATCCTGTGTGTCGTTATAAGCCTTCAGCGAGTCAGAGATCTTCAGCAGCTTGTTCTTGTTGTGAATCATATTGCCAAACACGCTCCAATAGAGCTTGTGTGCACGGTCTTGAATGAGCACAGCCCTGGCCGAGAGTTCCCATCCACGGTTCTGCACCTCGCCGAGGTTGGCCATGTAGGTGCTGAAACCCAACGATGGCGGCAGTGTGACAGCCGTCAACAGGTCCTTGGTCTTTTTGTTGTAGTAATCGAAAGTAAGTTGGAAACGGTCGTTCAGCAATGCCAAATCGAATCCTACGTTGGCCTCATGCGTACGCTGCCACGCCAGGTCCTCATTACCCATGGCCATCAGCACGGCACCCACACCGTAGTGATAGCGCTGACCGGTCATATACTGATAAGTGGTCATTGCCTGATAAGGGTCGAAGTTCTGACTACCCGTCAGACCGTAGGTGGCACGCAACTTCAGACGGTTGATCCAAGAGAGACTCTTCATGAAGGCCTCGTTGTGCATGTTCCAGCCGATACCGGCACTCCAGAAGGGAGCCCATCGCTTATCGGCACCGAAACGGCTCGATGCATCCTCACGGAAAGAGAGGTCGAGCAGATAACGCTCATCATAGCTGTAATTCAGGTTGCCGAGGAAACCCATCAGGCGCGATGTGTACTCATCGCCAGAGGGTGCTCCGTTCTTTTCATACTGTGTACCGAAGCTGATAAAGTCAAGATTGTCGTTGGGGAATCCCTCAGCCATCACGGTGAATGTCTTGCTCTGCTCCTGCTGCACGTTCCAACCCAGGTTGGCATTCAGCACGTGAACATCCATCTGCTTGAAGTATGAGAGCACCAGTGAGCCATCGTAGTTGAACACGTCACCACGGCTGGCAGTATACGATCCGCGACGGTCGAAGTCATCGCCCGTATAGTTGGCGAAGTCGGTATGCTTACCGCTCTTGAAAATATCGGCAGAGGTATTCTGCACCGTGAAGGCGAAACTGCCTTTCAGGCGCAGTCCGTTCATGATTTCCCAGTCAACGCCAAACTGGTTGGTCAGGTCGCGATAGCTACTGCCGTCTTTATAATTCAGTGTGGTGTTGTAAAGAGGATTATAAATAAAATTATTATAAATCACAGCCGACGGATAGCGGTCGTCAAGGTCTATCTGATAGATATAGTTGCCGTCGGCATCCTTCATCCTGACGTAGGGGTTCAGTGTGGCATAATTAGAAAAACTACCATAGGGCGAGTTCTTTGAACTGACGTTCGAGAATGTCAGTTGGTCGCGGAAGGTGATATTCTTATAGATATATTGCAGCTCCAATCCCATACCCATGCGCTCACGTCCCGATTTGCGCATCACACCGGGCGTGTTGTTGTAGTTCAGGTCCATGGCATAGCGGAAATTCTCAGAACCACCATCAATGCGGACTGAGTGTTTCTGACCGACCACCAGCTGATGAAGCGGTTGTGCCAGCCAGTCGGTATTCACACCGGCCTGAATCATCTGCAAACGGCGGTCGTAGGCCTGGTTCATACCAATCTGGTCGCTCACAGCATCCATATTGTAATACGACTTCTTCGAAGCGTCGTAGAGACCAGCCAGTTTTTCCAGTTCCAGCTTTTGCTCAGCATCACAAAGGTTATAGGCACTCAGGTCGGGCACATAGAAAGTCACATCGGCATTGTAGCTCACAGCGAGTTTTCCGAACTTCGGTGTGTTGGTGGTGATGACAACCACGCCATTCGAGGCTCGCGAACCGTAAATGGCTGTTGCGGCGGCATCCTTCAGCAGTGTGAGGCTCTTCACGCGATACGGGTCCATGTCGAACACTTTCTCGGCAGTAGTCTCAAAACCATCGACAATGAAGATAGGCATGTTGGGATTGCCCTGATAGGTGTCGCTCATACTGGTGAGCGAGCCCGAGCCACGAATGGTGAAGTCGGGGATGGCATTAGGATTTGAACCCATCGAGTTGTTCTCTACCATCACAAACGAGGGGTCGATGTTCGAGAGCGACGAGAGAATATTCTGGTTACCACCCGTCATCAGCTCTTCTTGCGTGAATGTCTTGGCAGCACCGGTAAAGCTCTCTTTGGTCTGCTGGTAGTAACCGTTCACCACCACTTCCTTGATCTCGTTGTCGGAGAGCAATACGATATCGCGGCTCACATCATTCATACCCGCCTGAATGGTGGCATACTGCGTGGCCATGCTCACATACGAGAATTTCAGGATGGTCTGCTCAACAGGAATCTTGAAGGTATAGAATCCGTCGGCATCTGTCACTGTGCACACACGGCTCTCACCAATGCAAACGGGCACACCCACCAGCGGCTCACCGCTGTCGTCGCGCACATAGCCCTTGATGGTACGCTCGCGACCGCTCATCTTCTGCTGGGTGATGGTCACGATGTTTCCTTTCACGGTGTAAACACAGTTAATCAGGTTGGTCACTTGGCCGATAATGTCCTCAGCCGATTTGTTGGTTGCCCGAAGCGTGATTCTGGGCCAGTTCTTGGCCAGTTCCGCATCGTAGAAGAAGTCCAGCTTTGCCTTGCGATGAATCTCGTTCAGCACTTGCTCAACAGGCACCGATTTCACGTCGATGCTCATCTTCGTGTCGGCTGGCATGGCCGCACGAGCATTGCCGGGAATGAGCAGCAGGGCTGCCAGCAGCAACAGAGAGCCGACGAATCGTTTCAGATGTCTTTTCTGTTTCATGGATTACTTGTTTTGATAGATATTTAATGTTTGATGATTTATGGTGATAGTGGTTCCGGTGACTGTCTCAATGGTCTCAATCGTTGGTTTGATATCCTCGTAACGACTCAGCGAACCAGAGAACTTACGACCGCCCAGACTGCTGTTGGAAAATTCTACCTTCAGACCATACCAGCGTGAAATAACGCTCATGATACGCTCTAGCGACCAGTTGTTGAACACAAACTCTCCCTCGTTCCAGGCCACAAAGGGCGCAGTGTCGATGTCTGTGACGGTCAACTGGGAATGAACCATTGACAATTCCTGGCCGGGTGTGAGCATCTGCTCGCGGCCGTCGTTGGCGGTAAAGCCGACAGAGCCTTTCACAAGGACGACATACATATCTTTGTGGTCTTCAGCATCACTCTTCCTGGTGTTGACCACAAATTCCGTTCCATAAACTTTCACATCGCCCTGGGGGGTATGCACCACAAACTGGCGGCTCTTGTCCTTGGCCACCATGAAGTAGGCCTCACCGTCGAGAATCACGTCGCGGCGGTCGCCGAAATGCTCGGGATAGATGAGACGGCTGTCATAATTCAGGTGCACCAGCGTTCCATCGTCGAGTGTCACCCAGTATTCCTTGTTCTGATAGGTGGTGATGCGGCGGGCCTCTTCCAACTGCTCGGCAAAGTTGTCGTCCACATGATAAAGCGCTCGCTCCTCGGTCGACATCACCTCCTTGACTGCCTTGCCACTCAGGACTTCGGCACCACTCTTACCCATTTTGCGACTCTGCTCCATGGCCAGCTGCACTTCCTCTGAGATTTCAGGCGGTGTGACACGTGTCTGCTCCCGGTGATACCAGAAGGTACCGCCCACCAGCAGCAACACCAGCACAGCGGCAATGCGGAAGAAGGGGAAACGAGAGCCCGATGACCGAGAGGCTTTCTCTGTCTTACCGATTCTTGCTTCCATCTCACGAATGGCTTTCTGCACGTCAATGCTTTTCCTTCGGCGATAGTCGTCTTGCAGCGACTGCGGAGAAGAGAGCATCTGCAAATAGCTCTGCCTGTCGGGGCGTGCAGCCACCCAGGCATCCAGTTCCCTGCGCTCGTCATCATTCAGCGCATTGATGGTGTACTTATATAATAAGTCCGAAATACGACGGTTGTTCATGTTTTTTCTTCTGTTGGGTTAGGTTTTCTAACACTAACACGCTTTCACCGTCGTTTGGGATATCAAAAATCCCACTTTTTTTTCGTATTCAATAAGAAAATAGCACTTTTTTTCGTATTTTTGCAGCAGATTATCAAAGGTATGGACATCAGAGAGAGTACCCTGAAAGAATTCCAGGAAGGACGAATAGAGTCTTTCTACATGGAGCTTTATCCGTCACTGCTCAGCTATGCGCGGCGCGTCCTGGGCCCGGAACATGAGTTTCTGGCCGAGGACTGTGTGCAGGAAGCCATCTACCGAGTCTACCAGAGCCGCCGGCAGTTTGACACTCCCCTGCAAATGCGCTCCTTTCTCTTTACGTGTATCCATAACGAAATCATCACCATTTTCCGGAAGAGCGACCGGAAGGAACGTTTTCTTGAGACTCGCGAGACCATCGACAACACGCTCATCGACGAGTTGGTGCTGCAAGAAACGCTCGACCGCCTCTATCTGGCCATCGACCAGCTGCCTGACCAGCTGCGCCGCATCTTCGAACTGAGTTTTGAGGAAGGACTGCGCCACAAGGAGATTGCAGCGATTCTGCAACTCTCGCCCCACACGGTGAAGAAGCAAAAGGCCAAGCTGATTCAACTGCTGCGCGAGCATTTCAAAGACGATGCCACCATGCTTTTCCTGCTGGCTGTCATCTGACTTTCCGCTGCTTTGTTACAAAAGAAAATGTATATGATACTCAAGGAGATGGCTCTTTGGGATAAAAAATCGTATCTTTGCGGAAAAATCTAAACCCAAACAGACTGACCGACCATGATCTTGAGAAGATTCTTCACTGCACTCTGCGCCCTTCAGCTGGCGCTATGCTGCTGTCAGGCACAGATTCCGCTGGTCTACGACCGTGAGAACACGGGTGCCGGCTTTGCTCCTCCGGCCATGCCGGCGGCCAGTGAACTGCCCGTGGAGCACAATCTGCGCAACCCGCTGGCATGGAGCAACGGCAAGGGCAAGGTGCGCAAGTTCGCGAAGTGGGAACGGCGGCGCAACGAGATAGCGGCCCTCATTCAGCATTATGGCATCGGCACGAAGCCGGCCGTCGGCAAAGGGTGCGTGAAGGCACGCATGGACGGCGACACCTTGATAGTCGATGTCACGGTAAACGGACAGACGCTGACGCTACGCTCGGAAATCAGGTATCCCAAAGAGGGCAAAGCCCCCTATGCGCTGATGATTGGCACAAGCGGCATCTCACTGCCACATACTCTCTTCGACCACCGCCCCATCGCCACGATGGTGTTCCACGAGGCACAGGTGAACGACTATTCGCAATGGCGGCCTCACAAAGAACGGGGCGAGCATGCGTTCGACCACCTCTACCCCGACCTCGCACACAACGGTGCCTACAGCCAGTGGGCATGGGGATTGAGCCGCCTGATAGATGGTCTGCAGCAGTTGGGCGAGGCCGTCACGCGCATCGACACACGGCGCATTGGGGTCACAGGTTGCTCGTATGCAGGCAAGATGGCCCTGTTCTGCGGAGCCTTCGACGAGCGTGTGGCACTGACCATCGCACAAGAACCTGGTGGCGGCGGTGCTGCGGCATGGCGCGTCTCCCACACCATGGAGGGCGTGGAGAGCCTCGAGAAGACCGACTATCACTGGTTCATGGAGAGCATGCGCGACTCGTTCTCGGGCGAGAATGTCTACCGTCTGCCCTACGACCACCACGAGCTGTGCGCCATGATCTGCCCACGGGCACTGCTCATCATCGGCAATCCCGACTACCCATGGCTGGCCGACGACGCGGCCCTGGCCTCGGCCCAGGCAGCAAAAACCGTCTGGCAGGCTTTCGGCATTGCCGACCGCATGGGCTACTCTGTTGTCGGGGGACATCCCCACTGCATGCTTCCCGTCAGTCAGTATCCTGAGGTGCAGGCCTTTATCGACAAGTTTCTGTTGGGATGGCAGGCCAGGACCAGTGACATTGAGCGGGTGGAGAAGGTCGTAAAGCCATCAGGCGACCAGGCATTGACAACAGGACAATGAAAAAGCAATAATGATAATCGATATGAAAAGGCTGACCGTTTTTTGTTTCTTGCTGACGGCGGTGTCGGTGGCCGTGGCGCAGAATCCCGTCATTCGCGACCAGTTTACGGCCGACCCCACGGCAAGGGTATTTAATAATAAGGTGTATCTCTATCCCTCCCACGACATTGTGCCCCCCGAGGGACAGCGGCAAGACTGGTTCTGCATGGCTGACTATCATGTGTTCTCGTCGGAGAATCTGACCGACTGGACCGACCATGGCGTCATCATCACCCAGAACAAAGTGCCCTGGGTGCAGCCCGACAGCTATTCCATGTGGGCTCCCGACTGCGTATGCAAGGACGGGAAGTATTATTTCTATTTTCCCTCGGCACCGAAAGGCACGGGCCGGGGCTTCGCCGTCGGCGTGGCTGTGGCCGAACGCCCTGAGGGTCCCTTTGTCTGCGAGTCGCAGCCCATGGCCGGTGTGATGGGCATCGACCCCTGTGTGCTGGTCGACGACGACGGCCAGTCGTATATCTACTGGAGTGGCATGGGCATCCGTGGCGCCCGTCTGAAAGCCAACATGCTGGAACTCGACGGCGAACTGCAGGAGGTGCAGATGCCCCGCCACGAGGGAATGCCCGAGATGCCGCCGATGAAGGTGGGCGGACAAACCATGGAAGGACTGCCCGACGGTTTCAAGGAAGGACCTTTCGCCTTCAAGCGCGGTGAGTGGTACTACCTCACCTTCCCCTGGGTGCGCGGCGACACCAGCGACGGGAAGAACCCCACCGAGACACTGGCCTACGCCATGTCGAAATCGCCATTGGGCCCGTGGGACTTCAAGGGCATCATCATGAAGGAGTGGGAAAACAAATGCTGGACCAATCACCACAGCATGGTGGAGTATCGCGGACAGTGGTATCTGTTCTATCATCACAATGACTTCTCGCCCCACTTCGACAAAAACCGCTCTGTCTGCATCGACCTTCTTCATTTCAATGCCGACGGAACGATTCAGGAGGTGACCCCCACCCTGCGCGGCGTGGGCATCAACCAGGCTACAGAACGGTTGGAAATCGACCGTTACAGCCGCGTGGACGGTGCCACATCGACCGCCTATGTCGACTCCTTGCAGCCCTTCAAGGGATGGTACGCTACCCTCCCGCGCGCCCAAAGCAGCCTCACCTACAACGATGTCGACTTCAGCTGCCTGACCGATGGCTATCTCATCGCCTCTGTCCGTGCCAACGCCAACACCCAGCTAGTGATTCGCGAGGGCAATGCCCGCGGCAAGGTCATTGCCCGGCTGAAGGTGGTCTGCATCACCGACGGACAGTTCCGACGCGACTACCGGGGCCAGTGGCTCACCGTGACCACCCCGCTGGAGTATACTCCGAAAGGAGTTGCTGACCTCTATGTGGAGTGCGAGGGAACGGCCGTTGATGTAGACTGGCTGCAGTTCAAGAACCGGCCGGTCTATTTCTCGCCCGTGACGACGGCCACGGCCGGTCCCGACGACGACGGTTTCATCCGCCGCTGGCTGCTGCTGGAGCCCATCCGGCAGGACATCCGCTCGAATGTGGTGTTTACCAACTCATGGCTCCGCGAGGCTTTCTCGAAGACATACTTCAACCACCAGCTGACCGTGTTGCCCAAGGACGGCCAGAGAGTAAAGGCTGCCGCACAAACGCTGCGCTGGCATGCACTCGACAGCGAGAACTACAACATGAAACTCTTCCGCTTTGCCGAGAAATACGGTGAGCAGACCTATGGCTCTCTGTTCTGGTTGGTCACCTACATCGACTGTCCCGAGGAGATGGCTGGCGTGCGTCTGGCCGCTGGCTCGAATGGTGCATCCATGTGGTGGCTCAACGGCGAAGAGGTGTTGTTGCTCGAAGGCGACCGCCGCATGGTGAAAGACGATGGTGTGTCGCAGCGGCTGACCCTGAGAAAAGGACGGAACATCCTGCGCGGAGCCGTCATCAACGGTCCTGGTCTGAGCGATTTCTGCGTGCGGTTTGTCGACGAGAAAGGCCAGCCTGTGAAGGGATATCAAGTGAGAAGTGAAAAGTGAGAAGTGAGAAGTGAAAAGTGAAAAGAGATAAGTGACATGACATGTGACATGTGAAAAGTGCGATGATGATGAAGAAACTATTGATTTCAGTTTGCCTGATGGCAGGTTGTGGCGTTGCCGTCGAGGCACAAACGGGTGCTCCCTATATACACGATCCGTCGACCATTGCCGAGTGCGACGGCAAGTACTACACATTCGGAACGGGCGGAGGAGGCCTCATCTCCGACGATGGCTGGAGCTGGCACAGCGGCGCTGAGCGCCCTGGTGGTGGCGCGGCCCCCGACGTGTTGAAGATTGGCGACCGCTATCTGGTCATCTATGGCGCCACAGGTGGCGGACTGGGCGGCGGACACAACGGCCGCATCCTGACCATGTGGAACAAGACACTCGACCCGAAGTCGCCCGACTTCAAATTCACTGAACCCATCGAGGTGGCTGCCTCCGACGGGATGGAAGACCAGGATGCCATCGACCCGGGCATGCTGCTCGACCCCACCACGGGCCGGCTGTGGGTGAGCTACGGTACTTATTTCGGCACCATACGCCTCATTGAGCTCGATCCGGCCACCGGTGAGCGCGTGAAAGGCAACAAAGAGAAAGACATAGCCATCGATTGCGAGGCCACCGACCTCATCTACCGCGACGGCTGGTATTATCTGCTGGGCACCCACGGCACCTGCTGCGACGGGGTGAACTCCACCTATAACATTGTGGTGGGCCGCTCGCGCTCCATAGAAGGGCCGTATCTCGACAATATAGGCCGCGACATGTTCCACGGCGGAGGCCGCATGGTGCTGGCAGCCGGCCATCGGGTGTGCGGTCCCGGCCATTTCGGACGGACCATCATCGATGAGGGCGTGGAGGTGATGTCGTGCCACTTCGAGGCCGACTTCGACCAAAGCGGCCGCAGCGTGCTGGGCATCCGTCCGCTGTTGTGGCGCAACGGCTGGCCCGTGGCGGGCGACCCACTGGCCGAGGGTACCTATGCCATCGAGTCGGAGCGCCGCGGCTATGCACTGGAACTGGCCGTCGACTTCGTACGTATGCAGCAGGAACGGCAGGCCTGGTGGCGCATCGACCCCAACGAACCGGTGAAACCCATTGCCAACCAGCAGCTCTCTGATGTGATTTCCACATGGCCCTCGGGCCCCATCGCCGTGCGCTGCAGCGACTATATGTTCCGGCCGCACCAGCGCTGGACCATCACAACCGTACCCGAGGCTGGCGGTTATCTCAGTGCACCTTATTATAAAATAGAGATAGCAGGGACGCACCGCGCACTGGCCGCCACCGACAAGCGCGAGGTGGAGACCGTCGAGACATTCACCGGAACACCCGAACAGTTGTGGCGCATTGAACAACTCACCGACGGCACCTACCGCATCATGCCCAAACAGATTCCCGGACAGCCGGGAGTGAACACCCGCTATGTGCTCTATTCGGCGGCCGACAGCACTCCCACACTGGCCGAATACGACTTCTCTACCGACAATTCGAAGTGGAATCTCAAGCAGCATTAACCCCATCAAATGAGATTTGATGCCATCTCCTTTTCTGAAATAAAACCATCAGGCAGCGCAAAAAAAATGCTGCCTGATGTAATTCTTTGCTGAAAACGACTCTATTCGGAATTTATTGTAAATTTGCAGAAAAATCAGATTACATACTTGATTTTATTCGGAATTTATTGTAAATTTGCAGAAAACTCTGAATAGAGATGGAGAAATACATCAAAAGAGAGACCTATCTTCGTCAGTTGATTGATAGGATGGACAACGGAGAAGTGAAGATTGTTACCGGTCCCAGACGGTCAGGTAAATCATGGCTGCTCAACAGAATCTTCAAAGACTATCTGCTTGAGCAGGGAGTTGCAGAAGAAAACATCATCATCGTATCTTTCGACCTGGACGATGAAGAGGAAACCGGCGACCTGACCTACCGCCAGACACAGAAGTCATACCTCTACAGTCGAATCACCGATGCCGCCTCACCTTATTATATTAATAAGTACCTTAGTGTAGAATTAATCCTTAAAGTGTATATAAAAGGGAATTTACTAAATTTTCAAGATAATTAAACACCAAAATATAAAATATAGTAATAAGAATATGAAAAGACTATTATTGTTCTCGATCATTATGAACATACTGCCGTTTACAGTTTGGTCTCATACTTACAACCTTTACGATTTCATTCAGAATCAGGTAAAAGAACTAATGAATTCTAATGATGACGGCTGGAAACTGGCCGCAATAACTACTGATGGGGACACCATAGAAATTGCTATGGAAGAAGTTGGAAGCCTTGTGGCAGTTGACGATGGCTATATATTTAGTGTTCACAACAAATCCGGTAATATTATAAAAGAAAACGTCATAAAAATCTTTTTTATTGGGGGCAATACTACTGATATACAGAAAATTGAACATACCGGGAATATTATTAGTAAGAAAGTTTCAAATAAGCTTGTATTGATGCTGGTCAAAGGAGTCGTCTCTATTTTCAACTCATCGGGTGTTCTGCAAATACAAACAACAGCACAAGGAAGCGAAACTACAATTGATGTTTCTAATCTGCCTCCAGGCCTCTATATAGTCAAGGCTGGAAAGCAAGTTTTCAAGTTTACCAAAAACTAATCACAAAGGAGGAAATAGAAGATGAAAAGAATATTTAGTTTCACCATTTTACTCTTCATTGCTATCATCGCGATGGCACAAAGCCAGAAATCGTTTATCGTGACTGATAAGAACGGAAACTCACAATTTGTCCAAAGCCTGATGTTTCAAAAGAATGAAACCGACAATAAATTTTCTTGGAGAACTAACGAAGACTCCAAAGATTATCAGCAGAATCGCGACATCAAAGACATACATTTCATTGCCCGTACTAATTACACACTATCTTCAGGTTCTTCAGACGAAGTTACAAAAATCCTTCGAGACCTTACAGGAAAAGAATTGGCAGATGCAGAAGCTATTGCTACCACGGTGAAAGAGAACAGCAACGTGGAGGAATCTTTCACGGAAGACAATGCTAACGTCATCGTAAAGATGAAAGGTGATGAAAGCTACATCGCCTATCCCTTATACGAAGACACCCCTCTTTTCTCAGAAGAGTTTCTCAATGAGGAAACAACCATTGCAAATCTTGCAAAGCAGAAAAAGGCAAGAACAAAAGCAAGTGCAGGATATAACGTTAACGGTAAAGTGGCTATCTTCAATCAGTTCCACGGGCTTAGCGACTATAAGGTTCAGAACAGAATGGTCAGCTATCTGAAGGTTATGTTCGAACTTCACGACTATGAAGTGGAATACTATGGGAACAGGGCTGATCCTGCACATTTAGGGAATATAAATTATGACCAGCTGTTTGACCGAAAGAGGCTCAACGATGTTATCAGCAATTCTAAAGATTACGATGCCATCATTATATTCGCCCACGGCTTCATATTTAAAGGAAAATCTTATTTTTCTACCAGAGAAGCAGTATCCGACAATCCAAAGGAAGTTTTATGTTACATGGAAGAGGAAGGGAAAGATGTAAAGTACTATGCTTATCCTGTAGAGAATCTAAAAGTAGACAATAGCTGTGTGGTCTATCTGGGATCGTGTTTTGGGGCTCCAAAAAATGGTTTTCCAAGTGAAGAGTATGTTTTTCCAAACAGTACGCATACGCCATTGATTGCTTGGGATGGTGAGAACTGTGTGGCACAGGCTGATGCATCACTGCTGTTCTACTATATTCTTTTCGAAGGATGCAATTTGGAGGCCGCATTACATCTATCATGCCAAAGGGACGAAAAACACATAGGGACAAAGAGAGTATCGTCTCATTATGTAGACGACCGTACGTTCGAAAGGAATGAAAGTTACGCCCCTTCCTATGCTGATGGGATTAAAATTAAACTAACACGTACGAAACAACGTGCGATAGACAAAGATGGCCCCTATTACCAAGAAAAGATAGATTATAGCATTGAGGGGACATTCCCATCTGAAATAAAATATATAAGAATTGGGCTGAAACCCGTACTCTGGAATGATATGCAAGAAGATGGCCGGCGTGCTTCTGTTGGCTTTCATGTAGATGATAATGTAGGTTCTGTAACTTATTCTTTGAGAAATGTGCCCGAAGGTCTTTATGTTTTTTGCGTTGATGTGTTTTCACCGGGAGCAGGCCAAAAGACAAAGTGGAAACGTGTGCGACAAACACAAAGAAATCAATACCTGCTGATTTCTAATTCACTGAATGATAATGCTGCCATACCTGTTACTACAACAGAATCGAATCAAGCGCCCTATATTGTCGACAGCGAAGGAATTTCTTTAACTTCCATTACATTGACAGCAGGAATCAGTAAGACGTTTCAGATTGATGGTTGTAGCGAACATACATTTAATGCTGTGTCCGTGGACAAAAATGTCGCCGAGGTGTCCGTAGAAGAAAAGACCCTGACCGTGAAAGGTAAAGGAGAAGGAACTACCTTTATTGGCGCCTACGATGTGCAAAACAAACAAATGGCCATAGTAAAGGTTACCGTTGAGGTAGGAGAAGATCTGTCGCTGAGTAACAACGATCTAATTATGAAGATAGGTGAAGAGGATAAGATAAAAATTAATGGCGGAAGTGGGAAATATAAAGTGGAATGCAGGGACAATGAAGTAGCAAAGGTTGAGCTTGTTGATTCAGTAATAACCGTTTATGGAATTGGGGGCGGAGCATGTCTACTAGTAATTACTGACGTAGCACAGAATATAACAAGGTATGCGATGGTTTCCGTGATACACAATAACTCTAATGAGAATATCGTATATCCCAAAGACCATTATTCAATCTCAGAAGATGGAAAAACACTGGATGGATGGTTCGGAAATGAAGAGTATATCAATTTAGGGGCCGATCCGGCATTTAATGATATTGATACAGTTTATTTTAATGTATATTCGGATAATGAATATATGAAAAAAATACACTTGGTTGTTCCAAATCATATAAAATATATATTTTGTTCAAATATTGGTTTTTGTGAAATAGAGGATGGTAATGACAGTATTGTTGTTGATTCCTCAAGCAAACACTTATATTTAGGGCGTACAACTAGACAAACAGTTATGTTTCAAGATGAAGTGAAAACACTTGTCTTTGGTGACAAAGTTAAATCATATGATGTATCTGATATGTCTTTTTATGAAGGGCGAGATTTAGAACTTTTAAGGTTTGGAAGGTCTATGACGACACTTGCTGATAGAGTTTTTGAAGGATGCAATAATATTGAGTTTCTCAAATTCCCTGGATCTATGCAGAAGATAGGTTTTACATTTAGAGATTGTACAAACCTCAAAAGAGTGGTATTTGAAGACAATGATAGTATTTTAGACATTGTTAGTAATGCCTTCTATGGATGTCATATAAAATCCGTATATGTTGGGCGTGATATTAATACAGATAACCATAATGGTATATTTGATCCAGCATTAGATGAAGTTACACTTGGAAGGGGGTATACGGGTAAATTTTCTGGTCTTTTTAGATCTCATCAAAATCTTAAAAAGGTAGTTATTAAAAATGGTGTCACAGGTATCAATGATTTTTTTAGTTGTAAATGTATCAAATCTGTTAATATACCTTCTTCAGTTAATACTATATATGGTAATGCCTTCTTAGATTGCGATTCGTTATTTGCGATTACTATACCATCTTCCGTAAAACGTATAGAACAAGGTGCTTTTAAATGGACGCCTATTAAGACACTCATAGTTGAAGATAGTAGCGACTCGTTAATATGGGATGAAACATATTACACATTTCTTGAACCCGAATATATGTATATGGGACGTAAGATTTCTGCAGGAGAATTCGCTCTTTGCAGAATGCCTGTAACGGAATTAATTATCGGGGACAAAATAACAGGCCCTATTCTTGTTGAGGAGTTTAAGTTATGTGAACATTTGGAATTATTGACAATAGGAAAAGGAATAACGAAAATTGGAATGAATGCATTTATGAATAGTCCATTGAAGGAAGTTCACGCCCGACCCACCACACCGCCAGAGTGTGATGATTGGGCTTTCTGGATAGAAGAAATTGGCTCATGTAAGTTATATGTTCCCAAAAATTGTAAGAGCAAATACGAGTCCTCAGCTGTTTGGAAGGAGTTTGGAGCTATCATAGAAGAAGATGAGTAAAATAATAAAAGTTTGACTATTTAGCAAATTATATTTATTATATTATTCTTGACGAGGGTATGGCCCTTCTCATTCCGAGAGTTCTGTAGCGAAAGGACAGAACCTGTCAGCGAATTGTGGAAAGAATACTACACATACGGAGGAATGCCAGGTCTTTTACGGCAGCGTACTCCAGAGCAGAAGATGGCCTATCTGCAACGTCTGTGGAATAAGACCTATCTCGACGATGTCGTAGAGCGACATAAGGTGAAGAATCGCGATGCGCTCTCCTCGCTTATCGATGCCTTGTGTTCTTCTGTGGGTTCACTGACCAATCCCAACCGCATCAGCCATGTGCTGAGAAACCTACAGAACAGCAAGATACACCCTGAAACCATAACATCCTATATCAGCTATTTGGAAGAAGCCTTCCTCTTTGAAGGGTCAAAGCGCTATAACATCAAGGGCAACAAATATTTCGAGAGCATTAAGAAATACTATGCCGTTGATGTAGGACTGAGAAATGCCAAACTGAATTTCCGTCAGCAGGAGATTACGCATATCATGGAGAATGTCATCTACAACGAACTGCGTATGCGTGGCTTTGCAGTAGATGTAGGTATGGTAGAGGCCCGGGAAATGCGTAATGGAAAATCTGAATACATACAATATGAGATTGACTTCATAGCCAACAATGGCATGGACAAATACTACATCCAGTCAGCATTCTCCTTAGACAGTGAAGAGAAGCGCGAAAAGGAATTGAAATCGCTACTCAAAATAGACGACAGTTTCCATAAGATAGTCATCACAGGTAACGACATTGCCAGTTATACTGATGCTAAAGGAATCCGTTTCATGGGATTGTTCCAATTTCTGTTGTCAGGACTTTAGCGGATGAATATAGAAAAATGCCCATCGAGTTATTCAGTTAGATGGGCATTTTGATTAAGTTCAATGCATATTACCTGCTCAAGAAACCATCGATGAAGATTGAAATCATTGACAAAAGCAAGGTACGCATCCGTTGGAATACCTGTTCGAATGCGTATTTCAACGGATGCTCATTATTTTTTGAAAAGCCATTCTCCCCCATATTACATGCTAAAGCTACTCATGCTTTTAAGGCATTCTTATTCCATTATTAGTTAATCATCGTTAAATATTAGTATTTTTATAGTACTATGCATTGCAAGGTACTTAGTTTTTACCTATATTTGCAGCGTGAAACATCAAATATAGGTAGATATGAACATTGAAAATGCGAAATCACAGATGCGGAAAGGCATGCTTGAGTACTGCGTATTGCTGTTGCTGAAGCACCTTCCCTCCTATGCCAGTGACATCATTCAGCAGTTGAAAAAGGCTGAGCTGCTGGTGGTTGAGGGCACGCTCTATCCGCTGCTGACGCGCCTGAAGAACGACGGGCTGCTCAGCTATGAGTGGCAGGAGTCCACACAGGGCCCGCCACGCAAGTATTATGCCCTCAGTCCCGAGGGTGAGCAATTCCTCGAAGGCCTCAACGCGGCCTGGACCGAGCTCTCTGCGACAGTGAACTATCTGAAACAAACACATGAAAACATTTTATAACGATGAAGAAGAATATTACCATTAACCTGTGCGGCCGCCTCTTCCAGATTGATGAAGACGCCTATGAGATGCTGCAACACTATACCGACTCGCTGCGCTCGTATTTCGGCAAGCAGGAAGGCGGCGAGGAGATTGCCGACGATATAGAGGCCCGCATTGCCGAACTGCTGGACGAACTGAAACAGCAGGGCAACGAGGCCGTTACCATCGACCATGTGCGCGACATCATCTCGCGCATCGGCAAGCCCGAGCAGCTGGCCGGCGACAATGATGGAACCAGCAGCCAACAGCCTGCCGGGGAAAGCGTTCTCGACGGTTTCCGCTCGCGCATGAGCGGCCGACGGCTCTACCGCAACCCCAAAGACAAGATGGTGGCTGGCGTACTGTCGGGCTTTGGCGCCTACACGGGCACCGACCCCACCATCTGGCGCTTGCTGATGGTGCTCTTCACGTTCATCTACGGCATCGGACTGGTGGTCTACGTCATTCTGGCTTTTGTGCTCCCCGAGGCCAAGACTCCCGAGGAACTGCTGCAAATGGAGGGCAAGGAGGTGACACCCCAAAACCTGGCCAGCATGGTGACGAGCGACACCGACGAGAAACCGCGTCCCAACATCCTGCGAGCCATCTGCTCCATCATCCTGAAAATAGGTTTTGGTATCGTCGTTTTCTTCCTCGCACTCAGCTGTCTGGCCATGATTGCCGGACTCATCTTCCTGGTGGTAGCCATCGTTTCGGCACTTGTCCTGCCCCTCTCGGCCGACATGCCGTTCAGCCTGGAGGCCATGGGACTGGCCGAAATCTATCAGAACCACACGTGGGTGCTCGTCGTCTTCGCCATCGCGCTGCTGCTCCTGTTGGTCATCCCCGTCTATGCCATCATCCATTTGGTGCTCTCACTGGTGGGTAAGGTGCAGCCCATGGGCATGACGCAGCGCATCGTGTGGCTGGTGCTGTGGCTCATCGCCCTCTGCGGTGTTGTCCCCACGGGCATCATGATGGGTACCTATCACGACGAGTACCGCCAGCAGCGCTACAAAGAGACGCACATGTTCCAGGGCACGGTGATGAGCAGCTTCGACAAGCACTATCTGCAGCGCCAAGGCTGGACCCTGCTCAAGCACGAGAACTGCAACGGCAGCTATGTCAACGATGGCGAGTATTTCACTGGCGACCGCTCGTATGCCTATCTTGACGCCGGAAACAGGGATGGCGAGATGATTTACCAGGCAGAGAAACGCATGCCCGTAGAGCCTGGCACCTACCGCATCAGCTGCCATGCCCGCGCACAGTGGGACGGTGTGTGGATCTATGCCACCACCCCATCGTCGGCCGACAAGCCCCTGGCCCAAACCAGGGTGCCCGCCTTCGGCAACAAAGGAGGTGAGATTTGGGAACAAGCCCGTAACCTGCTGGACAGCGAAGACAAGGTCACACCCTCCGAACTGCAGCGCGCCCGCAACATCCTCGCGGTCAACGATGGTGAGGGCTATGGATGGAGCAAGGTGGAGGTGACGGTGCAAATAGTTCAGAAAGACACACTCTGCTACGGCGTCTCCACCGACCCGGAATTCACTGGTGACACCTCGCACCCGGAATGGTTCTCGGCCTGCGACTTCAGGGTGGAGCCGGTCGACAAGAAAGACCATCCGAAAAAGTAGGCGAAAGCCTTGGGACGATATTACCAAAGCAACCTGCCATATTTTTTAGTGAAAGAAACGCTCTGTTTCTGTGCCTGAAACACTCTGTTTTTGAGCCAGGAGCAGAGCGTTTCCATGTCTGAAATAGCTATTGAAAGATAACAAGACCAGACAAGGGGAGAGGTCAATAGCGCTCATCACCATCATGACTCATTGTATATATCGCGTCGTTTGTAACAAATGCAATAATATGTGATACATCAATAAACGAATGTGTCGGATTTGTTTTGTATCTTTGCCATCGCAATTGTAAATAACTAAAGACGCAATACAAAAATGATGACAACGAAAAAGTCTTTATTAGCGATGCTGTTGCTGGTGATGGCAACATCGGTGCAGGCACAAGGACTGAAAGACGCCTACAAGAACTATTTCAAGATTGGCGTGGCCGTGAACCAACGTAATGTGGTTGACCCCGTACAGACAGACCTCATCAAACGAGAGTTCAACAGTGTGACTGCCGAGAATGACATGAAGCCCGAGCCCACCGAGCCGAAGGAGGGTGTCTTCGACTGGGAGGGTGCCGACAACATTGCCAATTTCTGCCGCCAGAACGGTCTGAAGATGCGCGGCCACTGTCTGATGTGGCACTCGCAGATTGGCAAGTGGATGTATGAGGACAACCCCACGAAAGAGGTTTTCTACGAGCGTATGCGCAAGCATATTCATGCCGTGGTGAACCGCTACAAGGACGTGGTGTACTGCTGGGACGTGGTGAACGAGGCCATGACCGACGACGCCAATAGCATCGACCCCTACCGCCAGAGTCCTATGTATAAGCTCTGCGGCGACGAGTTCATTGCCAAGGCCTTCCAGTTTGCGCGCGAGGCCGACCCGAAGGGACTGCTGTTCTACAACGACTACAACGAGTGCGACCCGGTGAAGAGCCAGCGCATATATAATATGGTAAAGGCCATGAAGCAGGCCGGTGTGCCCATCGACGGCATCGGCATGCAGGGCCACTACAACATCTACGGTCCCACCGAGCAGGCTGTCGACGATGCTATCAGCCTCTACAAGAAGGTAGTGAAGCACATCCACGTGACCGAGCTCGACATCCGCGTGAACACCGAGATGGGCGGACGGTTGCGCTTCAGCCGTGAGGGCGTGAACATCAGCGACTCGGTGAAGCAGCACCTGGCCGACCAATATGCCCGTGTGTTCAACGTGTTCCGCAAACATAAGGACGTGATAGAGTGCGTGACCTTCTGGAACCTGAGCGACCGCGACTCATGGCTGGGCGCCGCCAACTATCCCCTTCCGTTTGATGCCCAGTACCAGCCCAAGCTGGCTTACGACGTCATCAAGAACATGCTGCCTGCCAAGTGGGAACTGCCCAAGGCCCCTGCCCGCCGTCCCAACCGCAACATGCAGCGCCCGCCGTTCAACCCGCAGTTTGCCTTCCGCCCCATAGAGGGAGTGAAGGACGACTTCAAACCGTCGACGAAGAACCAGCCCGGACAGCCATATCCGCAGGTGAACTCGCAGGGATACGTGCGTTTCCGCATTGAGGCACCCGATGCCAAGGACGTGACCGTCAGTCTGGGACTGGGCGGCCGCGGCGGCACCAAGCTCCATAAGACCTACGACGGCTCGTGGGTAGGCACCACCGAGGGTCCCATGGACGAGGGATTCCACTATTACCATCTCACTGTCGACGGCGGAACGCTCAACGACCCGGGTGCACAGAACTACTACGGCTCATGCCGTTGGGAAAGTGGTATTGAGATACCGGCCCACGACCAGGACTTCTATGCCTGCCGCATGGATGTGCCCCACGGACTGGTGCAGCAGGTGCTCTTCCCCTCGCCGAGCACCAACATGGTGAAACGGGCCATTGTCTATACCCCGCCCACCTATGGCAAGAACAAGAAGCAGCGCTTCCCCGTGCTCTACCTGCAGCATGGCTGGGGCGAGGACGAGACCGCCTGGAGCCGCCAGGGACACGCCAACCTCATCATGGACAACCTGATTGCCGAGGGCAAGGCAGAGCCATTTATCATCGTGATGACCTATGGCATGACCAACGACGTGAAGTTCGGCGGCATCCGTCAGTTCACCGCCGAGGAGTTTGAGAAGGTGCTGGTCGACGAGCTGGTGCCCTATATCGACGCCAACTTCCTGACCAAGGCCGACAAGCAGCACCGTGCCATGGCCGGTCTGTCGATGGGCGGCTTCGAGACCAAGCTCATCACGCTGCGCCGCCCCGAGGTGTTCGGCTACTACGGACTGCTGAGCGGCGGACAGTACGAGCCTGCCGACATCAAAGACAAGAACCAGGTACGCCTGATTTTCCAGAGTTGCGGCTCGAAAGAGCGTCCTGATGCCATCCGCGAGTCCACCGAACGGCTGAAGGCAGCAGGGCTGAATGCCGTGGGCTACGTGTCGGAAGGCACCGCCCATGAGTTCCTCACATGGCGTCGCAGCCTCTATCAAATGGCACCATTACTATTCAAATGACAAGCATGTATAGAATATTGATTTCCGTGATTTTCTGTGTCGCCTCTGTGACAGTGGCGGCACAGAACCCGTTTGTGCAGACATGGTTCACAAGCGACCCTGCACCCCTGGTGCACAACGACACGATGTATGTCTACACCGGCCACGACGAAGACGGCGCCGACTTCTTCTGGATGCAAGAGTGGCGCGTCTACAGCACGTGCGACATGGTGAACTGGACCGACCACGGCTCGCCCCTGGCGCTGGAGAGCTTCAGCTGGGCCGACGACCGGGCATGGGCCTCGCAGTGCATCGAGCGCAATGGTAAGTTCTACTGGTACATCTGTGCCCACTCGAGGCTCTCGAAGGGCATGGCCATCGGTGTGGCCGTGGCCGACTCACCAGTCGGTCCGTTCCGCGACGCACTAGGCAAGCCCCTGTTCGAGAACGGCTCGTGGGACCACATCGACCCCACCGTGATGATCGACGACGACGGTCAGGCATGGCTCATGTGGGGCAATCCGCGCGTCTACTACCTGAAACTGAACCCCGACATGGTGAGCTACGAGGGCGAGGTGGGCATGCTGTCCATGACCGAGGAGGCCTTCGGAGCACCCGCCATGAACGAGCGCGAGAAGGGGAAACAGTATAAAGACTGCTATGTGGAGGGTCCCTGGCTGATGAAGAAGCCCGTCGGCGCCGGCTACTATCTGCTCTATGCCGCCGGCGGTGTGCCCGAGCATATCAGCTACAGCACCGCTCCCCACCCCACCGGACCGTGGACGTATGCGGGCGAGGTGATGCCACTGTCGGACACCAACTCGTTTACCAACCATTGCGGAGTGGCCGACTACAAAGGACATTCCTACTTTTTCTATCATACGGGCAAGCTGCCGCAGGGCGGAGGCTTCGGCCGCAGCGTGGCCGTAGAGGAGTTCCGCTACAATGCCGACGGCTCGTTCCCCAGGATTCTCCCTACCGAACAGGGAGTAAAGCCTGTCGGCACGCTGAACCCCTATCAGCGTACAGAGGCCGAGACCATGGCTTTCTCGCGAGGAGTGAAGACCGAGCAGAACAACGAGGCAGGTGTCTATGTGACCGATATCCACAACGGCGACTACATCAAGTTGCAGAACGTAGCGTTCGGCACGCACATACCTCGCACCTTCAGTGCCCGTGTGGCCAGCGGACTGCGGGGCGGAACCATTGAGTTGCATCTCGACAGCATCGGCGGGCGCATGCTGGGCCACCTCGACGTTGCGGGTACCGGAGGCTGGGAACAGTGGCAGACCCTGACCGCCGACCTCGACTTCTCGCCCATGGCCCGTCCCCTGCCGGCAACAGCCGACCTCTATCTGGTGTTCAAAGGGCGCAAAGGACCGAAACTCTTCAATTTCGACTGGTGGGAGATGCGCCACCTGGAGCAGGTGAACATGCCGCTGTTCCAAACCAAATACACGGCCGACCCCTCGCCGCTCGTGGTGGGCGACACGCTTTTCCTCTACACCTCGCACGATGCCTCGCCCGAGGATATTCCCGATGAGAACGAGAAAGGGTCGGCGGGATTTTTCATGTACGACTGGCTGTTATGGTCGACCACCGACATGGTCAACTGGACCGAGCACGGTGCCGTGGCATCACTGAAAGACTTCACTTGGCGCAGCCGTGACAATGGTGCATGGGCCATTCAGACCATCTGCCGCAACGGAAAGTATTATCTCTATGCCCCGCTCCACGGCCATGGCATCGGTGTGCTGGTGGCCGACTCGCCTTACGGTCCGTTCAAAGACCCGCTGGGCGAGCCGCTGGTGTGGCAGAAAGAGCACTGGTATGACATCGACCCCACCATAATGACCGACGACGACGGACAGGCTTACATGTATTGGGGCAATCCCTATACCTACTATACACGTCTGAACGACGACATGGTGTCGCTGAAAGACAGCATCCACCGGCTCGACTATCACATCGACCACTACCAGGAGGGACCCTGGCTCTACAAACGCGGCGGTCACTACTACCTGGCCTATGCCTCCACATGTTGTCCCGAGGCACTGGGCTATGCCATGAGCGACTCGCCCACCGGTCCGTGGGAGAGCAAGGGATACATCATGCGGCCCACTGAGCGCGACCGGGGTAACCATCCGGGCATCTGCGACTACAAAGGACACTCGTATGTGTTTGGGCAGAACTACGACCTGATGCACCTCGAGAGCTTTGTCCACCACGAGCGACGCAGCGTCTCGGCCACGGAAATCAGTTACCAGAGCGACGGCACCATCATAGAGGTACCCTACTGGCTCGACCAGCAACCCATGCGCCAGCTGCACTGGCTGAACCCCTATCAGCGGGTGGAGGCCGAGACCATGGCTTGGGGCTACGGACTGAAAACTGCCAAAATGGGCATCGAGAACACGGGGGTTGTGGCCAATATGCCGGAGTCGACGGGCCGGCGCAACATGTATGTCACCGACATCAACGACGGTGAGTATATCCGTCTGCGCGGAGTCGACTTCCAGAAAGGAGCCCGCCAGTTCACGATGTCGGCAGCTGCCACGGGCCGTTGCACCGTCACCTTGCGCCTCGACGCGAAAGACGGCCCCGTCGTTGGCACGCTCACTCTTTCGCCCACAGGGTCGGTGAAACGCTATCGTAACAACCAGGCCAAGGTGAGAAACGCCTCGGGAGTGCACGACCTCTACCTCTGTTTCAGTCAGAGCAGCGGTGACGTACGCCTCGACTGGTGGCAGTTCAAGCAATAACAAAGATGAAGAGAGTCAGAGCAGACATACGAATGGTGGCACCGGTGCTGTTGGGCATCGTGGTGTTTGGCTTTTGGAGCATGCTGAAACCGCATTGGGTGATCGAGCGCGAACTGCTACAGATGTTCCGTTGGACAGGCGATTACTTCGTCGGCAGAATGATGATGCCGGGCGGACTGGCCCGCTATGTGGCTGATTTCCTGTCTCAGCTCTTCATCAGTGTCCGGTTGGGAGCTTTCCTACTGGCCCTGATGGCGGTCTTGTCGCAAGGACTCTCATGGATAGTACTGCGGCGGATGAGACCGCAACGGGCATCCTCCTCATCGGCATTCACGGCTCGGACATACGCTCTGTCGTTCGTTCCTACCCTTGTCTTCAACTTCCTTTTGTGCGACATGCGCGTCCAACTGACGCTCTTTGTGGCCTTCCTCATGACATTGGTATGTCTGGCCCTGCTGCCCCGGCGCAGGCCATCGGCCAGTCTGGCGGTCTCGGCCGTCGTGGTGGTGATTGGTTATTGGCTGATAGGTCCTATGGTCTTATTGGTACCGCTCTACCACCTGCGCTGGCTGACCGTCCATCAGCAACAGCTGAAGACAGTGGTTTCGGTCATTGCCCTGATCTTGTTGCTGACTGTCTGCATGTTCTGCAGCCTGCGGGTGACGCCCTATCCGCTGCGAATCGTGGCACAGGGCATCGACTATGTGTGGAACACCGGCAAGATAGGCACCGACGAGGAAATGCAGTACGACCTGTTGCTGAGGGAAGCCGACTGGAAAAGCATTTTGCAGAAAGCCAGTCAGCAGCCGCCCCACAGTGCCGCCAGCCGGCATATTGTGCAGTTGGCAGCTTGGTACCAGGGGCAAATCAGCCAGCAACAACTGGCAGAGACCTTCAGCAATGTGCGCGAGTCGATCAACAGCAGTGTGGCAGCAGGCATGATGAGCGATTTCTGTATGCATCTGGGCGTGCTGAACATCGCGCAGCGGGCGGCATTCGAACTGAATGAGTCGGCCGTCAACTACAACAAGAGTGCCCGTGCCATGAAACGGCTGGCCGAGACGGCGCTCTGCACAGGCCAGTATGAGGTGGCGCTGAAATATGTGGCATTGCTCGAACAAACACTGTTTTATCGCAGTTGGGCACATGACTTGCGCGACCTGGCCGAGCATCCCGACCGCCTGAAGGCGCACAAGAAATACGGCATGTATCAGAAGGTGTATGCCGAAGCAACGGACCATATATTCATTTAACACTCCTGACGATGAGAGTAGTCTTCCACGATTATATCTATTACATAGTATTTTGCGCACTGACAGGCCTTCTGACACTGACAGCCTGCACACAACAGCCGACCAACGTGGCCGACAGCGATGCGCTGCCCGCCGTCTTTCCCGACTATGTGGGGGTGACCATCCCAGTGGGCATTGCCCCGATGAACTTCTCGATGAGCGATGATGCCTACACCCGGATGGACGTTGAGGTCAGGGGCTCACGCTCAGGCTCGATGCATGTCAATGGCAGCTATGCCGACTTCGACATCGACGAATGGCACCAACTGCTGGAGGCCAACCGCGGCGGAACCCTTTCATTTACGGTATGTGCCCTGAAAGACGGACAGTGGACACGTTTCAAGACCTTTAAGATGAAGGTGAGTACGGCGCCCCTTGGCGAGTGGGGCGTGACCTATCGGCGCATTGCCCCGGGCTATAGCATCTACGGACAGATGGGCATTTACCAGCGCGACTTGTCGACGTTCAGCGAGCAACCACTGATAGAAAGCTCGCAGTCGCCGGGCATGTGTGTGAACTGCCACACCGCCAACCGCGCCAGCAACGAGCGGTATGTGTTTCACGTCAGGGGCGAACATGGGGCAACCGTCATCTGCAAAGACGGCAACGACGAACTGCTGAAGGCCCAAAACGACCAGTTGGGCGGTTCGATGGTCTATCCCTACTGGCATCCCGGCGGCCGTTACTGTGCATTCTCCACCAACAAAACGGCACAGATGTTCCACACTGCCAACAACAAGCGCATTGAGGTGTACGACACTGCCTCGGATGTCTTTGTCTATGACACCGAGAAGCATCAGATACTGAACGACTCGCTCATCATGAAAGAGCAATGGGCAGAGAACACTCCGGCCTTCTCGCCCGATGGCAAATGGCTCTATTTCACCACCGCCCTGCGCCAGGACTATCCCCATGAGTACGACAAGGAGCGCTACAGTCTGTGTCGTGTGGCTTTCAATGAGGCTACGGGCAGACTGGGAACAGCTGTCGACACGCTGGTCAATGCACGGCTGACTGGCAAGAGCGTGACGTGGCCCCGGCCATCGTACGACGGCCGATACGTGATGTACACACAGGCTGACTACGGCTATTTCTCCATCTGGCATCCCGAAAGCGACCTTTGGATACTCGACCTGACGACCGGAGAAAGCCATCCACTTGACGATGCGAATAGCCGGCGGGCCGACAGTTTTCACAACTGGACGACAAACAGTCAGTGGTTTCTCTTCACCAGCCGGCGACACGACGGACTGTACAGCCACCTCTATTTCGCTTGCATGAAGGCCGACGGCAAAGCCACCAAACCCTTTTTGTTGCCGCAACGCAACCCGAAACGCTATTACCGAGAGTCGCTCTTTTCGTTCAACACACCCGACTTCGTGGCCGATCCCGTGAAACCTCATGCCCGCAAGATGGGGAAACTCATCGAGGACAAACAACGCCTGGAAACCCAACTGATCCAGATGGAGAAGGGCAGATAACTCTTCGCCTTCAAGACAAGCTATGGCCACCATGAGACATTCCTGCGAGACTGCATCCCCTAGAATGTCTCTTTGCCTCCACGCCGAAAGTATCCATGTCTCTGTGACGATAGTCTCCATGTCTCTTTGTCTGAATTCTATTTGTTTCTGTGTCTGAAATCTGTTTGCCTTTTTGTCAGAAATCTCTTTGTCGCCACGACAAAGCAATTTGCTACAAAATGATAAAAACATGTTACTAAAGAAAAAAGAAATGACGCATTTCTGTTGTATCTTTGCACAAAACAACCATAAGAGAATGTATATGAAACGCATCTTCCTGTCTATCATGGCCGCAATGGCCTGCATCGGCATGTCGGCACAGCAGCTGCCTTATCAGAATCCCAGTCTCAGCGCCAAGGAGCGAGCCATCGACCTGTGCTCGCGTCTGACCCTTGAGGAGAAGGCGATGTTGATGCAAGACGAGAGTCCTGCCATCCCCCGGCTGGGCATCAAGAAGTTTTTCTGGTGGAGCGAGGCCTTGCACGGCGCTGCCAACATGGGCAATGTGACGGTCTTCCCAGAGCCTGTTGCCATGGCTGCCTCGTGGAACCCGGGATTATTATATAAGGTGTTCGACGCTGCCAGCACCGAGATGCGCGCGCAATATCACCACCGCATGCAGAACGGCGGCGAGGACGAGAAATTCCACAGTCTGTCGGTATGGACCCCCAATGTGAACATCTTCCGCGACCCGCGGTGGGGCCGTGGACAGGAGACGTATGGCGAAGACCCTTATCTGACGTCGGTCATGGGCACGCAGGTGGTGCGCGGACTGCAAGGACCAGAGTCGTCGAAATATCGCAAGTTGTGGGCATGTGCCAAGCACTATGCCGTTCATAGCGGTCCGGAGTACACCCGCCATACGGCCAACCTCACCGATGTGTCGCCGCGTGACCTGTGGGAGACCTACATGCCCGCCTTCAAGACACTGGTACAGGATGCAAAAGTGCGCGAGGTGATGTGTGCCTATCAGCGGCTGGACGACGATCCCTGCTGCGGTTCACAGCGGCTGTTGCAACAGATTCTGCGCGATGAGTGGGGATTCAAATACCTCGTGGTGAGCGACTGCGGTGCCGTGAGCGACTTCTACACCTCCCACAAGAGCTCATCCGACCCTGTTCATGCCTCGGCCAAGGCCACCCTGGCCGGCACCGATGTGGAATGCGGATTCGGCTATGCCTACAAGAGCATTCCCGAGGCCGTGCGGCGGGGACTCATCAGCGAGGCTGAGGTGGACAAACACGTGGTACGCCTGCTGGAAGGACGGTTCGACCTGGGCGAGATGGACGACCCCTCGCTCGTAGAGTGGTCGAAGATTCCTTATTCGGTCATGGACTCGAAAGCCCACCGCCAGCTGGCACTCGACATGGCCCGGCAGACCATCGTACTGTTACAGAACAACCATCAGATACTGCCGCTGCGCAAAAACAAAGAGCGCATTGCCGTCATCGGTCCCAATGCCCACAGCGAACCCATGATGTGGGGCAACTATAATGGCACGCCCAATCGCACCATCACCATTCTCGACGGCATCAAGAGCAAGCAGAAACGACTGAAATATATGGCCGGCTGCGACCTCACCTACGACCGTATCATGAAATGCCTGCTGCCCACCGACTGTGCCGTTGACGGCAAGAAAGGCCTTCGTGGAACATTCTGGAGCAACACTGAGATGCAGGGAAAGCCCGTTTGCACACAACAATACACTTCGCCGCTGGCCGTCACGACAGCCGGCATGCACAACTTTGCACCCGGTGTGCCCGTAGAGGACTTCTCGGCAAGATACGAGACGGTGTTCACCCCGAAAGAGAGTGGCGAGTATGTGGTGAATGTAGAGGGCTGCGGCCACTTTGAGGTATTCATCAACGGCGAGCAGAAAGTGAGAATGCACACCTGGCGCACCACCCCCACGCGCACCGCCATTCAGGCCGAGCGCGGCAAAGAATACCGCATAGAGGTGCGCTTCCAGTTTGTGAAGACCTGGGGCGCCAACATGAAAATCAATGTGGCCAAGGAGATGCCCATCGACTACGAGGCTGCCATCAACGAGCTGAAAGGCATCGACAAGGTGGTGTTCGTGGGCGGCATATCGGCCGCGCTCGAAGGTGAGGAGATGCCTGTCAACATCGACGGATTCCGTGGTGGCGACCGTACGAACATCGAACTGCCACGTGTTCAGCGCGACTTCCTGAAAGCCCTGAAGCAAGCAGGCAAACAGGTCATCTTCGTATGCTGCTCAGGGTCGGCCATTGCCCTGCAACCCGAGACCGAGAGCTGCGACGCCATCGTGCAGGCTTGGTATGCCGGACAGGAGGGCGGACAGGCCATTGCCGACGTGCTCTTCGGCGACTACAACCCCAGTGGCAAACTGCCCGTCACCTTCTATAAGACCACCAGTCAACTGCCCGACTACGAGGACTACTCGATGCGAGGCCGCACCTACCGCTATTTCGACGACCCGCTGTTCGCCTTTGGCTATGGCCAGAGCTACACGCAGTTCGTCCTGGGCGAGGCCACGATGAGCGGCGAGGCCGGCAACTACGTGCTGTCGGTACCTGTCAGCAACACAGGCAGCCGCGACGGTGTGGAGACCGTGCAGGTGTATATTCGCGACAAGGCCGACAAAGAGGGACCGCTGAAATCACTACGTGCCTTCAGCCGGGTGGAAGTGAAGGCCGGACAGACCGTCCGCGCAGAACTGACACTCACGCCGAAGTCGTTCGAGCTATTCGACACCGAGACCAACACGATGCGCATCAAGAGCGGCGAGTACGAGATTCTCTATGGCAACAGCTCGCGTCCCGCCGACCTGAAGAGCCTCACAGTGAGCATGAAGATATGAAGAGAGGCACCAGAGATTTCTGAGGAATCTGAGGAATCAGAGTATTCTGAGTATTCTGAATATTCCGAATATTCTGATTATTCCGATTATTCCGAATCCCCTGCCCCTTCCCCAACCTAGCAACCATCAATAAAAGTGATATGAAAAGAATACTTATTTTAGCAGTTGTAGCATGTATGATGTTGACCGCTTCGGCGCAAGAGGCTACTTTCACTTACTTTAAGTACACGGGCAACGACGCCCGCTTCGACAAACAGTACGACCCTGCCAACCAGTATCTCAACCCCATTCTGGCGGGTTTCTATCCCGACCCCTCGTTCTGCAGGGTGGGCAATAAGTTCTATCTGGTCAACTCGTCGTTCGCATTCTTCCCCGGCGTGCCCATCTTCGAGAGTGAAGACCTGGTGAACTGGACGCAGATAGGCCATGTGCTCGACCGCCCCTCGCAGCTGCCCCTGGACGGACAGGGTGTGTCGCGCGGCATCTTTGCCCCCGACATCAAGTACAATCCGAAAAACAAAACTTACTACATGATCACCACCAGCATGCGCATGGGCAACTTCTTCGTGAAGACCAAAGACCCGCACATGGGCTGGAGCGACCCCATCCGCCTGCCGCAAATCGACGGTATCGATCCCTCGTTCTTCTTCGACAACGACGGTAAGGCATATATCGTGCACAACGGACCCGTCGACGGTGGTGCCGACTACGAGGGACAGCGGGCTATCCGCATCTTCCGCTTCGACACCAAGGGTGACAGCATCGTGGGCACCTACCGCCAGATTGTGCGTGGGGGCACCCATGTCGAGGCCCGTCCGATATGGATTGAGGGACCACATCTCTATCGCATCGGCAAGTATTACTACCTGATGTGCGCCGAGGGCGGCACGGGCGACTGGCACAGTGAGGTGATTCTGCGCGCACCGGTGAAGTCGGACATCATGAACCCCGACTCATGGGAGGAGTGTCCCAACAACCCCATCCTCACCCAGCGCACAGGCGTTGACCCTAACCGACCCGACATTGTCACCAGCACAGGCCATGCCGACCTGGTGCAGGACAAGCAAGGACGCTGGTGGGCGGTATTCCTGGGGTGTCGCGCCTACGAGGGACCATTCTACAATACGGGCCGCGACACCTACTTGCTGCCTGTCACATGGAAAGACGGATGGCCAGAGATTCTTGAAAAAGGAAAAGTGCTGCCCACCGTGGTCGACAAACCCGGTCTGCTGACCAGCCGCACAGGCAACAGTGCAGACACCCCCCAGCTCACAGGCAATTTCTCGTATACCGACCGCTTCGACACCGAGAAACTGAACCAACGATGGATCTTCCTGCGCAACCCGGAGATGAACCGCTACAAATGGGGCAACGGCGGACTGACCATCCAGTCTTCGGCCAACGACATCAGCGAACTGAAACCGCTCTCGGCTGTATTCTGTCGCCAGCAGCACACCACCTTTGCCGCCGAGACCGAAGTAGCCTTCACTCCGCGCTCTGACAAAGACATAGCCGGACTGGCCCTGCTGCAGAATGAGCAGTATAACTTCGTATTGGGAAAAACCATGCTCAACGGTCGCCCGGCCGTGACCCTCACCCGGGCAGAGAAAGGCAAAGTGCTTGTCGGCTCAGCCTTCCTGAAGGGCAATGCTCCCCTGCAACTGAAAATTGAGGGCGACGGCCGTTACTATTCGTTCTACTACCGCGAGGGAGGCGACTGGCGCACCATCGCCACAGGAGTAGATGCCGTGAACCTCAGCACTGCGCGTTCGGGCGGCTTCATCGGCGCATGCATCGGTCTCTATACCACCGCCAAATAACAACAATGACATAGGTATTTTGTGAATATTGAAAACCCGACACCAGAACGGGCGGCAGTAGAAGAAACTACAGCCGCCCGTTTTCTATCAAAAAACCAGTCACTATTCCCCCTTATAGGCATTGAGCATCTTCAGATAGTGCTCGCGGAAGTCGGCCCAGTGGTAGTAGGGCGCGCAGTCGGTCTTCAGGGGCAGGGTGGCCTCATCTTCGTTGAGCAGCACCTTGAAGAGGATATCGCTGTCGCCGAAAGCCTTGCGATAGAAGATAAACTGGATGTTGGAACCCATGGGGAACACACGGTAGTTGATCCATCCGCGGCTCTCCAGCTGTTCCAGGTCGTCTATCTGCTGGTCGTAGCCATTCAGTCCGAGCAGACAGGTGAGCGGCAGCACCATCGTCTCATGGCCAAAGCGCAGGGTGGCGCCGGGTCGCTCCAGAAGGATGCAGCTGTCGGCCTGCTCGATGATTTTGCGCAGCAGGTTACGCTGCGAGTAAGGCTGTGTGGCCCCGTTTTTCGGGCAGAAGCCATAGCCTATATACCATCCCGCATTCTGTCCGAGCCAGTTGCGATAGAGCTCCTCGCGGGTGAAGATGTCGTAGAGGGTGATTTGCTTGCGCAGTTCGGTGCTCTGCAGGTTCGACGCCAGCTTGAAGAGATAATGCCCCAGGTTGCCCGAGACATTATGATGCACGTAGGCGGTGTCGTTGAACAGGCTGTTCACCACCCTCGAGTTGTCGACATGCTTCTCGCGGTAGGCCTTCAGCGCATCGTCGCCGGCCTTCGAGTGCTTGCGCTCGCTCAGTTTCGCGTCGTGCAGGTTCATGTAGTACATGTCGTGCTCACTGGCATCGTGGGTAATGTGCAGGTCGGGATTCTTCAGCAACAGCGCATGCAGCTCGTTCTCCATCGACAGGATGCAGCGGATGACCACCGTGCTCTTCGCATCGACACACACATCGCCAGCAAAAACCTCGGGGAAGCGGTCGTACATGCGCGTGGCAATCTGCTGATGCTGTTCGGCACCCAACTGTGTCAGTTCGCCCAGACGCTTATAAGCCTCATCATTAATCATGCGCACCCGCCGCAGCACATCCCTGCCTAGGGGCGTCAACTTGCCCAGACTGTCGGCACGTGCCAGTATCTGCAACGGCCGCGTATACTCATTCTCGCCAATCAGATAGCGCGAGCCATGCCGTCCGTAGTGGCTGATGTAAAACGGCACATAGCCCTTCGGGGCCTTCGTCAGTTCCTTCTGCGGACCACGATAGGCCAAGTAGTTACTGGCAGAAAGATACGGATTCTGCATGATCTCATTGCGGGCCGGCTGGCCATTGATGCCCAATGCAAAAGCGCACAGGAGCACCACGATAACCATTTTCTTCATTGTCGTTCAGATTTGTTCTGACTGCAAATCTATAAAAAAGAAATGGAAAAGAGAAATTTTTCGTCTCGAAAGTCATCATTTCGCTCCTACTCACGCCCATGATTCTCTCTTCAATTGGCAGATAAAGAGTTCAAGGTTCAAGGTTCAAAGTTCAAAGTTCAAGGTTCAAAGTTCAAGGTTCAAAGTTCAAAGTTCAAGGTTCAAGGTTCAAAGTTCAAGGTTCAAAGCGCAAGAGGCAAAACTATTGTCTACACTCCTACACTCCCACACTCCTACACTCCTAAAAAAAAACTACACTCCTAAAAAATCTACTCTCCTAAAAACCTCTCCACCCCCAAAACCTTGTCACTTCTCACTTTTCACTTATCACTTAAAAAGAACTTCCCTCTTTCCAGTTCCGGCTCATCCACCAGAACAGATAATAGAAGGCGACACCTGTGATGAGACCGGCGATGGCATCGATGACGTAATGCGCCTGGATATAGACCGTGGAGAGGCACAACAGGATGAAGAAAGGCAGTAGGATGAGAGTCAGCCGTCGGCTACGGGCCTGCATGCAGAGCAGCAAGAGAATGGTGCTGATGCCTACATGCGAGCTGGGGAAGGCTGCCGTGGGTCGCTCGCCGGCAGCATGGGCGCTCTCTACCATGTGGTAGAACAGTCCATCTTGATAACCAGGACTGGTCAGTCGCTCCATGTTGTGCATGAAATAGTCGCCCACGTTAGGGAAGATGCCCTTGGCTATCTCGTCGAGGCCGACGGCTCCATAGTAGTATTGCGGTCCGGTGACAGGCAGGAACACAAAGATGACATAATAGAGCATGAACGATGCCATGAGTATCCATGCCGCGCGCATAAGCTGGCGGGGACAGCAGAAGAAGAAATAGAGCATCACCACCAGCATCATGGGGAAATAGCTGGCATAGCCGAGGTCCATGAGTTCGCTGACGACAGGACTGGGCATGGCCTGCGAGAAGAGCAGGGCGGGCTGGCAACCGAAGAGTTGCTGTTCCCAGGCGGCAAACAGATGGTCGAGATTGGGGAAGATGCGGTTGAGCTCATAGGTGTCGGGATACCACCACGAGAGCAGCGACATCTGCCCGACAATGCGCAGGAAACGCGTCATGCGGCAGGGGAACAGGCGGTAGACCACCCACAGCGCCGCCGTCATGGCCACAAAATGGAACCTGCCCCACAGCATGGACACGGGATTGACGAGCTTGGTCCACGTGAAAAGAATCACCACCAGCGTGAGCAGCATGTAGGCCAACACCACCCACTCGAAGGCGAACAGCCCCCGATGCGGATTCTTCTCTATGGCAAATAGCTTCTTCATTCCTTAGGTGGTAAAAGGTGAGGAGATTACAGCCATCCCTGCTGTTTGTACCAGCTGATGGTCTCTTTCACACCCTCGGGCAGCTGGTATTGCGGATGGTAGCCCAGCTCATCGACAGCCGGCTGGATGTCGCAGCGCCAGTTGCGCTGCCGCAGAATGTGGTATTTGTCGTTGTTGAGAGCCGAGATGTTGCCCGTCAGCCGTCCGATGTGTTCGCCGCAGAACGTCACGACGCGCAGCAGCCACACGGGGGCAGTGATGCGTATCCACCAGGGTGAGCCCAGCTCACGACGGATGAGGTCGCTGAACGTGCTGCTCTGGTACACCTGACCATCGCTGAGGAAATACTTACGGCCAGTCTGTCCGTGGTCTAATGCCAGGAAGACGGCCTGCACCACGTCGCGCACATAGACAAAGGTGATGTCCTGCCGGCGGAAGCCCACGGCAAAGTCGCTATGAGCCTTGATGCTCTTGGCCATCAGGTAATAGTCTTTCTCGCGCGGACCATAGACACCTGTAGGCCGCAGGATGACATACGGGAAGCTACTGTCGGCGGTGTTAAGACTGTCGAGGAACTGCTCGGCCTGCAGCTTGCTCTGTCCGTAGGCCGTATTGGGCTGTGGGGTATCGCTCTCGCGGATAGCCTCGTAGGGCTGTTGCTCGCGGATGGCACCGAACACACTGAGCGAACTGAGATAGACAAAGCGCTTGAGCGGCATCTGCACAGCCATCAGCGCCCGCACGAGGTTCTTCGTTCCCTCGGTGTTGGTGCGGAAGAAGTCTTGCTTGTCAAGACATTTCGTCACACCGGCGGCATGCACCACATAGTCGAAACGATGGTTGCCAAGCTGCTCTTCCAGCCTGGCCTGCGAGCGGAAGTCGAGCTCGATGAAATGGATACGACGGTCTTGCAGCCATTGCCGCGAGCTGCTGGCCCTGACGGCTGCCCATACTTCCATCCCTTTTTGCAGCGCTTCCTCGACGATAAAAGAGCCGATGAAGCCGCTGGCACCTGTCACTAATATTTTCATTTCGGGTGCGAAGTTAGCGAAAACTGAATAAAATGCCAAATTTTAATGTATTTTTAATGCCCTAAACGATGATTTATCAACTTTTTTTTGTTAATTTGCAACATAACTAATGAATAACGACTATGGCAAAAGGAAAGAAAGGCGGTAAACGCATCACGAAGAAACAGTTGCAGGAGCAGCTGGTGACCCTGTTCCAGCAAAACCCCAACGAGACGCTCACCTTCAAGTATATATTCAAGCAGTTGCATCTCGACACGCATCCCCTGAAGATGCTGGCCATCGACATCATGGAGGAGATGGCTTGGGACGACTTCCTGAGCAAGGTGTCGCAGTCGGCCTACCGGCTGAACACCAAGGGACAGGTGCAGGAGGGCGTGTTCCGCCGCAAGGCCAACGGCAAGAACTCGTTCCTGCCCGACGACGGCGGCAAGCCTATCTTCGTCAGCGAGCGCAACTCGATGTATGCCCTCGACGGCGACCGGGTGCGCATCACGATGATGGCGCGCCGGCAGAATCATATCAAGGAGGCCATGGTGACCGACATCCTGAGCCATGCCCGCGACACCTTTGTGGGTAAGCTGAAGGTGGAGCAGGACTATGCCTACCTGGTGACCGAGAGCAACATCTTCGTGCACGATATCTTCATTCCGAAGAAGAAACTCAAGGGCGGCAAGACCGACGACAAAGTGGTGGTCAAGATCACCCAATGGCCGTCGAAAGACAAGAAGAACATCATCGGCGAGGTGATCGACGTGTTGGGAAAGACGGGTGAGAACAATGTCGAGATGCATGCCATCCTGGCGAAATACGGACTGCCCTATAAGTATCCACGACAGGTGGAGGAGGCCGCCAACCGCATCAGCGACGAGATTACCGAGCAGGACATCCGCGAGCGTGAGGACTTCCGCGACGTCACCACCTTCACCATCGACCCCAAGGACGCCAAGGACTTCGACGACGCCCTGTCGGTGAGGAAGATAGGCGACCGTTTGTGGGAGGTGGGTGTCCACATTGCCGACGTGTCGCACTATGTGACCGAGGGAAGCATCATCGACAAGGAGGCACAGAAGCGCGCCACGAGCGTCTATCTGGTCGACCGCACCGTCCCGATGCTGCCCGAGCGACTGTGCAACTACATCTGCTCGCTGCGCCCCGACGAGGACAAGCTCTGCTACAGCGTCATCTTCAAGATGGACGAGCAGGCGAATATCAAAGACTGGCATCTGGCCCACACCATCATCCGCAGCAACCGGCGCTTTGCCTATGAGGAGGCACAGGCCATTCTCGAGCAGAACGGCGTGGTGGACGGCAGCGGCGAGCCCGCACCTCCTGCCACCAAGAAGAACCCCTATCAGGGCGAGTTTGCCGAGGAACTGATCATGCTCGACCGCATGGCCAAATGCCTCAGGGCAGAGCGGTTCAAGAACGGAGCCGTGAAATTCGAGAGCGAGGAGCTGCACTTCGACGTCGACGAGAAAGGCAAGCCCGTCAAATGCTACTTCAAACGCTCGAAAGACGCCAATAAGCTCATCGAGGAGTTCATGCTGTTGGCCAACCGGACGGTAGCCGAATCGGTAGGACGCGTGAAGAAAGGCACCAAAGCCAAGACGCTGCCCTATCGTATTCACGACCAGCCCGACCCCACCAAGCTGGAGAATCTGCGCGAGTTCATCGTCAAGTTCGGCTACCGCCTGAAGACAGCCGGCACCAAGGGAGCCATCTCGAGAAGCCTCAACTCACTCATGGAGGAATGCGAGGGCACCAACGAGCAGAAACTCATACAGACCGTTGCCCTGCGTGCCATGATGAAAGCCAAATACAGCGTACACAACATCGGGCACTACGGACTGGCCTTCGACTACTACACCCACTTCACATCGCCCATACGCCGCTATCCCGACATGATGGTGCACCGCCTGCTGACGCGCTATCAGCAGGGCGGGCGCTCGGCCAACAAAGACCATTACGAGGAGCTCTGCG
This sequence comes from Prevotella sp. UBA2850, assembly GCA_002350805.1. Classification (GTDB taxonomy): domain Bacteria; phylum Bacteroidota; class Bacteroidia; order Bacteroidales; family Bacteroidaceae; genus Prevotella. Next base: position 79,926 of record DEFO01000042.1, read on the forward strand.
AGCACTCGAGCGACATGGAGCAGCTGGCACAGAGCGCCGAGCGCGACTCCATCAAGTATAAGATGGTGGAGTTCATGGGCGACAAGATCGGCGAGGAATACGATGCCCACATCTCTGGCATTCAGAGCTATGGCATCTACTGCGAGATAGACGAGAACCACTGCGAGGGCATGGTGCCCATGCACGACCTGGACGACGACTACTACGAGTTCGACGAGAAGAACTACTGTCTGGTGGGCCGCCGCCGTCACCATAAATACCAGTTGGGCGACCCCATCCGCATCAAGGTGGCACGCGCCAATGTGGAGAAACGGCAGCTCGACTTCACCATCGCCGATTAGTAAAATAATCGTCACGATTTTGTGGTTTCACATATTTATATTATCTTTGCAGCCGCATAAAAATGAAAATAGCAAAATGAAGAGAGCATTCGTTTTATCCATATGCCTGCTGACGGCCGTCGTGGGAATGATGGCCCAGACGCAGAATAAGTTCTGGCGCACCACCATTAGCACCACCGGACTCTACGGTGCGTGCGACGAAAAGGGCAACAGCACGATACCCAACGTGTTTCAGCGCATGGGATTCTGGGGCACCAATGCCGTCTCGTTTGTGGAATACGACAGCCGTTTCTTCGTCATCGACCGCAAGGGAGAAATGGTGGGCGGCGAGAGCTGGGACGAGGAACCCGTCATCTTCGACCGGTTTGTCATGGCAGGCAACAAAGACGAGCGCTTTCTGATGGACCTGCACGGCAACCGGCTGCCGGTGGAGGGCACCGAGGTGACGCTGATGAAAGGATGGAACTGGGTGGCCGACAACCTGATGCTCCACTCGAAAGCTGCCGACAGCACCTACCAACTGCACGGTATCGACGGCACACTAGTGGTCAACGAGTGCTCGACCATAGAGTTGCTGAACCGCTTGCCGCTCGTGAAGTACCTGCGCAAAGGCACATGGGGCGTATGCAACCTGGCGGGAACCGATGTCGTGCCCTGCCAATACTCCAAGATTGAGGAGGTGAACCTCGGAGCCTGGGGACGTGACGTGGAGCTGATGAAGAAGTCGAAAGTGGCCCACATGTACAGCCGCAAGGAACTGGCCGACCTGACCTACCTCTTTGCCTACACCGAGAATGGCAGCGTAATGGTCTACGACGCATCGGGAAAACCCGTCGGACCGATGTTCGACGATGAGGGTACCGAGCGCATCTTGCGCCAGCTCATCGACCGTACGTTCATCACCTACCTGCTGAACAAAGAGCTCAACCTGAACCTCATGCGCAGCAAGTGCGAACAGCCCCGCAGCAAGTTTGAGATGCGCCAGCGCGACTTCGTGCACGCTCTGCCGCGCGAGACGGCCGGCGGCATGTCGCTGCTGGATCTCTCGCAAGAGAAAGTGATGCAAATCAACGCCCTGCGCAGAAACGACCTGAAAGCATCGAACAGTGAGCTGGAGGCCAAGAAAGAACAGATAGACGCCGACTTCTCGCTGAACAACAATAAGCCACGGGCTGCCGCCAAGCGCAACGACGAGCTGGAGCCGACCGACATCAAACTGCCCGAGGAGGGCGTCCTGCCCGACAAGTTTGAGCTGTATTATGCATCTCCCGACCGCGACCGTGCCATCCTCATCAACGGAGGAAAGACCGACAGCTATATCTTCTCGTCGTCATCGCAGGCCGGCAACGTCGTCACCGTGACCATCGGCATGCCGAAGGAGGATGAGGAAGGATGGGTATTCGAGGACGAAGGGTCGAAGCGCGCCGTGGTCGTGGCCAAAGACTGGAGCATGGTTGGCGTGCGCTCGGGCCGCTCGACACTCTATTATTCACTGCCTGTGACGGAGCACGACTACGAGATTATCAAGGCCAGCGAGGAAAACAAGAAGAAAAAGTAGGTGCGCCGCATTCATTTCAACCACAAAGAAGAGATTTGGAATTCGTCGAGCCACGGCGGAGGCATTGCCTTGGGCGTGGTCTTCGGCGTGATTTTTCTGATATGGTGCTTCCGCTCGGGCGACGGATGGGCGACCGCCGGCGTCATTCTCTATCTCTTCGGCATGCTCATGTCGTATCTCGCCTCCACCATCTATCATGCCGTCAAGGCACGAAGCGTGTGGAAAGAGCGGCTGCGCAAGTGGGACCATGCCGCCATCTACTGGCATATTGCGGGTTCTTATTCGCCCATCACGCTCATTGCCCTGCGCGAACAAGGCTACTGGGGATGGAGCCTGTTCTCGTTTATCTGGGCTGCAGCCATCGCCGGCACCATCGCCAGTTTCATCAAACTGAAAGACCACTCCAACCTCGAGACCATCTGCTTCTGCCTGATGGGGCTCTCGGTACTCATCGCCTTCAAGCCGTTGCTCGACAGCGTGAGCACTGCCGCCGTGATATGGATTATCGCCGAGGGGGTCTGCTACATCACCGGAGCCGTGTTCTACAGCATCAATAAAAAACGATTTATGCACACCGTCTTCCATTTCTTTGTCCTCGCCGGCAGCATCTGCCATATCATCGCCGTGTGGGACGTGCTCATGGAGTATCTAAGCTGAGAGGGCGTTATAGCGGAGAGCTGAGAACGGAGAACGGAGAGGTATGATTTGCCCATAGTCTGCAAGGCATTCACTACTGAATAGAGATGGTAGTGGTTTGACGGAGATGGTCACTCGTTACTAGATAAGCTACTTGGAACTCGGAAATGAAAAGAAAAACTTGTTTTCCTTTCTCATTTCTCTCGTTTTTTCGTAACTTTGCCCCGGAATACGAAACTGAGATACATCTTTATATACTATGATAACAAATCCGCATCAAAAGAAACGCCGTTCAGTGAGCGAGTTGCAAGACTATCTGATGATAGCCGTGGGCATGCTGCTGGGCAGCATCGGATGGGTGGTGTTCCTGCTGCCCAACAACATCACAACGGGCGGACTGCCTGGTATTTCGAGCATTCTATACTGGGGTCTCGGCATTCCAGTGCAGGTCAGCTACTTTGTGCTCAACGCCATCCTGCTGGCCATTGCCCTGAAGGTGATGGGCTGGCGCTTCTGCATCAAGACCATCTATGCCGTGGTGCTGTTTACGATGTTCACCTCTATCTTCGAGCCGATGGCCCGCAACTCGGGATTCCTGAGCGACCAGCCGTTCATGGCAGCCGTGGTGGGTGCCTGCTTCCTGGGCATGACCTCGGGAATGGGATTGTATTCGGGAGGCAGCACGGGCGGCTCTGACCTGATTGCAGCCATGGTAAACAAATACCACGACATCTCGCTGGGGCGCGTCATCCTCATCTGCGACCTCATTATCATCACCTCCAGCTACTTCGTGTTGCGCAGCTGGGAACAGGTGATCTACGGTTATGTGGTACTTTTCATCTCGGCCTTCTGCGTCGACCGCTTCATCAACTCCATGCGCTCGTCGGTGCAGTTCTTCATCATCTCCGACAAATACGAGGAGATTGCAAAGCACATCACTGCCGAGGCCCTGCGCGGCTGTACGGTGATCAATGCCGAGGGATTCTACAGCGGCCACGAGGTGAAGATGCTCTTTGTGCTCGCCCGCCAGAACGAGTCGTCGCGCATCTTCAACATCATCGACATGATCGACCCGCATGCCTTCGTCTCGCAGAGTGCCGTGATTGGTGTCTATGGCGAGGGATTCGACAAGGTGAAAAAGCATTAATCGCACCATAGACAAGTGTCAGGGATTCAGCCGGAAACAGCTGAATCCCTGTTCTTTTTTGATGGTTTCAAGGTTTTTTGAGCATGTTTTTAAGTATTCTTTGCAAAAGAAACGTATCTTTTAAGGGCATCATACAGAAATAATTTGTATCTTTGCATCCAAACAAATCAAACGAAAGGAATACAGAATTATGAAAACAAATTATGAAGTACGTTATGCGGCTCATCCTGAGGACGCAAAAAGTTATGACACCCAGCGCATCCGCCGCGACTTTCTGATTGAGAGAGTGTTTGCCAAAGATGAGGTGAACATGGTCTATTCGAT
>DEFO01000034.1 GCA_002350805.1 Prevotella sp. UBA2850
TGAAATCAGGAAAAGTCAATTAGCCTCCAATTAGGCATTAATTATGTTGCAATTAGGCATTAATTACGATGCAATTAGGCATTAATTAGAGTGTAATTTGTTAACTAATTGCAACCTTTCCAGGCATTAATTGAAAATGGGTGAGCCAAAGGCTCATTTCCGGTCTAATAACCTATCTAGGATTAACCCTTAAAACGGCATATCTGCACCTTGATTCTTTTCCTGTCGACGACTCGTAATCAAGAATTATTGAGCCAACAAGACAATTATATGGGCAGTGCTCTTTTTGAAAAGAACCGACATATTTTTGACATATTATAGTTCAAAGACCATTACTATGTTTTGTTTTTTTAACGACAATCTTTCCCTGATTGATACTTCAGAATATAACATTTGTGGCTTTATGAAGTCATTTTATTACCTTCTTTGACAGTAAATAGCAAAAAAAAGGAAAAATTGTTGGCTGGTTTCTAGAAAAATGGTAACTTTGTACACATAGAAAAGTGCCATCTGTTGTGCCCCGAGAATGAGAAAGTTAAGAATCATCTTTACTGCCCTTACGCATCTTGAAATATGAGTTCTTCTCTTTCCGAGAATCTTCGAGTTCAACTTCGGGTACACCTAGAAGCCCAATAATGACAAGATTTAAAGAATTGTTTAATCATTCAACCATTATGATGAAAAAGTACATTCAATTTGCATGTTTGGCCGCCATGTTGACGATGACATCATGCGGCAGCCAAAAGAACATTTACCTTCAGGACATGGAGGAAACACAAGAGTATCCTGTCATACAGAAATATGAAGCCGTCATACAGCGTGACGACAAACTGAGTATTGTGGTCAACTGTAAAGACCCAGAATTGGCTCTTCCATACAACATCCCTGGTACAGGAAGCTATTCTATAGGTTCCGATGGGTCTATCAATACAACTGTTGGACAAGTTGCTTCTAGTGACAAAGACAAGCCAGGTTATTTGGTTGACATCAATGGCGACATCCACTTCCCTGTTTTAGGCAGATTGCATGTTGAAGGTCTTACACGAAACCAATTGACCAACCTCATTAAGAGCAAACTAACTGAGCAGCAATTACTGAAAGATCCACTGGTCATGGTAGACTTCCTGAATTTCAAGTTCTCTGTTTTAGGTGAGGTCGGCCATGTCGGCACGTTTAATGTGACAGGTGACCGTATCACCATCCTTGAAGCGATAGCTATGGCGGGAGACTTAAAAGAAACCTCCAGAATTGACCGTGTAGCCATCATCCGTGACTATGGAAACAAACGCCGTATTATGCACGTTGACCTGCGTTCGAAAGACGTATTCCAGTCGCCGGCATACTATCTTCACCAGAATGACATCATCTATGTCGAGCCCAATTCCGTGAAGACAGAAACCGATTCACAACGTAAGTTGAGCTATTGGACCATGGCCTTATCAGCAATAACGACCATCACTACTGTGGTGCTTTATTTCATCAAAAAATAAGTAGCCAGTTGGAAAACTAAAGATGATACGGACAAAAGAGGGCGTGCAAAAAGCAGCATGCCCTCTTTTTTTGCATTTATTGAGGTAGTATAACAATAAAAACGGCAAAAATGGGTTATAAATTATATATAAAACCATTAAGAATGAAAAGGAATATCATTTTGACCATATTTGCTGTCCTGCTTGCAATGAGTACGTCAGCCCAATCGACCATGACCGACACCCAGGTGATGGAGATGCTGATGAAAGAGAAGGCGGCCGGCACCTCACAACAACAGATTGTCACCAAACTGATGCAGAGCGGCGTGGACATACAACAGCTGCGACGCGTGCAAAAACTGGCGGAACGCGAGATGAAAGGCACCGGACTGGGCAACCTGTCGTCGTCGACCAGCACACAGGACCGCAGCCGCGTGGCTAACGGCAAACGACGCGAGGACTACCAGCGACTGGAGACCACCTCGCAGCAGGTGAAAGACATCAACCCACAGAGAAGGGCCATGACGACCTACGACGAGACGAACCCCGAGTGGGTGATGATGCAAGACGAGCTGAACACGTTTATGCCCGACTCGACGGCCCTGCTCCAGCAGTTGCTGGCCGAGCGCGACAAGAACAAGAAGAAAGTGTTCGGACGTGACATCTTCAACAATAAAGACCTGACCTTCGAACCCAATATGAATATCGCCACGCCACAGAACTACCGTCTGGGACCTGGCGACGCCGTGTTTATCGACATCTACGGTGCCTCGCAGAAAAGCATCGAGAGCACCGTGTCGCCCGACGGTACCGTGACCATCGAAGGCTTCGGACCCGTGAACGTGAGCGGCATGACCGTCAGTCAGGCCAACGCTCATCTGCGCGCCACCCTGGGCACACGCTACAGCAGCAGCCAGATTAAGCTCACCGTGGGACAAACCCGTACCATCATGGTGAACGTGATGGGCGAGGTGAAGATGCCGGGAACCTACACGCTGTCGGCCTTCGCCACCGTCTTCCATGCCCTCTACATGGCTGGAGGCACCAACGACCTGGGTACGCTGCGTAACATCAAGGTGTACAGAAACAACAAACTCGTCACCACCGTCGACATCTACGACTATATCCTCAACGGCAAGCTGACTGGCAACGTACGGCTGGCCGACAACGACGTGATTGTGGTGGGGCCCTACGACTGTCTGGTGAACATCACCGGAAAGGTGAAGCGACCCATGATCTACGAGATGCGCAAGAACGAAAGCGTGAACACGCTGCTGAAATATGCCGGAGGATTCACCGGCGACGCCTACACCAAACAGGTGAGACTGGTGCGCAAGACCGGCCGCGACTATTCGGTGCATAACGTGGAGGAGTTCGACTTCTCAACCTTCCAGCTGGCCGACGAGGACTCAGTGAGCGTTGACAGCATCATCTCACGCTTCTCGAACATGGTGGAGCTGAAAGGTGCCGTGTTCCGCCCGGGCATGTACCAGGTGGGCGGACAGATATACAGCGTGCGCACCCTGCTGGAGGCCGCCGAGGGACTGAAGGAAGAAGCCTTCACCACCCATGCCGTGATGCACCGCATGAAGGCCGACCGCACACTGGAGGTGGTGCCCGTCGACGTGGAAGGCATCCTCAGCGGCAGCGTGGCCGACATCCCGCTGAAGCCCAACGACGTGCTGTTCATCCCCACCAAGAAGGAGATGATGGAGGAACAGACCATCACCATCCATGGCGAGGTGCACTATCCCGGCATCTACAAATATGCTGACAACGAGACGCTGGAGGACTTTATCCTGCAGGCTGGCGGACTGAAAGAGAGTGCCTCGACCGTGAAGGTGGACGTGGCACGCCGCATGAGCAACCCCAAGGCCCTGACCACCGACAGTCTGATAGCACGCACCTACAGTCTGACGCTGAAAGACGGTTTTGTGATCGACGGTGAGAACGGCTTCAAGCTGCAGCCCTTCGACGAGGTTTACGTACGCAAGAGCCCGGGTTTCAACCGTCAGCAGAACGTGAGCATCGACGGTGAGGTGATGTTCAGCGGCACCTATACCCTGGCGAAGAAAGACCAACGGCTGAGCGACCTGGTGAGGGCGGCAGGCGGAGTGAACGACCGCGCCTACGTGAAAGGCGCAAGGCTGGAGCGCCGTTACACCCCCGAGGAGCGTATCAGGGCCGAGGCCGTACTGCGCAAGGCCCGTGAGGAACTGGAGACCTCCCTGCTGGAACAGGCAGCACGCACCGGTAACAGCAACCTGAGCAGCCTGAGCAACAAGGAGCAACTGCGCAAATATGAGGTGGGCAGCACCTACCCCGTTGGCATTGAGCTGGACAAGGCCCTCGCCCACCCCGGCGGCAGTGACGACATCATCCTGCGTGAGGGCGACCGACTGGTGGTGCCCCAGTATGAAGCCACGGTGAAAGTGAACGGCGAGGTGATGTATCCCAACACTGTAGGTTATATCAAGGGCAAGAGCACTAGCTACTATATCGATCAGGCTGGCGGATTCTCTAACAAAGCCAAGAAGCGCAAGACTTACATCATCTACATGAATGGCAAGGTAGAGACCGTAGCCCACAACGCAAAACCAGAGCCTGGCTGCGAGATTGTCGTGCCTTCGAAATCAATCAGCAAGACATCCATCTCTGAGACCTTGAGCATTGCAACAGGTGTAAGCTCTTTTGCTGCCGTAATTGCCACATTAATTAGTTTAATCAAATAAGATATGAACGAAAATAACAATTCGAAAATAATAGATCTCAGGGAAATCATCAAAAGACTGTGGGACAATAAAATGGTCTTTATAAAAGTACTACCCATCGTCTTCGTACTGTCGTGTGTATATATTGTCAGCATACCTCGCACATACTCTACAGATGCAAAGCTTGCTCCAGAAATGGGGAATGCCATTAACGGAGGTACACTTGGTTCCATAGCTTCAGCTTTTGGTTTCGACTTTGGTGACATGCAAACAACCGATGCCATAACCCCGTTGCTCTATCCAGACCTCATGGAAGACAATGCTTTTGCAACAAAGCTTTTTGCCATTAAGGTTGAAAACAACAAAGGAGACATAAAAAGTACCTATTACGAATACTTGAAAAAATACCAAAAGTATCCTTGGTGGAAATCAAGTATCAGCTGGATCAGGAGATTATTTGAAAAAAATCAGCCTGTTGCCAATAAGGAATTCAACCCCTACGCACTCACAAAGAAAGATAACGACATTGTCAATAAAATAAGAAAAAATGTTAAACTTAGCGTAGACAAGAAATCTGGGGTGATTACTTTAAACACTCAAGATCAAGATCCACGTATTTGCAAAACACTCGCAGATTCTATTATGGGTATTCTACAGGAGTTTATCACCGAGTACAGAACAAACAAAGCTCGTGCCGACCTTGCATACTATAAGAGAATAACAGCTGAAGCCAAACATGAATACGAAAAAGCCCGCCAACGATATGGCAGCTATTCAGACGCTAACACAGACGTTATTCTTGAAAGTGTACGAGCAAAACGGAATGACTTGGAAAATGACATGCAATTAAAATATAATACTTACACTACACTGAACAACCAGCTTCAAGCTGCCAAAGCAAAAGTGCAGGAGCGGACACCCGTCTTCACTATGTTAAAGGGAGCAACAATACCCATCAGGCCATCTGCCCCCAAAAGGATGCTGTTTGTCTTAGAAATGCTTGTCCTATCTTTTCTTCTTACTGCTTTGTTTGTATATTATAAGGAATCATAGGCTGCCTACAACTATAAAAGCACAAATGATTATGTTCAGAAAAAAGACGATTATCTCTAGCAAGAAGCAAAAGGCACTGAAAAATATTGGATGGGCTCTTTGTGGGAAAATAGTCAATTTGATGGGCATGCTCATCGTAGGTATTATCGTGGCGCGCTATCTGGGTAAAGAGCAATATGGAATCATGAACTATGTAATCAGTATTGTTACTATTTTTCAGGTTTTCGCTGATTTTGGCCTCGATTTTATTCAGATCCGTGAAGAGTCGAAGACTCCTTACTTAAAGGACAAGATTATTGGTACCACTTTTATATTGAAACTCAGCTTTGCATTTCTAGCATTTCTAGCAGTCACAATAATTAGTCTCCTTTTCGAGAAAACTCTAGAAATACGTCTCTATATCATTATTTATGCTTTCTCTATCATATTAAATAGCACTTGGGTAAGCAGAAACCATTTCACTTCAATTGTCTGGAACGAGTATGTGGTAAAAACAGAGATTTCTCGAACCATTATTGGTATGATTATCAAACTAAGTTTTGTGGTTCTTAGCCTTCCACTCATTTGGTTTATCGGTTCTCTGGTCATTGATTCTCTTCTTCTGGCTACTGGTTATGTTTTATCCTATACAAAAAAGGTAGATTCTATCAGAAAATGGCATTTTGACAAAACGCTAGCCAGATATATGATTAAGCAATCTTTTCCATTGTTGCTCTCAGGAGCAGCGATTATTGTCTATAACCGTATCGACCAAATAATGATAGGCAACTTAGTGGATCAAAGCCACCTTGGTATATATTCTGTAGCCGTTCGTTTTTCAGAAGTGCTTGTGTTTATACCCACCATTATAGCCCAAACAGTAAGTCCCATGCTCGTTGAAGCACGCCAGAAGGACATGAAGCATTATGAGCAACTGTCTTATACATTCATGAATGTCACTGTAACTATATGCATTCTTCTTGCCATAGCTACCAGCCTACTGTCTTATCCAATTGTCTATTTCACTTTCGGCAAAACCTACATCAACGCCGCACCCATATTGGCCATTCTCGCTTTCAAAGTAATAGGTGATGCTCTCTCTCAAACTTCTGGACAGTTGATTATCATTGAAGGGATACAAAAATATGCACCATTGAGGAATATCATAGGCTGTCTAGCATGTATCTTTCTTAATCTTTTTTTTATTACAAGATACGGTATACATGGAGCTGCCTATGTAGCCATAATCACAATTTTTACCTCGGGAACATTAGTTGATTTTTTCATTCCAGCCTATAAGAGAATATTCCATAAGCAAGTTTGCGCTATTTTCATTGGCTGGAAAGACATCATTCACATTAAGACTTTACTACAATGACTGTAAACCAAATAAAAGAAAAAATCAGAGTTCGGCTTCCACAGCCCTTTTTGTTTCTAATAGAACTCGCGTCCTATTGGAAGCGGTTATGCCGCTATAATGCCAGCATCAACACTGAAAGAGATAAAGAGAAAATGGAATATATACTGCTGCGAGAGAACCATGTAATAGAAAAGGGAATGTCAATGCGTCATCCACGCCAAGGCTTCGGCCAAGCAAAAGTACTGACACTCATAGACAGGCTTAAACGCTACTATAAACTGTACGGTCATGAAGATAAGCGTTTCATGTACTATCCTATGGCTACAATCAAAGCCTACATTTCTTATCATCAGAAAGACCAAGTTGATATAACTGCCATACAGAACCTTTATCTGCAGCTTTGTCAAGAGACAGGGATAACTGATGACCAATTAACCATGTCAGCAGGTATAGAAATCATGCAAGGAAAAGAACTTGAACTTCAAGCAAAAAAAGATTTTTCGTCATTACTATATAACAGGCATTCTATCAGATACTTCAAAGACGAACCACCTTCAATCCAACAGATTGAACAAGCACTGAGACTCGCATCTCGAACGCCATCGGCTTGCAACCGTCAGGCTTGGCACACACATGTCTTTTATGGTGCAGATGTACATGAATTACTTCGAATGCAAGGAGGGTGCAATGGCTTTTGTGACGATATCCATTGCTGTATTATTGTTACGGCCGATATGAAAGGCTTTCTTGCCCATGAGCCCTTTCAATGTTATATAGATGGAGGGATGTATGCGCAAAATCTTATTAATGCACTCCACTATGTAGGGCTTGGAAGTATACCGCTCTCATGCGGATTCATGAGTGGGAAGCTGCTTGGTATACAAAAGCGCTTTTCAATACCAAAGAACGAAGTGATGATTGTTATCATCGGGACTGGTATTATATGCAATGAGACAAAAATTGCCATCTCTACCCGTAAACCCATTTTATCCACCAATACATATCACAAGCAAAATACTGCTGGATAATGCATTATATTCCTTTCATATACTTCAGCTGCCTAACCTATTACTTTTGGCAAAAGCATAGGACCTTTGATTTGTCAGTATACATGTCATTGTTGTTCTGTATTACCTCACTATGTTGCGTGCTAATGGTAATAGGCGGATTCTTATCTGAAAAAGGAGGAGGAGTATTGGTGGATGGTGAAGTGCCTGAATTTGGTATCATACCCACATTTCTTTATTGTGGACTTATCACGATAACCATAATTCCTTTCTCGTATATACGCCCTGAAAAGCTTATAAATATAAGAAACACACACCGATTCACTATTTTTGCAATTACTCTGTTCATTGTCCTTCAAGGAGTATTGGTTTTGTATCTTGTTGGCGACTTCCTCTCAGATTTGCTCAATGGTGACTTTAGAGAATTAAAAAATGCACAATATGCTGGAGATATCACTCCAGCCGACGCGAAGATGCTCACTATGCCTATGCCATTACAGGTAATGTACATTTTCTGCAATCTCAGCCTTCTTGGACTACCTCTTTTTTTCTACTATTCATGCATCGAAAAAAGGTCTCTTTGGCTTTCAGTATTACCACTTGTAGCCTCAATAAGTCCCATATTAAGGGGAATGTTGTCAGCTGACCGAACAGAGATCATTCACTTCGGACTGATGTTTCTCTTTTGTATTGTTTTTTTTCAGAAATTCCTCACAAAAAAAACAATGGGCTTTCTGTGGATCACCAGTATACCCATCATAGCCGTCGGGCTGGCATATGTGGTTGCTGTTTCTACATCACGGTTTGAGAATGAAGACGAAGGAGCAATAGGTAGCATGTTGGAATATGCAGGTCAGTCATATATTAATTTCTGTTATTTCTATGATCATCATAATCCAGATTTATACTATGTGGAACGAGAGGTTCCCCTCACCTCCTATTTATTGTTCAAAAAGCAATATTCAGACACCAAAGAGGACCGAAGTTCGAAAGAAGGTTTTTTCATTGGCGTATTTGCTTCGCATGCGGGTTCATGGCTTATTGATACAGGGGTAATGGGAGCCATTCTCATAAGCTCGTTTTTTGCAATATTATGTTGCATAGTCATTCATAGATACAATCGCACTGAGTTCGATATTGCAGATGTTCTTTTCATCTATGCTCTTGGAGCAGTTCCTACCTTTGGAATTTTTTACTATAGATACCATTCTATAGCTTATTCGCTTATTCTTCTAACAGCAGGATTATTATTCCTATTTGCCAAAATAGATTTCATTTGGAGTGACTATCACCATCAAAAGATTGAACAAACATGAAGTATTATTTCCCTATACATCTAAATGGTGGAAATCGCGGATGCGAGGCCATAGCCCAAGGATCTGCCATTCTTATTGGCGAATCTTCAGATAAGCTCTTCGGCTATTGCAACAATGTGTCTCTTGACACAATGTTAGGATTGCCGAAGTATTTAACACTGATCCCATTCAGAATCAAATCGTACTATTTCGACCGATTCCTGGCTGCTATCAATAAACTTTTCAGTACATCCCAAACCAAAGAATGGCGGTTATTATATCCCTATAAGTGTTTCCTCCAAATGATTACCAAGGACGACCTTGTGCTATTTACGGGAGGCGACAAGCTTTGTTACGATGATAATGAAATCATTTATATCAACAACTGGCTTCACGCTAAAGGTATCAAAACTATTCTCTGGGGATGCTCTATGGGACCAGAAGACCAGACCGACGAAAAGCTTAAAACACTAAGAAGATTCACACTTATATACGCGCGAGAGTCGCTTACATACGACTATCTCAAATCTATAGGTCTTTCCAGCCTACATTTGCTTCCCGACCCTGCCTTTATTTTGGAGCCAGAACCCTGTGAGCTTCCTAACTTTTTCTCACGCGGCAAAATCATTGGAATAAACATAAGCAACTATGTAATGGGGGGGATGACCCTCGATAGCCAGTTCGGGAGAGAAGTATTGCACATGATTGATTATATCATTAAACAAACCAATCTTAACATATTGTTTATACCCCATGTAACTTGGAACGATCCAAAAGAGAATCAAGACGACAGAGAAATGGCTACCATAATTTGCAACTACTTTGATAATAACAACAAACTATGTATACTGGACATAGATCGTCTCAATTATTGCAAAATCAGACATATCATATCGAAATGCAGCATGTTTATCGGTGCACGTACTCATGCTGTCATCTCCGCCTATGCAACTTGTGTTCCAACAATAGCCCTAGGCTATTCCATTAAATCGCGTGGCATTGCAAAAGACTTAGGTCTTGACAAAAGACTTGTAGTAAATAGTAGGAATTTCGCCGAAAGGGACCTCATAAGATCTCTCAAATATATGATGAAAAATGAAACAAACATTCGTACTCATCTACAGAAAATTATGCCTGATTACAAACAAAGGGCTTATCAAATACGTAGAATATTAAAGCAACAATTCTATTAATAATTGATTGTAAACAAAGCTATATGAAAGCACGTGTAATAGCATTCTATCTGCCTCAATTTCATCCCATACCTGAAAACGATAAGTTTTGGGGAAGGGGGTTTACAGAATGGACAAATGTGGCAAAGGCAAAACCTTTGTTCCGTGGACACTATCAGCCACGCATTCCTGCTGATCTGGGATTCTACGACCTACGCTTACCTGAAGTTAGAGAGGCACAGGCCGCTATGGCCAGCGATGCAGGCATTGAAGGTTTTTGCTATTGGCACTACTGGTTTGGTAACGGTAAGAAACTACTTGAACGCCCATTTGAAGAGGTATTATCATCTGGCCAGCCAGATTTCCCATTCTGTCTGGCATGGGCAAACCACGACTGGACAACTAAAACCTGGCAGAACGGGGGTAGAAAAGAAATGATTGTCCAACAAACTTACCCCGGAGAGAAAGACCATATCAGCCATTTCAATTATGTACTTCCCGCATTTCTAGACCACAGATATATAAAAGTAGACGGTAAACCACTTTTTTTAATTCTGGAACCTTACTATTTCAAAGGGCTTACATTATTTATGGACCTATGGAGAAAGCTTGCTGTTGAGCATGGTTTGAAGGGAATCTACTTTGTGGGAATGGGCAATTCTACATCTACTGTCAAAAAAAATGGAGACGGTACAGTAGAACGGGTACTGCCCAATTTGGAGAGTAGTGCAGCCCTTTATAAAGAAATACTCTCTTGGGGATTCGACGGTTATAACTCATGGGGTAAATCTCGAGCAGAAATGTTAAGTCAAGGAAAATTCCTAAGACTTATCCGCCGTGGTTTGCATGAGAAGTTCCCCTTTTTACCTGCTTATCATCTTAATTATCCAAAAGTGATGCGCAAAGAATACTATTTTGCACCAGAAGACACCTGGGACAACATCTATCCAACGCTTTTTCCACAATGGGACCGAAGCCCGCGCATAGCTAAAGCTGATGGAATATACATCAATGCTACACCCAAATATTTTAAAAAGCATATCGAAGATGCATTGGAAGTCATTTCCAACAAACCCGCTGAACACAGAATATTATTCCTACGTTCATGGAATGAATGGGGAGAAGGCAATTATGTAGAGCCTGACCTGAAGTATGGCCACGGTTATTTAGATGCCTTAAAAAAAACCATAAAATAAAAGACAATGCAATACGACACACCCATACTCTTTATATTTTTCTGCCGTAAGCATATTGCTATTCAAAGTTTCGAGAGAATAAGACAATTAAGACCTTCTAAACTTTATCTGGCTTGCGACGGACCGAGATGTCATATAAATGGCGAGACAGACGTTGTTGCTAAAACTCGTCAGGCCATTATAGATAGCATAGACTGGAACTGTCAAGTAATGACATTGTTTCAAGACACCAATCTAGGATGTGGCATGGGAGTTTATACTGCTATCAATTGGTTTTTCGAAAATGAGGAAGAAGGAATTATTCTAGAGGATGATTGCATAGCCAATCCCAGTTTTTTCCCTTTCGCAGCGGAGCTCTTAAATAAGTATCGCAATGACGACAGGGTGGGCATGATTGCAGGAACCAACCAGATAGCCAAATGGCCAATACTGTATTCTTATTGTTTTTCAAAATATGCGGCTTGTTGGGGATGGGCTACATGGCGGAGAGCATGGAAGAATATGGACCACAATTTATCATTCTTCCCGACTGAAAAGTATAATATTCTCAAAAACCGTGGTTATTTAGGCAAAGACACAGACCGATGGGAATACCAAGTCGGCATGATTAAAAAGCAACGAGTATCAGCATGGGATTGGCAATGGTATTTTTCTCTAGCTGCACAAAATCAGCTATGTATCTTTCCCAAAGTGAATTTGATATCTAATATAGGTAATGACGCATCGGCTACGCATACGGCATTCTCAAATGTTTTCATCAAGAGCCATGAGATAACTTTTCCATTAAACCACCCTAAATATGTGATGCCCGACTACGCTTTCGACCGCCGATTTTATAAAAAGGAAAACAGCTTTCTAGCTGTAGTGAAACGTAGAATACCGTATAGCATCAAACAGTTTATCAAACACCATCTACATTAAACATCATTCTGACTTTATTGTGTATATGTATAAAAGTATCTCTACCCTAAAAGGCAATTACAAATACAAGTATATTCCAATCTTTGAAGGGTTCAAAGTCATCGACAAGCAGATTGCCAATGAAAACCTCCAACTGCTCAAGGAGATATGCGACAGGAACCATTTGCAGTTCATCCTCATGTTTGGCACCCTCTTAGGGGCTGTCAGGGAGCATGACTTTATTGACCATGATGAGGATATCGACTTGGTAATGGACTTCAGCGACCTTTCGGGCTTTCTGGGCATTCTTTTTGAGTTGCGCGAGAACGGATTCGAGATGGCTCGGTTTGAAAGACGAGGTTTTCTGTCTATCATCAGAAAAGGAGAATACATCGATATTTATTTCTTCCAGCCGTACCCGAATGACACGGAACTGAGGTATTGTTGCCAAGATATTTGCGAGAAAAAATACGTTGAAGAGTTAGCGCCCCTTGAGTTTCTTGGAAACACCTACATGGCACCTAAAGACTATGAAGGGTATCTGGAGCATCAATATGGCAAGAACTGGCGAACGCCAGTGAAGTTCTTCACCTATAAGAAACCTGGACTCGGACGATACAAACAGATAGCCGTCCAATATATTAAGCTGATGCTTCCAGCAGCTGTCACCGAGTGGATTCAGCAGAAGAAAGAACAGCCTATTCTTGATGGTTTTATTAGGAAAATCTACGAAAAACGTCAGAACTCATGAAAGTATCGATCATCACCGTCACCTTTAACAGCGGCCAAACCATTGCCGACACGCTTGAAAGTGTGCTCCGACAGACCTACAGCGACATCGAGCTGATTGTTGTCGACGGGCTTTCTACGGACAACACCATGGAGATTGTCCGGCAGTTTGAGCCTAAGTTTGGCGGGCGAATGCGCTGGATTTCCGAGAAAGACCGTGGCATCTACGACGCTATGAACAAGGGCTTAGCCTTGGCTACAGGCGATGTGGTGGGTATTCTGAATTCCGATGATTTCTTCTCTGCCGATGATGTCGTAGAAAGAATGGTCGGTGAGTTTTCCGATGACGTAGACTTAGTGTATGGCGACATTCATTTCGTGCGAGAAAGCAACTTGAAGAAAAGCATCCGCTACTATTCCGGGCGTATCTTCCGCCCTTGGATGGTGCGCTGGGGATTCTTCCCGCCACACCCCTCACTCTATGTGCGGCGCAGCATCTACGACCAATACGGGTACTACAAGGCCGACTATAAGATTTCAGCCGATTTCGAGATGATAGCCCGTCTGTGCTATGTGCATCGCCTGAGATACCGCTACATCCACATGGACTTTGTCACCATGCGCATGGGCGGCGCCAGTACCGACAGTTTGAGCAGCCGTATATTGGGCACAAAGGAAGACTTGCAAGCCTGTCGTGAGTTGGGCATCAAGAGCAATAAACTGATGATATATTGCAAATACATCATCAAGGCATTCCAGGCTGTTTTCATCAGAAGCTGAAGAACAGTAAGAATGCTTCTGGTCCCATTTTTTATACTAGCGAAAAAAACGTTCAGCGTTCAGTTAGTTCAGTAAGGAAATGAGGGTTTCAATTTCTTTATAATTATATATATTATTGATTATTAAGTAGTTATACTACTATAATAACTAAAACACTTAACCTATTGAACTACTGAACTTACTGAACTCTGAAACGCTTTGTCCTCCACGCTAGAAAACCACGATGCTGATCAGGTCGAAGGCCTCTCGTGACAGTTTTGAAGAGAGTGCTCCGAACGCTCCAGAGGACTCCTTTAGACAGCTAAAGCAGCCGATTGGCGGGCCAAAGTAATGCTTTATCCTCTGTCGGTGCGGCATTGGCATGACACATCAAACTAAAACAGAACAAAAAACATGGCTTTTCGGACAATAATTCTAGTTTGCCGGTATAATAAGTGAGGAAAATCTCCGTTTAATAAGTAACAGTTCATGTAAGAAACTAACATAACACACAGTAAATGACAGTACTTGAAAACGGCTACATCACAGATGGAATGAATGAATTCGAGCGCAATGCGAAGCGTTTGATGGATTTGTTCACGGCCCTTATCTGTCTGATTGTATTCTCTCCCCTTTTCTTGATTTGCTATATTGCCGTGAAGCGTGAGGATGGTGGACCTGCCATTTTCAAGCAAGAGCGCATCGGGCGTTTTGGTCGTCCGTTCTATATCTATAAGTTCCGCAGCATGAGAATAGATGCCGAGAAGGACGGACCAGCCCTTTATCAGCATGAGCGCGACACGCGTATGACGAAGGTCGGCAAGTTCCTGCGCGACCATCATCTCGACGAGCTGCCCCAGTTGTGGAATGTGGTGAAAGGCGAAATGGCATTCATCGGACCGCGACCGGAACGGCAGTATTACATCGACCAGATTATGGAGCGCGACCCGCGCTATGTCTATCTGTACCAGATCCGCCCGGGAGTGACGAGTTATGCCACGCTCTACAATGGCTATACCGACACCATCGAGAAGATGCTGCGCCGGTTGGAACTCGACCTGTATTACTTGGAGAATCGCTCGTGGTGGTTCGATATCAAGATTCTGGTCAAGACCTTCATTAATATAGCCTTCGGCAAGAAATTCTAGTTATAGCAATTCAAAGAAGAAGAATAGAGAATTCTAACTATCCGCTATTTCTTATCTGCATCATCCGCTTTCGGTTCTTACATTTTCTTGAACCTCAGGCGCAACGTATTGTTGCTCAGCGTCATGCTGCGCCCCGACAGATTGTCTATCTGGAAAACTTCAGTAATACTATTCAAGCCAAATGGGGCTATCTCACTGATATTCTCAACCACAGGGTCGCCCTTCTCGCGTTGATCGTAGCGCACTTCACTGACCGTCAGACGATTGTCCTGATGGGTAAACTGACTGACAAAACGCCTTGTACCTTGTATGTCGGGCGAGTAGAACTGCAGCAATGTGCCCTGAACGCCCCAGAAGAAACGCTGCTGGCTGAGGTCGGTGACGGCACCGTTATGGAGCGAGTCGACACTTACCAGATGCCAATAGCCATCCAATTGACCGTTCTCAGAATGGTCGAAATCCACGAGTCCGCACGAATGCAAGCTGCCCCCTACGATCAATAGCAGGGCGGTAATGCCCAATGATATGATAGATTTTTTCATTTTCAAAGTCATTTTTTAGTTCTACTGAGCAGTCCCGATTTCGAGACAGTAAGCTGGGCACCATAGTTATGACCCAGTATGTAGCCAGCATCCATGCCAACGGCTGCGCGCAAGCACCATCCTTTTGCCATCTTATAAGCGGCTTCGGCCATCACACTCAGATTGTGGTGCCGCTTGGTATAGGGCTGGGCGTAGGTGCCGAAACCCTCCTGCCAGGTGGCCAGCAGTCGATATGAGAGATTGCTGAGGGGCTGGCCGGCCAGTCCGAGGTGGAAAGCCATGAAACGGTTGTTCTCGAACTCAATCTTTCCGTCGGTGTTATAGATGGGCGAACGGTAGAGCGGGTTGCCCATGGTCTGCCCCCAGTGCTGCCAGCTGGTATAGATGTAGTGATTATAGTAGTCGTCCATACCACTGATATGCGTGGGGAACGCCTGTGTATGGTCATGATAGACTGGGCCGCTCTGATAGCGAGTGTAGATATACTCCACCACAATGTCGCGCAGCCACTCACCATATTTCAGGTTGAGTTCCATGCCCAGCATCATGTCTTTCAGGTCGTAAAGGAAGTAACGGCGGTTTTTCTCGACGTTCCATTCGTCGCCTGTACCATATCCATTATAGTCGAGTTGCAGCATCGACGAGTGGTCTTCGAAATATTTGTCGGCATACAGGCCCAACCGCCAGGTGTCGGCATTGTAATTCAAGCGCAACATCCAGCTGCCCAACAGGTTACCTTCGGCATTCTGATAGGCAGTACCTTCCTCGGGAGCATCGGCTCCACCGGGCAGGAAAGCCTTCCACATGCCTTTCAGCGAGTTGTCGCCTTTATAGACTACTACATCATCACCTACCTTATTATAACTGCTTCCGCCAAACATAGACGACATCTCCAGTCCCATCTCAACTGAGAAGGGGAAGAAATCCTCGTTTTTGCCAATCCTCAGGAAGCCCGCCTTGGTGTGAAGAAGGGCATCCTCGGTATACTGATGCTCCAATTTGGTGAAGTCTTTCTGCCAATTATCATCGGTGAATTTACCGTAGGCCACATGTCCTTTCATTTGTATCCAGCCATTCAGGAAGGGCAGTGCCCAGTAGTCGTCGAGTGCCAGGCGGACCTGCGGAATGGGGCGGGCATTGATACCCAAAGTTTGCGAACCGCTGCTCAGCTGGTTGTTTTTCAAGTTCATAGGCAGTTCTTTGCTACCCACAAGCAATGACCCATGCAGCCATCGCAGCTCGGCAAAAGCCTGATGCACCACGGGGTTGGCCGTATGATGATAGGTGGCGGCCACGTCTAAGCCATAACCAATGCCCCACCGCCGCAAGGAGTCCTGCCGCAGCGGCCGAATGAGACTGGCCCGCAGATAACCGTTGGTGCTTTCCAGCGAACTGAGTCCATAGCGGTTGGCATTGAGCCAAAGCGGTGTCTTGCCGTCAGAAGCTGACACTTGAGCCTCCACCCGGTAGGTCAGGCCTTCCGCCAGATTGAGTTTATCGGCACCTTCGTTGTCGGCCCATGCTGGCTGTGCTGTCACGGTCAGCGCCGCCGGAAGAAGGAGTAATATAGTGAGTATTTTTTTCATGTTCATCATCAACTAATGGGTGAAACTGTTCACGGCCCTTATCACCTGTTGAGCCTCTTCGCCGGTCATGGCTTGACTGATGGGCAGACTGAGTTCCTCGCGGCTGAGACGCTCTGTGACGGGCAGTTGCAAATGGACCATCGAGGCATAACACTGTTGCCGATGCGGCGGTATGGGATAGTGAATGAGCGTCTCAATGCCCAGTGAGGCAAGGTATTGTTGCAAGCGGTCGCGATGTGGACTGAACACGGGGAACAGGTGCCACACACACTGTTCGTCGGGCCATATCTCCGGCAGTGTAACTAGCGGATTGGCAATGCCCGAGTAGTATGCCCTGGCTATCTGACGACGAAGTGCATTGTCAGCATCCAAATGCCTCAGCTTCACCGACAGGACTGCTGCCTGCAGCTCATCCATGCGCGAATTGCGACCACAATGGTCGAAGACATACTTTTTATGCGAGCCGTAATTAGCCAAAGAGCGTACCATCGCAGCCAGTTCGCTATCATCGGTGGTCACGGCACCGGCATCGCCCATGGCTCCTAGGTTCTTCCCTGGATAGAAGCTATGCCCCGCCGCATGCCCCAGACTGCCCGTACGGCGGCCTTCATAACGACAGCCTTGAGCCTGGGCATTGTCCTCGACCAGCAGCAGACCATGTCTGCGGCAGATATCCCCCACCCTCTCTGTATAGGCACAACGACCGTACAGGTGGACTATCATCACCGAGCGCGTGCGCTGGGTGATGTGCCGCTCTATCTGCCCGTCATCAATCTCCAGCGTTCCGGCCTGCGGTTCCACCAGCACCGGCACCAGCCGGTTCTCGGTGATGGCCAGTATGGAGGCGATGAAGGTGTTAGCCGGTACGATGACCTCGTCGCCTTCATGCATCAGTCCCATCTCGATATAGGCCCGATAAATGAGCGTAAGCGCGTCGAGCCCGTTGCCCACAGCCACACAATGGTCTGTGCCGATGAAGGAGGCATAGCTCTGTTCGAAACTCTTCACCTCCTCACCCAGCAGATACCAACCCGACTGAGCCACACGGCCAAGGGCCTCGCGCAGCTCATCACCATGCATGGCATTCACCCTTTGCAAGTCCAAAAATCGGATCATCAGGCTTCTTTTTTTATTATTAACGTTCCCGCGCGCAAAATATTGTGTGGATTTTGCAATGTGCTGAACTCTTAAACCCAACAATAGGGATTTTCCCCCACCACTTTAGGGAAAATCCTTTTGGCAGGTCATATTTTTGTTGTTTCTTTGCAACGTAAACAAGAATGTATCACTAAAAATATAACGATTATGAAAAAGTTTATCCTTGCCTTGACAGCACTGTTGACCATGACAGTATCGGCCAACGCCATGAGTTACGAACAGGCACGTGAACAAGCTCTTTTCCTCACGGACAAGATGGCGTATGAGCTGAATCTTACAGAAGACCAGTATGAGGCTGCATACGAAATCAACCTCGACTATCTGATGAGCATCAACAACTACGACGACCTGTACGGACTGTACTGGGAGCGCCGTAATATGGATCTGAGCTACATTCTGCTCGATTGGCAGTATCGCGCATACTGCGCCGCCAGCTACTTCTATCGTCCCCTGTACTGGGACCGTGGCTACTGGCACTTTGGCATCTATGCCCGCTATCCGCACCGCAGCTACTTCTACTTCGGACGTCCACACTTCTATGTCACCTATCGTGGCGGTCACAGCTGGCACATGAACGGTGGTCGCAGCTGGTATCACGGACGCAACTGGGGTATGGCTCACCGCAACGTATCGGGTGGTCGCGGATTCGGAATGCGCAATGGTTTCGACCGCGGTGACTATCGCAACGGACATCGTGGCATCGGTCATAACGACAGAGGGATTGGCACCCGTGGCATCAACAACCGCAACATGGATCGCGGCGGCAGCCGTAGCATCGAGAATCGTGGCATCAACAACCGCAGTATGGACCGCGGAGGCAGTCGCAGCATCGAGCATCGCGGCGGTGTAGGCAGCCAAAACATGGATCGTGGCAACGGCACTCGCAGCATGGAGAACCGCGGCACCATCAATCGCAGTGGCAGCTCGTACGGCGGAAGCCGCAGTGGTTCTTACGGTACCAGCCGCAGCAGCTCGATGGGCAGCAGCCGCAGCAGTTCGATGGGACGCAGCAGTGTCCGCGAAAGCAGCACTCGCGCCACTACGATGCCCAGCCGCAGCAACTTCTCTTCGTCGAGAAGCAGTAGCTCGCGCAGCATGTCGGCTCCCAGCCGCAGCTTCTCGCCCAGCCGCTCGTCATCAGGCCACAGCATGGGCACCCGCAGCAGCAGTAGCTCACGCGGTGGAGGCATGAGCTCGCACGGCGGCGGTTCGCGCAGCGGCGGCCATTTCGGAGGCCACAGGTAAGAAATGAAACGTTACTACTGAAGGGTTAAAGCACCAATGTCCGGCATTCAGCGTTCATCATACGCGGAATGTCGGGCATTCTCTTTTGATAATAGACAGCCTGAATAGCCTTGTTGATGATTCCGTGGCCCACGGCCAAGACGGTCTGGTCGGGGAAACGCTTTCGAATGAAGTCAAGAAACTCGGCAGCGCGCTGCTTCAAGGCGTCGAGCGACTCTACATTCTCAGGGAAATCGAGGCCTTTCAAGTCGGGAATAAACCGGCCGGTGAAGTCGCCCCAGTCACGCTCACGGAGCAAAGGAGTCTGCACCACCTCTTTTCCGTGAGGTTGTGCAATGATGGCACAAGTGTCGACCGAGCGTCTCAAATCGCTTGCCACAAAGGCATCGACAGCCTCATTTCTAAACCGCTCGCACAGTTGCAATGCCTGCTGCCGCCCTGCTTCGGTCAGCATCCCTTGGGTCTGTCCCTGCATGATTTGGTTCACATTATCAAGCGTTTCACCATGCCTGACCAAATATAATTTCGTCATATCTAATATTTTTCGTGCAAAATTACTAATTTTCCGCTTTTTTTTACTATCTTTGCTACCAAAACCATCATAACACATGAAAAGACATATCCTTTTGACGGCATTGTTTCTCCTGATAGGACTAACTGCCACTGCACAGAAAAAGTACTCAGTATATGGAGTGGGCTTTTACAATCAGGAAAATCTCTTCGACACCTGCCACGACGAAGGGAAAAACGACTATGAGTATTTGCCCACGGGTACGAACAAGTGGAGTGAGTTGAAATATACCCACAAGTTAAAGAACATGGCCCGTGTGTTGTCAGAGATGGGCACCGATGTGCTGCCCAATGTGGGCTGCGCCGTGATTGGTCTGTCGGAGGTCGAGAACTCCAGGGTGCTCGACGACTTAACAGCCCAGGAGCCGCTGAAGGCCCGCAATATGAAATATGTGCACATTGAAGGCCCCGACCGTCGCGGTGTCGATTGTGCCATGCTCTACAATCCGGCTCTGTTCACCGTTGACAGCGTCACCCTGTTCCCCTATGTGCAGGAACTGGAGAAAGACAGTACCCACTTCACCCGCGGATTCCTCACGGTGAGAGGCACCATGGCCGATGAGCCGATTGTCGTGATCGTGTGCCACTGGCCCAGTCGTTTCAGCGGTTCGTTCTATCGTGAGTCTGCCGCCCGCCAGGTGAAGGTCATCAAAGACAACCTGCTGGCCGAGGACCCCACACGCAAGGTGTTTGTGATGGGCGACCTGAACGACGACCCGATGAACAAAAGCATGACCGAGTACCTGAAATGTAAGTCTGAAATCAAGGATACCGGCGACGATGACATGTATAACCCCTGGTACAACGTGCTGAAGAAAGGCAATGGCACCCTGATGTACAACGGTGCCTGGAACCTGTTCGACCAGATTGTGATGACCCCGACAGCCATCGACCGAGAGGGCAACCGCGACTACAGCACGCTGAAGTACTGGAAATGCCAGATTTTCAGACGCGACTACCTGTTCCAGACAGAGGGGAAATACAAGGGCAGCCCCAAGCGTACCCATGCCGGCGGTGTGTGGCTCAACGGTTATAGCGATCACCTGCCAACCATTATTTACCTGGTAAAAGAACAGAATTAAAAATAACACTTACTGATATGACAATCATTGGAATAGCTGGCGGCACCGGCTCTGGAAAGACCACCGTCGTCAAGAAAATCGTACAGGCACTGCCTCCCCACTATGTGGCAGTTGTTCCCTTGGACTCTTATTACAACGACACTTCGCACATGACCGACGAGGAGCGTAAGCATATTAACTTCGACCATCCCGACGCCTTCGACTGGAAACTGCTGGTGAAGCAGATACAACAGTTGCGCAATGGCGAGGCCATCGAGCAACCCACCTATTCTTATATATTAAGCAACCGACTGCCCGAGACCGTGCACGTGGAGCCCAAGCCCGTCATCATCATCGAAGGCATCATGACGCTCATCAACAAAAAGTTGCGCGACGTGATGGACCTGAAGATCTTCGTCGACACCGACTCCGACGAGCGTCTCATCCGCAACATCCAGCGCGACGTGGTGGAGAGAGGCCGCACCGTCGATATGGTCATCAACCGCTACCTTGACATCTTGAAGCCCATGCACGAGCAGTTTATCGAGCCGACCAAGAAATATGCCGACCTAATCATCCCGCAAGGAGGAGAGAACCTGAAAGGCATCGGCATCCTGTGCAAATATATCGAGGGGCTGGTACCCAAGGAGGCCGCACTATGAGAATCTGGCAAAGTGCTGTTTTCAGGGCTTTATGCGCCATCATCGTCGGTGCCCTGCTGCTGAAATACCGTGAGGAGACCGTCACGTGGATTACCATCCTCATTGGTGTGTTGTTCCTCTTGTCGGGCATCGTGTCGGTAGTGGCCTACTACACCGCCCGCAAGCGCATGACCGACGTCGAGGTGTACGATGCTGAGGGCAACCGCATTGCCGGCGGTGCGCCCACCTTCCCCATCGTGGGGCTGGGCAGCATCATCCTGGGTCTGATACTCGCCCTCAATCCCCACATGTTCATCAATACCCTGATGTACATCCTGGCAGGTATTCTCATCCTTGGCGCCGTCAACCAATATGCCTCGCTTGCCACGCTGAAACGCTATGCGCATCTGCCGTTCGGCTACTGGATCTGCCCGTCGCTCATCCTGCTGGCCGGTGCCGTCATCATCCTGCGCCCATCGTGGGTGGCCAGTGCGCCACTGGTCATCATTGGGGCCTTCATGATTCTCTTCGGAATCGTCGAGTGCATCAATGCACTCAAGATACATTCCGAGCGCAAAAAGATGGAGAGCCAGCAAGCAGAAGCACTGCCTGAAGAGACCAGCGGAACTGCTGCCGGGGAAAGCACCGCTCCAGAAGAAACCGTCAGCGAGCAGCCTGCCCCTGAGGCAACCGACAGCAAGCACGATGATTCGGGCTCGTTCGGGATATAAGGAAAAAACATAAAAATTATCATACACTATGCAGAAAAAGCTGAAATTAGCAGTGATAGCACTGTGTCTGCCGCCTATGCTTTATGCACAGACCAACGAGACAGAGACGCAAAAGGCCAATACGCTAAGCGAATCGGCTTTCACTTTCACAGAAGCACAGTTGGGAGAAGATGATGACATGTCGCAAAACGTGACCATCATCAACTCCGCCAGCAATGTCTATGCCGGACAAGTGGGATACCTCTTCTCACCCGTCCGTTTCCGCTACCGTGCGTTCAACCAGAAATACAACGATGTGTTCATCAATGGCACACCCATGAACGACATGGAGTCGGGACAGTTCCGATACTCGCTGGTGGGCGGACTGAACCAGCAGACCCGAAACGTGGAGTTTGCTCTGCCATTCGAAAGTAACAACTTCGCCATGACCAACATGGGCGGCTCGAACAACTACAACTTCCGGGCAGGAAGCATGGCTGCGGGCCAACGCCTCACCTTGAGCGCCGCCAACCGCAACTACACCCTGCGAGGCATGTATACCTACGCCTCGGGATTCAACAGCCGCGGATGGGCCATCGCCGCCAACCTGACCTACCGCTGGGCCAACCGCGGATATGTGGAGGGAACATTCTACAATGCGCTGTCGTATTTCTTCGCTGTCGAGAAGAAATGGAAGAACGGCCATTCGCTCGCGCTCTCCACATGGGGAAACCCCACCGAGCGTTCCACCCAGGGCGCCTCTACCGACGAGGCTTACTGGCTGGCCAACGACTATTACTACAACCCCTATTGGGGCTACCAGAACGGCCATAAGCGTAACTCGCGCGTTGTGAACGACTTTGCGCCGTCAGCCATCATGACTTGGGACTGGGACATCAACAAAGACACGAAGCTCGTGACATCGGTCTTCGGCAAATACTCGATGTACAAAAGCACCAAGCTGAACTACAACAATGCCGAGAATCCCCAGCCCGACTACTGGAAAAACCTGCCCAGCAGCTATTATCAGGTGTGGGTAAACCAAGATCAGATTATCCAAAGCAACGACGAGACAGCATTCGCCGACTGGACCAGGGCCTACAACTACTGGACGGCTTCGAAGGCCAACCGGCAGGTGAACTGGGACCGCCTCTACTGGGCCAACAAACAGGCTGCCGCCACAGGCGCCGACGCCCTCTACTACGTGCAGGCCAAGCACAACGACAATCTGACATTCAACATCGCTTCGACGCTGACCACCAAGCCCACCAAGAACTCCACGCTGAACTACGGTGTGTTCTACGGCAACAACAAAGGCCACCATTATCAGACCATGGACGACCTGCTGGGAGGCAACTCGTTCCACAACATCAACTCGTATGCACTCGGCACCTATGCCGCCGATAACGACTACGTGCAGTACGACCTGAACACCATGGGTCTCAACCGTGCGGGAAAGCTCATCTACGAGGGCGACATCTTCGGCTACGACTACGACATCAAGGTACAGAAGGGACAGATGTGGAGCAGCTATGCCATCAACGGCAAAAACCTGCACTGGATGATTGCCGCTAAGTTTGGCGGCACCAATATGTACCGCAAGGGCAACATGCGCAACGGTATGTTCCCCGAGAACTCTTACGGCAAAGGCCTCTCGGCCGACTTCACCGAGGGTGGTGGCAAGACCAGCCTTACCTTCAATGTCGGCAACGGCCATACCTTCTCTCTCGGAGCCGGATACGAATGGCGTGCCCCGCTTGCCACAGCAGCCTTCGTATCGCCTGAGATGAATAACGACTTCGTGAAGGACCTCAAGAACGAGCGTATCTTCAGCAGCGAGTTCGGCTACCAGCTGCATTCATCATGGCTGCATGCCAGTCTGAATGCCTACTACAGCCGACTGGACCATGTCACCGAATGGCAGAACTTCTATTTCGACGACATCAACTCGTTCTCCTACGTCTCGATGACCGGCATCAAGAAAGAATACTATGGTGTGGAACTGGGACTGAACTTCCGACTCACCTCTTTCCTCGACCTGAAAGCCATCGGCACCTGGAGCGAGGCCAAGAACATCAACAATGCCAACGTGCGCTACATGAGTTCTACACGGCGCACCTACACCGACGACATCGTCATGAACAAAGGCATGCGCGAGGCCAGCACGCCACTCACGGCAGGAAGCCTCGGACTGAGCTACCACCAGAGCGGCTGGTTCATCGACCTGAACGGTAATTACTACGACCGCATCTACCTCTCCTACTCGCCCAGCATGCGCTATCAAGGCACGCTTACCACGATGGGCAACGTCGACAACGATGGCAACTACATTGTGCCCGAGCAGTCGAAGGGCAAGGGCGGATTCATGCTCGACGGCTCTATCGGCAGAAGCCTTCGCCTGAAGAAGGGCCGCACCCTCTCTATCAACTTCATGGTGACCAACATCCTGAACAACCAGAAGATCGTGACCGGCGGCTACGAGCAGAGCCGAAGCGACTATACCGTGAAGGACGATGGTACGCTGAACAACATGCGCGTCTATCAGTTCTCGAAGAACCCGAAGAAGTATTACGTATTCGGTGCCAACGGAATGTTGAACCTTTCTTACCGTTTCTAAATCCATACAGACATGAAAAAGTATCAATCTATCATACTAGCACTCATCTGCACACTCTTTGCATCCTGTATGGGCGAAGATTATGCGGAGCCCAACCTGTCGGAGTCGCCTTACGGCAACAACGAACTGACAGAGAGTGGCGTCATCACCATCGCACAGCTGAAAGAGAAATATGCCAACATCATCTCGTCGAGCAGCATGACCGAGGTGACCGAGGATATCAAAATCAAAGGTATCGTCACTGGCAACGACATCGGCGGCAATATCTACAACGAGTTTGCCGTGCAGGATGCCACCGGTGCCCTGCTCGTCTGTGTCAACCAGGGCGGTCTGTTCGGATTCCTGCCCGTGGGCCAGGAAATTCTCATCGACCTGAAAGGTCTGATGCTGGGCGGCTACGGCCAGCAGTTGGAGATTGGCGGCATCTACACCAACACCAAGACGGGTGCCAAGTCCATCGGCCGCATGAGCCGTTATGTGTGGAGCACCCACTACCGTCTCTTTGGCAATGCCGACCCGGAGAAGGCCGAGGCCCTGCTCGAGGAGTTCGACGTGAGCAAGCTGCGCGATGCCAACTATCTGGCAGCCAATGCCGGCAAGCTGATGAGGCTCTCGGGGGTAACCCTGCAAGATGCCAACGGCACCGCCGTCTATGCTCCCGACGATGGCAGCGTCACCCTGACGGCCAACTGTGCCAACCGTGCGTTCACCGGCTATAGCAGCAGCTATCTGGTGTTGCGCACCAGCACCTATGCCGACTTTGCCAATGCCGTGATGCCCACCGAACTGATTGACGTAACGGGCATCTTCACCCGCTATCGCAACACCTGGCAGATACTGTTGCGCACGGCCGACGATGTGCAGCTCACCCCGCAGTTCTCAATCGACGACCTGCCCGGCTCTGGCTACGGTACGGCAGAGGCTCCGTTCAATGTGGCACGTGCCCTGGCCTTGGTAGAGACCGGTCATCACGACCCGGGTGCCGAGGTCTATGTGAAGGGTATCATCTGCAATGTGCAGGAGGTATCTACCCAGTACAAGAACACCACCTACTTCATCTCTGACGATGGTAAGGACAACAACTCGCTGGAGATTTACCGTGGCAAGTATGTCGACGGCGCCGACATCACCGAAGAGAACGCTGCCAACATTGCCGTAGGCAAGAAAGTAACCGTGGCCGGCAAGCTGGTGCTCTATGGCACAACCATTGAGTTCACTACCGGAAGCAAGATTATTTCTATTGAATAAACAAAAAAACAAGATAAGAATATGAAAAAGCTTTTTTATTCATTATTTGCCTTGGCTATGACAGCCATGACATTTACTGCCTGTGAGGATGTCCCCGCTCCTTACGACCTGCCCACCGAGCAGAAGGGCGGCGGTGAGAATCCGAAGGCCGATCCCACCGGCAGCGGAACCATTGAGAGCCCGTTCAACGTGTCGGCAGCCCACGATTTCATCGATGCCGGTGAGGGACTCGACAACGATGTCTATGTAGAGGGAACAATCGTGTCGGTCAAGGAAATCGACACAGGCAACTTCGGCAATGCCACCTATTATATCTCTGACGACGGCACCAGTAGCAACCAGCTGGAGGTCTACCGCGGCATGTCGCTGGGCAACAAGAAGTTCAAGGCCAGCGATGAAATCAAGGCGGGCGACAAGGTAGTGGTCTGCGGCCGACTGGTAAACTATGGCGGCAACACCCACGAGTTCACTCAGGGCAACTACATCTATAAGCTCAACGGTGAGGAATACAAGGAGGAAGCTGGTGAGGCCAAGGGCAGCGGCACACAAGCCGACCCGTATAATGCCGCAGGCGCCATCCAGTATATCAACACCCTGGCTGCCGATGCAACCAGCCCGAAGGACGTCTACATCAAAGGTAAGATTGCCTCTATTGCCAACAATGGCGAGTTCTCGGCTCAGTTTGGCAATGCTACCTTCTATATCTCCGACGACGGTACCGACAAAGGCACCTTCTACGTCTTCCGCACCCTCTACCTCGGCAACCGCAAGTGGCAGGCTGGCGACACACAGATCAAGGTGGGCGACGACGTCATCATCTGCGGTAAGGTGGTCAACTACAAAGGCAACACGCCCGAGACTTCGGCCAACGAGAGCTACATCTACTCGCTCAACGGCAAGACCGGCGACGGCGGCCAGAGCGGTGCCGACATGGGCTCGAAGGATAGTCCTATCACCGTGGCCAAGGCCATCGAGATCATCAACGGCATGGCCGACAACGAGACCTCTGAGGGTGCTGCCTACGTGAAGGGTAAGATTGTGCAGATCAAGACTACCGACGAGAACATTGCCAAGTACAAGAACATCGACTACGTGATTTCTGACGACGGTACCGACAACAACACCATGACCGTGTTCCGCGGCAAGAACATCGACGGCGCCGACTTCACCAAGGCTGGCGAAATCAATGTGGGCGACGTGGTGGTCGTCTATGGCAAACTGCAGAAGTATGTCAACAACAGCGGCACCATGACTCCCGAGCTGGCACAGGGCAACTACCTCATCTCTATTAACGGCGGCGGCTCTAGCGGCGGCGACAGCGACGTAGAGACGGGCGACAACGGTAACTTCGAGTCATGGTCCGACGGCGCTCCCACCAACTGGAAGACCGCCTCTTCGGCTGGCAACGCTACCCTCTCGCAGAGCAACACCGCCCATGGCGGCGTCTACTCGGTGAAGGTGGGCGGCACCAGCTCGTCCAACAAGCGCCTGGGCTATAAGGAGCTCAAGCTCAAGGCCGGCAAGTACACCCTGAAGTTCTATGCCCGTGCCGACTCGGACAAGGGCGCAGCCGTACGCCCGGGCTATGTGCCCGTGACCGACGGAACGGTGGGCAGCTATGTCTACAGAGACGGCTACACGGATGTCAACAACAACGGCTGGACCGAAATCACCCACGAGTTCACCCTTGATGCCGACGGCACCTACAGCATCGTCATCATGAACTCGAAGAACCCCGGTGGCGATGTGCTCATCGACGACGTGACCCTCACCACGGGCAACAAGCAGGTGATTAAATAAGGGGCTTGAAACCAAGCCAAAACAGGGGTCTGAGCCCCTAAACGATAAAAAACGGCCAAAATATTTGGTGGGGTGCGAAATTCTTTGTAATTTTGCACCCCAAACGTGTAGAACGTATTTAAACATTCAATATTTTAAACAACAATGAAAAAAGGTTTACATCCCGAAAACTATCGCCCCGTCGTGTTCAGAGACATGTCCAACGGCGATATGTTCCTCTCAAAGTCTACATGCAAGACTACAGAGACAGTAGAATTTGAAGGCGAAACTTACCCAGTGGTAAAAGTAGAAATCTCCAGCAGCTCTCACCCCTTCTATACTGGTAAGAGCAAGCTCGTCGACACCGCAGGACGTGTTGATAAGTTCATGAGCCGCTACGGCAAGTCTCAGAAGAAGTAAGATATATATTTTCCACAAAGTAATAAAAACTCGGAAAGTGCGTCCTCGCGTAGTTGCATATGCGCCGGGACGCACTTTTTAAATGAAACACCAACACCAGAAGCCCATGAAACACCTTAGAATCCTTATTCCCCTGATTACCCTCTCCTTTGTTCTTGCAGCTTGTTCCAGCGACGATGACGACCAGCAGCCGTCAGGCGGCAATACCGTTGTCAACAACAACAAGAACGATGCGTCAGTACAACCCGAGCTCGCCCGTCTGGAGTTTCCTAAAGTGAAGGGCGGCAATAGCGAAGTGATTATTCATTCCACAAAAGACTATGGTATGACCTATGCTTTGGAATGGGATCATAACAAAAAAGCACAAAGATGGACTTGTTTTGAAATCAATGCGAAAAACAGAGTAAAGAATTGGTCACGCAAACAATGGGAAAGCACAAGTTGGGGAGGAGATCCTTTCCAGCTTGACCCTAAAGTTCCTATTAATGAACAACCGCCTGTTTACAATGAGTTCAGCAAAAGTTACTATCCAGGTACAACAAATGTATACTATCAACGTGGCCATATATGCGCATCTGAAGACCGAGTATACTCCAAAGAGGCAAATGAACAAACATTCTATATGACTAATATGATGCCACAAATAGGGAAATTAAATGAAAAGATATGGATGAAGATGGAAGAGCGCGTTCGCAGTTGGGGGACTCAGAATGATACCCTTTACATATGTAAAGGCGGGACCATTGATGATAGTTTTAATATTATTGGTTATACCAAGAGCGGATTTATAGTTCCAAGATATTTCTTCATGGCCTTGCTTGCCAAAAATCAATATGGATATAAGGCCATCGCGTTTATAGCAGAACATTTAAATGAAGACCATAGCAAGGACAATCTTGCCGACTATGTTTACAGCATAGATGATTTAGAGAAATTTACCGGCATCGACTTCTTCTGCAATCTGCCCGACGATATTGAGGAGAGGGTGGAAAGCAATGTAGCTCCCAATGCCTGGGGCTTCAAATAATCCCAAGCCCATACATATCATCGTCTTTACGCCAGTAGGACTAAAGCATCCTATCGATAGAGGAAACCGGTCATTAAGCCAAAAATGTGCCTCCAACTGCACCCTTTTCCAATTAATGCCTAATTGGGTTGCAATTAGTCGACTAATTAGACTCTAATTAATGCCTAATTGGCCTGTAATTAATGCCTAATTGCAACGTAATTAGGGCCTAATTAGAGTGTAATTAATGCCTAATTGAAAACCACCCCCACAGCGGATCGTAGTTCTGCGGCCAGCATCCTGATGGCTGTTCTTCAACTAAAAGCCTAAGAACCGGAGAAAGCAGGACCAGTCTCCCTCATAGTGAGAGCCTGTGAACTGCCAAGCTGGCACGGGGAATTGTAGGGGGGGCAAAAAGAAAAGTGTCGCTATGACTCCATCACCGCGACACTTTATTTTAATTAAATCATTTGCTCAATAAACTGTTTTTTGCTTACTTACCTTACAACTAAATGATTATATTTAATGTGCAAATATACGAATAATTTTCCAATAATCATGAGTTTACCGGTTAATTCATCCGTTTTTTTGCATTTATTTCACAATTACTGCTTGACGGCTGCGGTACGGACGATTTTCTTCTCGCCGGCCTTTGCTGCAGCACGGGTAGCGTCAGCATCGAACATGCCCTTCTTGCTGTAGTAATAGTCATCGTAGTAATAGTCGTCATACCATCCCCACTCGTAGTAGCTGCCCCAGTTGTTGGGTGAGTAGGTCTTCTGCATGCGGAACGAAGAGCTGCTGCCGTCCTCGAAATCGATATAGCCGGTGAAGTAGCCACTTGACAGGCTGTAGTCGCGAATCTCGGCATAGATATCCTCTTCCACATAGTAGAGCTGGATAACCCTGTTGTACACCTGCCAGCGAATGTGGTTGGCCACATAGTAGGAGTTTCTGCTGCTGTGATACCAAGGCGACGAACTGCCGAAGTAGTCCACCTGATAGCCCTCGCCGCTAGCATACTGATAAGGGTTCTTATCGAAATAGATGGTGCTGTAGTTGGCTACATACCCATTGATCATCACGCCCATATCACCCTCCCAGGCACCCTCGAGGGTGTAAGCCTCATACTCGTCGTCATCGGTGCACGAAACGAAGGTCATCGACAATGCCATCATGATCAGTGCCAAAAGTGTGAAGTTCTTTTTCATATTCGTATCTCCTATTCGTTAAACGGTTTATAATGTTGTTTCTATCTGTTTCTTGCTGCAAAGATAGTGAAAGTTTTCCCTCGCTCAAACGTATTTTGCCTATTTCGTGATAGGGAAATCCCTAAAAAAGAATAAAACGTTTTGATTATTTCATAAAATACGCTATCTTTGTGGCAAAGAATTTCACATCAACCACAAAAAACAAAAAATGAGGACCATTTATGATTTCTCTGTCAAAGACAGAAAAGGCAAGGACGTATCGCTGAAAGAATACGCCAACGAAGTATTACTGATTGTCAACACAGCTACGAAGTGCGGATTCACCCCTCAGTACGAAGAGTTGGAGAAACTCTATGAGAAGTATCACAGCCAGGGCTTCGAGATTCTCGACTTCCCCTGCAACCAGTTTGGCCAGCAGGCCCCTGGAACCGACGAGAGCATCCACAACTTCTGCAAACTGAACTACGGAACAGAGTTCCCTCGCTTCAAAAAGATAAAGGTAAACGGCGACGATGCCGACCCGCTCTACAAATTCCTCACCGAGCAGAAAGGTTTCGCCGGCTGGGATATGGAACACCCCATTGCCCATATTCTCGACAACATGCTCAGCGAAGCCGACCCTGACTACAAGCAGAAACCCGACATCAAGTGGAACTTCACCAAGTTCCTCATCAACAAGAAGGGACAGGTGGTGGCCCGCTTCGAGCCCACAGAGAAAATCGAGAACATTGAAAAGCAGATTGAAGAACTTTTAAAATAAGAACAGAAACCAAAACAAAGAAAGTTAGAACAAGAAAACTATGGAACACGTTAAATGTCTGATTGTTGGCAGTGGTCCCGCCGGTTACACTGCCGCCATATATGCCTCTCGTGCCAACCTCCAGCCAGTGGAGTATGCTGGCATTCAGCCCGGTGGCCAGCTCACCCAGACCACGATTGTTGAGAATTTCCCCGGCTATCCGCAGGGTGTTGACGGCAACCAGATGATGATGGACATCCGCGAGCAGGCCGAGCGCTTCGGTGCCGACATTCGCGACGGCATCATCGTGAAGGCCGACCTGAGCAAGCAGCCTTACGTGCTGACCACCGAAGAGGGTCATGAGATCAGCGCCGACACGGTGATCATCGCCACGGGCGCATCAGCCAAATATCTGGGACTGGCCGACGAGGCCAAGTATCGCGGCGAGGGTGTGAGCGCCTGCGCCACCTGCGACGGATTCTTCTACCGCAAGAAGACCGTGGCCGTGGTGGGCGGTGGCGACACAGCCTGCGAGGACGCTCTCTATCTGGCCGGACTGGCCAAGAAGGTCTATCTCATTGTGCGCAAGCCTTTCCTCCGTGCCTCGAAGGTGATGCAGAAGCGCGTCATGGAAACCGAGAACATTGAGATTCTGTTTGAGCACAATACCGTTGGCCTGTTCGGCGAGAACGGTGTCGAGGGCGCTCATCTGGTGAAGCGTAAGGGCGAGCCCGACGAGGAGATGGTCGATATTGCCATCGACGGTTTCTTCCTCGCCATCGGCCATAAGCCCAACAGCGACTTCGTGAAAGACTATCTGGAGACCGACGAGGTGGGCTACATCAAGACCATCGACGGCACACCGCGCACCAAGTTGCCCGGCGTCTTTGCCGCCGGCGACGTGGCCGACCCGCACTATCGCCAGGCCATCACGGCTGCTGCCAGCGGCTGCAAGGCAGCTTTGGAAGCAGAGCGATACCTGCAAACGTTATAAGGCCGTTGAGCATCAACAGCTCATAGCCGAACTTATAGCCCACATAACGGCTGGTGTACCAGTCGAGGGCAAAACAAATCAACGGAGAAGCGACTGCTATGTAAGGCACATAGCGGTCGTTTGTCTTTTTGCGGGTCAGCAGTCCGAAGGCAAACAAGCCCAGCAGCGGGCCGTAGGTGTAAGAGCACATCACGTAGATGGCATCGATGATGCTCGGCGAGTTGAGCAGGCGGAACAGCAGGATGAAGGCCGCAAAGACCACGGCCATGCCCACATGGGCCCGCTTGCGCAGCTGCTCGTCGCCCTTCCGACGGCAGATGTCCACACAAAAACTGGTGGTCATCGCCGTGAGCGCACTGTCGGCACTCGAGAACGAGGCTGCCACAATGCCCAGTGAGAATAATACCAGCACCCAGCTCCCCAATGCTCCCGTGGCAGCAAACATGGGCAGCAGCTCGTCGCCGGCCTGCGGCAGGGCCGTTCCCTGACGGGCGGCCAGCAGCGTAAGCAGCACGCCCAACGAGAGGAACAGCAGGTTGGCAGGCACAAAGGCCACACCATAGCTGCACATGTCTTTTTGCGCCTCGCGCAACGACTTGCACGTGAGGTTCTTCTGCATCATGTCCTGGTCGAGGCCCGTCATGACAATCACAATAAAGATACCGCTGAGAAACTGTTTCCAGAAGTTTTGGCGCGACACCCAGTCGTCGAACACAAACACGCGGCTGTGGCTGTCGGTCATGATGGCCGTCACCGCCTCCGACGGCGACATGCCCAAAGCCTTTGTCACCTGCCAGATGATGAGCAGCAACGCCGCGAACATGCACGTGGTCTGCAGCGTGTCGGTCCACACCAGCGTCTTGATGCCGCCCCGCCGGGTGTACAACCAGATGAGCGCCACCATGCAGACCACCGTCAGCGCAAAAGGAACGCCCAGCGCATCGAGCACGAAACGCTGCAGTATGATACAAACCACATAGAAGCGGGCGGCGGCACCCGTCATCTTCGACAACAGGAAGAACCAGGCACCCGTCTTATACGACCGCTCCCCCAGCCTATTATATAAATAGGTGTAGATGGTGGTCAGATTCATGCGGTAGTAGACTGGCAGCAGGATGAACGCCACCGCCACATAGCCGAGAATGAATCCCAGACACGTCTGCATGTAAGTCATATCAGAGTGGAGCACCATGCCCGGCACACTGACAAATGTCACGCCCGAGATGGAAGCCCCCACCATGCCAAAAGCNNTTCGGCATCACGTATTTGGCGGAACACGTTTCGGTACATAAGCGTGTGGCGATAAAGGAATTGTTTATTGCTTCACAGGGTCAGGCTGTCAACGGACGGAATGCAAACAATGTTACAGTTACGAATGCTATAAACCAAGTGTTGTTCGACAAACACAAAGAGAAGTTCAAGAAAGAAGCCCCCACCATGCCAAAAGCCACCATATACCACGGCGACTGGCGGTTGCCGCGATAGAACGTATCGTTGTCGGACCTGCGACTGGTCAGACGGCTGAACAGCATCAGCAGGGCGAAATAGACGAGTATTGTGATCAGTATCATCATAACAGTTGGCAAAGATAGTGATTTTATCTAAATAACGAGCTTCTCATTCGCAACAAAACAAAGAAAATCTTTATATTCAATTGTTGTCAATTGGATGAAGACCAACCTAACTGGTAGTTACAAGCAACGTAACTGGTAGTTGTATCCAACCTAACAGGTAGTTGTAACCAACCTAACTGGTAGTTGCAACCAACCTAACTGGTAGTTACAACCACTTTGTAGATAAGATTTCCCGTATAAAATTTGTTATTATCGTATAAATTATATATCTTTGCGCTTGTTCTTCCGAATGCTGGAAGCTCATTTTGGGTGACAGATACGGTGGGACACATACATATTAAGGCGTTTTCTGAACGCTTTGGTTTTGACGTGTTGGAATCTCGCAAATTCAAACTAGTAGTCAAAAACAAAGCAACGGGAACGCCCCTTAGAGGTGTAGACTATATATGTCCTTTCCATTATGTTAGGAAAGTTCATTTATATATACATCGACGTGGGGCTTCAAGCGTTGCTCGGTTTGGCTACTAGGGCAATGCGAGAGCCTCAACAAGTGGACCGGGCACAGGACTGGCTCCACGTTTTTGTATGTATGTTCGTTACTAATATTATCAATCTGCGATGAAGGTAGCCAGTTGCACTGTATGAGTACCAATGACGCAGCAAAGGGTCTATTTCAACTCACGTGACAAACTAATTCGTGTAAATATCGAAAAAATTGTCTATTTCGAAGGTGACGGGAACTACACTTACATTGTTACCGCCAACAAACAGAAATTGTGTCTAACTATCAATCTTGCACATACAGAAGAAGCATTGGCATCTCAGTTGGGTGACAGTTTCGGAGCAACCCAACTTGTGATGTCCCCAAAGAATGAAACAGCAAAGGCAAGCCTTGTATTTGGTGGTGTCAGTTATCCACTTGAAGAGGGGCAAAACATCGTAGGCAGAAAGGCCACAACCTCTACGGCTAACGTACAGATTGAGACAGCCGACCGCTATATGAGCCGCCAGCATTGCAGCATTACCGTAACAACATTGCCGGATGGTAAAAAGAAAGCCGTGCTGAGCAACTATCAGAATAAGAATCAGACCACCATCGATGGTCAGTCTATTGAAACAGGAGATGCAATCCGTCTGACAGATGGCAACAGCATCACCATGGGACATACAACTATAACTTTTAAACTATCGTAGCGCATGAAGATAGAGATTCATCCCCCATTGAGCATTTATGAATTGGGACAGCGCGATAATCAGGAAGATTATCTTTGGCCAGACAGTCCACAGGAAAAGAACAATAATCTCTTCATTCTCTGTGATGGTATGGGCGGGCATGAACATGGTGAGGTCGCCAGTCGGTTGGTATGTATCAGTATTCCCCATTTCTTACGTAAGGCATATTTGTTAGAAAACTGCGCACTTACTGATAATGACTTGAAGACAAGTTTGGAATATGCCTATCAACAGTTGGACCTTAAAGGTAACGATGGACTGAAAAAAATGGGCACTACGCTTACCTTATTGTATATGGGGCATAAAGGTGTTACTGCCCTTCACATGGGTGACAGCCGCATTTATCACATTCGACCTAATTCCTCCCCTACGGGGGGAAGCAAGGAGGGGGCCGTTCTCTATCAGTCTCGCGATCACTCATTAGTGTTTGACCTTTATCAAGCAGGAGAGATTACCTATGAGGAGATGGCAACCTTTCCACAGAAGAACATCATTACCCGTGCCATGCAGCCTGGTGAGGAAAACCGTATGCGCCCCGATATCGTCCACATCACGGATGTTCAGCCTGGCGATTATTTCTATATGTGCTCCGATGGTATGTTGGAGCAGATGACGAACGAAGAACTTGTGGCTTTGCTCTCTTCTGATATATCGGACGAGGAGAAGCGAAGTCAACTAATCAAGGCAACAGCCAACAATAAAGACAATCATTCAGCCTGGCTTATCCATATCAAGGATGTAATAAACGAAGACGGTGATGACAAACTTGTCAACGAAGAACCTACTTCACGATGTAATGCCATAAACATTCTTCCAAAGGTTGCTACAACCACCGAAGAGGATGATGTTGTAATTGTTCATAAAGAAGACAAGGCTAAGTCATTTCTTCAGCGATTTAAAGAAGTATTTAAGAATAATAAGAAATAGGAAATATGAGCTACCTACAACCAAATACCACCTTGCAAGGTGGAAAATACAGAATAGAACGAGTACTTGGGCAAGGAGGTTTCGGCATCACGTATTTGGCGGAACACGTTTCGGTACATAAGCGTGTGGCGATAAAGGAATTGTTTATTGCTTCACAGGGTCAGGCTGTCAACGGACGGAGTGGAAACAATGTAACCGTTACGAATGCTGTAAACCAAGTATTGTTCGACAAGCACAAAGAGAAGTTCAAGAAAGAAGCTTCCCGCCTTGCAACGCTACATCATAAGAACCTTGTGCGTGTCTATGAATGGTTTGAAGAGAATGGTACGGTTTACTATGTAATGGATTTCATAGAGGGGGAATCATTGAGGGACAAACTCAATCGTGAGGGTGCCTTGCCAGAATCTCTTGTGATGAACTATTTGCAACAGCTATTGTCTGCCCTTCAAGTCGTACACGAAAAGGACATCTGGCACCTGGACATCAAGCCCGAGAATATCATGGTTGACAGCAATAATCATGTTTATCTGATTGACTTTGGTGCAAGCAAGCATATCGAGCAAAGTAATGGTACACTCACGACATCGTCCATGCTTGCATATACTCCAGGGTACTTCCCACCAGAGCAATCTGCCGTAACCATGAAAAACATCGGTGCCTGGACAGACATATATGCTCTTGGTGCCACGCTCTATAACCTGTTGACTCTCCGTAATCCCCCTACGTTTGACGTTATTATCAGCGAGGGCCGCAATGCCTTCTCTTTCCCCTCCAGCATTTCCTCTAAAACTCAAGACCTGATAGTTCGGATGATGAAAGTGAATAGGAATGAGAGACCACAGTCGGTTAACGAGTTGTTGCAAAATCCTAGTAGTTATGAAGAAACAATAATTGAAAAACCTATGCCTTTTGACGGCAATAACATAATTGAAAACGAACGTGAAACTAAATACATAAGAGAATCTGCAGAGATAGAAGAAAAATGTTCGCCCTATTGGGCTTCGTTTGCATGTCCTTTCGTTTTTATGGTATGTTGGTTTTTTTATTTGTATTCAGATAGACCTGATTTAGGAGTAATAATACTTTCTCTTTTTGTTGGACTTCCAATCTCCTTTCTCATAAGTCGTTTTCTGTACAATAGTATTAAGAAATCGAGGATAGAAAAATGGAAGATGGAACATCCCAATGATCCTCGGAACAAATTTCTTCATTTTTATAAAGATGTATAACGTATGATATCTCTAGAAAAATACAAAACAATAATAAGGAATATAAAAGATAGAATTGTGAATCAAATTGCAAAAGTCTTTTTGATATTAAGTATAGTATGTATAGTGATCGTTGAAATGACAGATTTACGTCCTTTTGGAGAAGCTTATAATGCGGATGGGGTAAATAGAATACTGCTCACTTTGTCATATAGTTACGCAGCTGCATATCTTTTTTTTATTCTCCATGATTGGTTGCCCCAGCGTTTTCGTAGACGCATTGCAAAGAACTATATTGAACGAGAAATGAGGCATTTAAAAGAGTTATTACGTTTATGTAGGTTTTTGTTATATCCATTCTTCTCCATTTCAGAAACAGACTTATCAAAAGAAAAGTTTATGGAAACCGCAGGAAGAAAAGATCTAAATAATAAATCCTTTGTTGGCTCTAAAACTATTATGGAGCAACTAAATATTTATAAAAAAGAGATTATCGATATTTCCGAAAGCCTTATGTCCTCTTATAACAGTTCAATGAGCGATAAACAGATTAAATTCGTTGATGAATTATTGAGCTCATGTTTTATAGCCAACAATATCAGTCCAATAAATTTCGACTTACCAGATGAGTATATAAATGACTATCCCAATAACCAATGGGATGTTTGCGAAAGCATATACGATAATTATAAAAAAGTCCAAAGCATAGTATAATCCAAGTAATTTGCCTAAAGAGAATAAGCAAAAAATCATGCAACACCTACAGCCAAACACCACCTTACAAGGTGGAAAATATAGAATAGAGCGAGTGCTGGGGCGAGGAGGCTTCGGCATCACGTATTTGGCGGAACACGTTTCGGTACATAAGCGTGTGGCGATAAAGGAATTGTTTATTGCTTCACAGGGTCAGGCTGTCAACGGACGGAATGCAAACAATGTTACAGTTACGAATGCTATAAACCAAGTGTTGTTCGACAAACACAAAGAGAAGTTCAAGAAAGAAGCCCCCACCATGCCAAAAGCCACCATATACCACGGCGACTGGCGGTTGCCGCGATAGAACGTATCGTTGTCGGACCTGCGACTGGTCAGACGGCTGAACAGCATCAGCAGGGCGAAATAAACGAGTATTGTGATCAGTATCATCATAACAGTCGGCAAAGATAGTGATTTTATCGCAAAAAGAGCATGTCAGACACAGAGTTTTTAAAGTCAAAGACGCGATGATTGATACGAACCTATCGCGCACAGAGGGCTGCTTTTCGCGCGCAGAGCAGCCCTCTGGCATTCCAGAGAGCAACTCCAGAAGACCAGAGAGCAACTCCAGAATTCCAGTCAGCATCATGAGGGTTATCACACTAAAATCACGTTTTCGGTAAAATTTCTTTCATTTTGTTTGGTCGTTTCAACAAATTGTTATACTTTTGCAAACGAAACAATAAAAAAAATACAAAATGACAGTACGTTTCTCTACACATTGGTGGCGCTGCTCAAGACCGGAAAAGTCGTGAGTCGTCAGCTTTGTGTATATACAAGAAGAAATACAAATGGGCCTGCCGTTCTTACGACAGGCCCATTTTCATGTCGTCGCATATAGAAACAAATAACAATAGATTTATTCACCAACAACAAACAACCATTATGAAACAGAAAAAATTTATTCTGCAGGAAAGCGAATTGCCCACACAGTGGTACAACATCCAGGCCGACATGGTGAACAAGCCCATGCCGCCCCTTAACCCGGCTACGAAGCAACCTCTGGGATGGGAGGACCTGGCCCACATCTTCCCTGCCGAGTGCTGCAAACAAGAACTAGACACAGAACACGCATGGATTGACATTCCCGAGGAAGTACAGGAGAAATACCGCTACTACCGCTCCACGCCGCTGGTGCGCGCCTATGCTCTGGAGGAAGCCCTAGGAACACCCGCTCATATCTATTTCAAGAACGAAAGCGTGAATCCGCTCGGCTCTCATAAAATCAACTCCGCCCTGCCGCAATGCTACTACGCCAAGCAGGAAGGCACCACCAACGTGACCACCGAGACGGGTGCCGGACAATGGGGCGCCGCCCTGAGCTATGCCGCCAAGGTGTTCGGACTGGAGGCTGCCGTCTACCAAGTGAAAATCACCATGCAGCAGAAGCCCTACCGCTCGCTCATCATGCGCACGTTCGGTGCCGCCGTGACCGGCTCGCCGTCGATGTCGACCCGCGCCGGAAAGAACATCATCACCCGCGACCCCACTCATCCCGGCTCGCTGGGAACCGCCATCTCTGAGGCTGTAGAGCTGGCCACCACCACCCCGGGCTGCAAATACACCCTGGGCTCGGTGCTCAACCACGTGGCCCTGCACCAGAGCATTATCGGTCTGGAGGCCGAGAAGCAGATGCAGATGGCCGGCGAGTATCCCGACATGGTGATTGCCTGCTTCGGCGGCGGCAGCAACTTCGGCGGCATTGCCTTCCCGTTCATGCGCCACAACATTCTCGACGGTAAGCAGACCGAGTTTATCGCTGCCGAGCCCAACAGCTGTCCGAAACTCACACGCGGAGAGTTCCGCTACGACTTCGGCGACGAGGCCGGCTACACCCCGCTGCTGCCCATGTACACCCTGGGCCACGGCTTCAAGCCTGCCAACATCCATGCAGGCGGCCTGCGCTACCACGGAGCAGGCATGATTGTCAGCCAGCTGCTCAAGGACGGTCTGATGCACGGTGTGGACATCCCGCAGCTGGAGACCTTCGAGGCCGGCATCCTGTTCTCACGCACCGAGGGCATCATCCCCGCTCCGGAGAGCTGCCACGCCATCGCCGCCACCATCCGGGAAGCCAGAAAGTGCAAAGAGACCGGCGAGGAAAAGGTCATTCTGTTCAA
Source organism: Prevotella sp. UBA2850 (assembly GCA_002350805.1). Taxonomy (GTDB): domain Bacteria; phylum Bacteroidota; class Bacteroidia; order Bacteroidales; family Bacteroidaceae; genus Prevotella. Next base: position 40,124 of record DEFO01000034.1, read on the forward strand.
CCTCAGCGGTCACGGACTGATCGACATGCCTTCGTACGACGCCTACTTGAACGGCGACCTGCGCAACTACGACCTACCCGACGAGGTGATTGCTCAGAATCTGGCCTCACTCGACAAATAAGGTCGCACCAAGATACTTTCGAGCCACGAGTTGCACGACTGCACTCGTGGCTCGTTGCATGCAGAAAGTATTCATTTTTTTGTCTAAGTTTTTGATTGTTTCAGGAAAAAAATATATATTTGCAGTCAGAATCATGTAAGCACAAGGAATGACAATTAGCAGGGATATGATAGACGAATTGGTTGCTGGCAGCCATAAGGCCTTCCACACGGTCTTCAAGGCTACCTACCCGAAAGTCCATGCCTTCTCGCTAGGCTTCACCAAGAACGAGGCCGACGCCGCCGACATCGCCCAACTTGTGTTTATGAAACTGTGGGTCAAACGGAACATGCTGGCAAATGTTCAGAACTTTGACACCTACCTCTATACCATCACCAAGAACACAACGCTCAACCATATTGCCTCGCGAAAGACTTTCTCTGTAGACATCGCAACCGTCAGAGAGATGGCTGCAGGCAATGCATCGCCGCAGGAGCTGGTCGAAGCCGACGACCTGCAGTTGCTCATTGACATGGTGGTGGACAACATGCCGTCGCAGCGACAGGCCATCTACAGGATGAGCCGAGAGGAAGGCCTCAGCAATGAACAAATAGCCGAAAAGATGGGGCTGCAGAAGAAAACAGTGGAGAACCATATCAACCTGGCCTTGCGCGACATTCGCGAAATGCTAAAAATACTTATTTTGTTGTTAACAACTTGGGTGTAAACGAGGTTTTGGTTGTCTTTGTATAAAATAAGGTGGAATTGAGTAAGTATTATCACGACATCATCAGGTATTTCTTCCATCATCAGGCTTCGGAGGAAATCATCGACAGAGTGCAGAAGCGGATTTTGCACTCTCAGGATGATGCTGACGATGTGATGCGCGAAATCTGGGAAAGACTGGATGATGAGTTGCTCGATGATGCCGATGTAGAGAATGCCTATGAGCGGACTGCCGACACGGTGTTCGGTCGGGAAAGCCACACCAGAAGTCTCTCGTGGATGCGCATCGCAGCCATTTGGGCCGTGCCGTTCCTGTTTTTATGCGGTTCGATGTTTTTCTACATCAATGCGCGTCAGAACAGTGATGCTTACGACGATATTGCTTTCATTCACAAGTTTACGGCCAATGGCGAAAGGTGCCTCATCACCCTGCCCGACAGCTCGAAAGTATGGCTGAACGGTGGAAGCACCTTGATCTACCCCTCTCGTTTCGTATCGGCAGAGCGCAACGTATGCCTGTCGGGCGAAGCCTTCTTCGATGTGGTGAAAGACAGCCGGCCGTTCATTGTCGATGTCAATCAAATCAAGCTGAAGGTACTGGGCACAACGTTCAACGTCTTCTCCTACCCCGACAACTCTCACGTGGTAGCCACGCTCGAGACAGGAAAGATACAAGTGAGCATCGAGAACAACAAGCAGGCCTACTTCCTGCGGCCCAACGACCAGATGGTGTTCAACTCAAAGACCGGCGAAGTGAACGTGCGCAAGGTGACAGCCACCAACTCGTCGGCATGGCGCACAGGCACCTTATACTTCGAGGATACCCGCTTCTGCCAGGCCATTCAGCAACTGGAGCATGTTTATAATGTGAAGATACATGTGCTGAACAATCAATACAACAAGCAAACCATCCGTGCACACTTCAATTCCAATGAGACGATGGAAGAAATCATGGAAGTATTCAAGATGCTCATTCCCTCACTCAATTACGAAATCAGCGGCAGAGACATATTTATCAAGTAACTGACAATCATACTATCAACCTTGAGTGAAAAGCACCATGCTATTCACTAATTGACGCACACAGGACTGGAGACGCATGAGACCACGCTCCCCATCTGGCAGAAAGAGACAATAAGAACCGTCGGTAAAGCATGACGACGTTTAACTTTTTTAACAAAATTGTATTGGGTGTTTTTGATACAATTCTTGTCCTACAATAAAGAACCTAATATATCTTAATTAATTAGCCTAATAACATGAAAGGAAAAAGAAACCGTATCTTCAGAATTGCTGCCATCATGCTGTTAGCTGGCAGCCTTTCGCTTCAGGCACAGAATGTGTCGTTCAATAATGAACGGCTGACCCTGAAGAAAGCGTTTGAGAAGATTGAGGCTGTAAGTAACTACACCATTGCTTACAATGCTGCCAATCTGAATGTAAACCGCCAGGTTGTTCTGAACCAAAAGAACAAAAGTGTCCCTCAGGTTGTTGGAGAATTGCTCAAAGGCACGGGTTGCACCTATAAGATCATAGGCAATCAGATTGTTATTACTCCCGAGAAACCCACCAAACAAGCAGAGAAGCAAACCGTCTCGGGCCGAGTGGTCGACGAGGATGGCGAGCCCGTGATTGGAGCCAGCGTGAAAGTGAAAGGGACGACAACGGCCACGGTGACCGATGTCAACGGCCGCTATACCATCACCGTTCCTAAGGGCGCTACCCTGCAAGTAAGCTATATCGGCTACCTGCCGCAGAATGTGAAGGTAGGCAACAGCCGTCAGATAGACATCAAGATGGTGGAAGACGCCAACAGCTTGAACGAAGTGGTGGTAGTAGGTTACGGACAGATGAAGAAGAGCGACCTGACCGGCTCGGTAGCATCAGTTGCCGTCGACCGCGACAAGGCTGTCTTCAATTCCGGCGTCGACCATCTGCTGCAGGGAAACGCCCCCGGTGTCTATGTCAACTCGGGCGACTCCCAGTTGGGCGGACTCATCAACGTGCGTATCCGTGGTACCTCTACCCTGAACGGAAACAAGGAACCTCTGTATGTTATCGACGGCATCATCATGAATGATGCTGCAGAGGACGTGGGCAATGCCAACAGCAACGGTGGCACAGGTAGTGACCCCGTACAAACCACCCAGAGCGGACTGACAGGTATCAACCCGCAGGATATCCAGAGCATCGAGGTGCTGAAGGATGCCTCAGCCACAGCCATCTACGGTAGCCGCGCATCAAATGGTGTGGTGCTGATTACCACCAAGGAAGGTAAGAGCGGCAGAGCCAAAATCAACCTGTCGGCAGGTCTGTCGTTCGACCATGCCAGCAAGCACATCGATGTGCTCAATGCAGAAGAGTATATCGCTTATAGAAACGAGAAAAATGCCGACTATTACAGCGCCGACTTCCACCCTGTCAACCGCGACTGGCAGAATGAGCTGTTCCACACTTCTACCACTCAGTCATACCGTCTGTCGGTGAACGGAGGCAACGACAGGGCCAACTACTATGTGGCCGGAGGCTATCTCGACAACAATGGCATCATACGCAACACGGGACTCTCGCAAGCCGACCTGCGTATCAACTACAAGTATAAACTCAACAAAAACCTCTCGCTGAAGGGAACATTCAGCCTGATGCGCCGTGTGAACGACATGACCACAGGAACTGACGGACAGGGCAACCAACGCACCAGTCTGACCCGTCATGCCATTCTGGCTAAGCCCTTTGCCGACGTAGACCCTGAGTACGACGATGATAGCGGTCTGCAACTGAAACCGACTAACTGGCTGACCGACTATGAGGACCACTCTGAAGAGAACCGAACCACTGCATCGGTCGCTTTCGACTATAAAATCATGAAGGGACTGACCTTCCACCTGATGGGATCGTATGACACCCGAGACAAGAGCCGCTCACGCTGGTACAGCACAGGTGTGTATACGGGTATGAAAGTGAACGGACAGCTGGGTTACAGCGAACTGAAAAGTCAGAAGAAAGCATTGGAGGCCCTTTTCTACTACGATTACACCCTAAATCACGTTCATCATCTGTCGGGAACTGCCGGTGTGACCTACGAGCGACGCGACGCCAACCGCTACGGCATGCTCGGTGAGGACTTCTCTATCATGAGCCTGGGTATACACAGCATGCCCTATGCCAACAAGACCTACACCAACACTCACTCGCTGACCAACGAGACCACTGCATCGTCGCTGCTCCGTGTCAACTACAACTATCTGGACCGCTATCTGGTGACTGTCACCGGACGTGTGGACGGCTCAAGCAAATTCCAGAAAGGTAACCGCTACAGTTTCTTCCCGTCAGTGGCACTGGCCTGGCGTGTGAACCAGGAGGAGTTCCTGAAAGAAAGCAAGTGGCTCAGCAACCTGAAAATACGCCTTGGTTGGGGTATGACCGGTAACCAGAGTATTTCGGCTTATGCCACGCAGAACACCTACGGCAACGTGGAATACTCAACCGGATCAGGACAGAACACGGTAGGACTGCATCCCAGCAAGATTGCCAACCCCGACCTGAAATGGGAGGCCACCACACAAGTAAATGCAGGTATCGACTTCGGTGCATTCAAAAACCGGCTCACCTTCAGCGTCGATGTATATCATAAGGAAACCAACGACATCCTTCAGTCGATGAACACGGCTGTATCAACGGGCTACAGTTCCATCTACGTGAACTGCGGATCAATACAGAACAACGGTATTGAGATAGCAATGAACGCAGTACCCGTGAGCACCAAAGACTTTACATGGACCATTGGCGGTAACCTCTCGCATAACAAAAACCGCATCACCAATCTCGGATTACCAGAGACCAAGTACGGCACTGAAGTCTACGAAGCCTACTACGGAACCAACCTGTCGTACTATGCCTCTGCAGCCTTCCCGGTGAACATCTTCATCAAGGGCAAGCCCCTCGGCCTGTTCTGGGGATATAAGACCAATGGCATCTTCCAAAGCGACGAGGAAGCTAACGGACTAGTGTACAACGGCAACAATCTGAAGGCTGGCGACATCGCTTATATCGACACCAACGAAGACGGCGCCATTAATACCGAAGACCGCGTGATCTTGGGCGACCCGAATCCCGACTTCACCTTTGGATTCAACACGTCAATTAAATACAAGGCGTTTACGCTGTCGGCACAGTTCCACGGCTCGGTGGGCAACGAGGTGGTGAATGCCAACAAACTGGACAACACCAACACCCACTACGACTACAACCTCCTGCGCGAGGCTTATTTCGAGGCATGGCGTCCCGACAAACCCAGCAACACCTATCCTCGCCTTGATGTTCCTCTGAGCGAGCTGACCGACCGCTTGGTGGAAGACGGCAGCTTCCTGCGGCTGGGCACCCTGAGTCTGACATGGGACGTACCCGTGAAGCGTTTGAAGCAAATTAAGGCGCTACAACTTACACTTTCCGGACGTAACCTGTTTACTATTACCAACTACACAGGATACAACCCCGACATCAACAGCTTCTCAAACGACCCCAAACGCATAGGTATCGACTACGGAAGCGCACCTATCACACGCTCGTATAGCTGCACGCTGAATGTAACATTCTAGAATCAACAACATTAAACAATACGACAATGAAAAAGTTCATCATATATTCGTTTGGATTTCTAAGCGCCATCACGCTTTTCTCGTGCGATTCCATCCTGGAAGAAGAAACTGACTCTTTCCCATCTGCAGGCGTCACTTATGCCGATGACAATGGTGTGGAGGCCGCCCTCGCAGGATGCTACCACGGTCTGATCAGTTACAACGTGTTCCAGTCTGACTATCATACCATCTTCTGTACAGCCGGCGGAACGATGAACAACACCAGTTCTTCGTACAATGACTCGAAGGCACAGAGAACAGAGCCCGACAACAAATACATTGGCCGTCATTTCAAGACGAGCTACACGGTGATTGCCGACTGCAACGACCTGCTCGACAAGATTGACGGCAGCGGAGCATCAGAATCGCTCAAAATCCGCGCCAAGGGTGAGGCCCACATGCTGAGAGGTATGGTCTACTTCAACCTGGTACGCGCCTTCGGTGGTCTGCCCCTGAGACTCACTCCCATTACCAGCAACAATCTCGACATGCCACGCTCTTCTGTCGAAGAGACCTATGAGCAGATCATCTCCGACCTGGAGGAAGCTGCCGAACTACTGCCCGAAGTGAATCCCGTAGAAGGTCGCCCCAACCGCTATGCCGCCCATGCCCTGCTAGCTAAAGTGTATATCACGCTGGCCAATGGCGAGGAAGGCTCGCCCTATTGGCAGAAGTGCATCGACGAATGCATGCAGGTGTACGGGAAATACCAGCTGATTCCTTTGCAGGAGCTATACAATGCACAGAACCGCAACACTGCCGAATCGATTATCGAGATACAGTTCTCCGACATCAACGGCAGCACCTGGACGCAGGGAATAGCACCCGATGTCAGCGACTTCACACCCAATTCAGCCAGTAACCCCTACGGCCGCTATCGCCCCTCGAAGTATATCTTCGACACCTGGCGTGCGCAGTATCCCGGTGACCCGCGCATCGAGGAAGGCATCATCTATAACAGCTATACCAAGAACGGCGGTGCCGAGACTGTGAAGATCTATCCTGCCTACACCAGCGAAAAAGGCAGTTCGCGCATGTGGCCCTATCTCAAGAAATTCCTCGACACACGCTATGTGGCACAGTACACTTGCCAGAACTTCATCTATCTGCGCTATGCCGACGTGCTGCTGATGCTGGCCGAGGCCACTAACGAGGTGAGCGGACCAGACAAGGCCTACCAGTATGTAAACCAAGTACTGGCACGTGCACGCAACAGTGCGACGCCTGCTGCCGCCGAACCCGCTGACTGGAGTGGCATGACCAAGCAGGAGTTCCGCCACCGCATCATGTACGAGCGTTTCTTCGAGCTGTTGGGCGAAGAGACGGAGTACTTCGATATGCGCCGTCGCGGCCCGGAGTTTATGCTAGAGTATTGGAAGGCACACAATGCCCACCCAGCTAACTGCCCCAAGCCCTCGTCGACAAAATATAAAGAGGATTATTTTGAGTGCACCATAGAGATGGCTCGTCGTGCGATGCTACTGCCGTTCCCGACGCTGGAAATCAACTCCAACAATGCCATTTCGGATGCCGACCAGAACCCCGGCTATTAATGCGCAACCTTCCCCAAAGATATGAAGATACTCATCATCTTATCTTTGCTCTTCCCCTGCCTGATGATCTGCGCACAAACGACCAAGTCGGAAGTGCTGCAGGACATCAGGCAAACGGGATGTATTAATATAGCAGTTGGCAAACCAGAGGCGCAGAGCAATTATCCATTGTCAATTATCAGAATCCCCCCTCTTGAAACTGCCCTTGCGGATTGGCAACTGATTGCTGCGTGAGAGAAGCTCTCCCGATGCTGGTCAGCCTTTCATCTCCCGCAGCACGCCCACGGCATCACCTACGGTTTTCACGTCTTTAATCACCATCGAGCGTTTGCCCCTTATTTCGCGCAAGTTGCAGCGGCGGGCATGACGGCCCACATAATTCAGGATGCTGTCGAAGGCCGCACTCTGATAGTAAGTACTCAAGGGATTCTGCGGGAAATACATCATCATCTGTCCTTGCTTGAGCATGATTTTCTCACATCCCAGCTCTTTTCCCAAACGACGCAACGGCACTACCTGCAACAGTTCCTCACCCTCATGCGGTATCTTGCCGAAGCGGTCGACGAGATGACTGCGGTACTTATCCAAGTCGCTGTCGCTCTTGATATTGTCCAACTCACGATAGAGCAGCATGCGCTCGCTGCTGCTAGGCACATACAAGTCGGGGAAATACATCTCTAGGTCGCTTTCGATGGCACAGTCGTCCACATACTCCAGATGAGAACTGAGAGGTGAGAACTGAGAGGTCTGATTACCTTTTGCACTTGAGCCACGACCGTGAGAGTAATCACCCCTGTCACCTCTCCGTTCACCGTTATCACCTTGAAGACGCTCTTCGTTATCTGCCGGCCGTGTTTCATTGGCCAGTTCGGCCATGGCCTGCTTCAATATCTTCAAATAGGTCTCATAACCCAGTTCCTCCATAAATCCGCTCTGCTCGGCACCTAGCAGGTTGCCGGCTCCGCGAATATCCAGGTCTTGCATCGACAGGTTGAAACCGCTGCCCAGCTCAGAGAAAGTCTCCAAGGCCTCCAGGCGGCGGCGCGCCTCCTGATTGAGGTTGGCCAATGGGGGCGCCAGCAGATAGCAGAAGGCTTTCTTGTTCGAGCGCCCTACCCTTCCGCGCATCTGGTGCAGGTCGCTGAGTCCGAAGCGGTGGGCATCGTTGATGATGATGGTGTTGGCATTCGAAATGTCGATACCATTCTCAACGATGGTCGTCGAGAGCAGCACGTCGTAGTCGTAGTTCATGAATCCCATCACCACCTTCTCCAGTTCCTCGGGTTTCATCTGCCCGTGTCCGATGCCGATGCGGCAGTCGGGTACATATTTCTGTATGACCGTGGCGATATGGGGCAGTTCCTTGATATTGTCGTTCACGAAAAACACCTGTCCGTTGCGGCTCATTTCGAAATTGATGGCGTCGGCAATCACCTCTGCGTCGAACGTATGTATCTCTGTGTTAATAGGATAGCGGTTGGGCGGCGGTGTCTGTATGATGCTCATGTCGCGTGCTCCCATGAGCGAGAACTGCAGGGTGCGCGGAATGGGCGTTGCCGACATGGTGAGCGTGTCGACATTGGTCTTCATCTTGCGCAGTTTCTCCTTGGTGCTGACACCAAACTTCTGTTCCTCGTCGATGATGAGCAGCCCGAGGTCTTTCCATTTCACGGCCTTGCCAATGAGTTTGTGCGTTCCTATCAATATATCTATCTTTCCCGCCTCCAGGTCGGCCAGCACCTGCTTGGTCTGCTTGGCACTGCGGGCCCGCGAGAGGTAGTCCACGCGCACGGGCATGCCTTTCAGGCGCGACTGGAAGGTCTGGTAGTGTTGGTAGGCCAGCACCGTTGTGGGCACCAGCACCGCCACCTGCTTCGAGTCGCAGGCCGCCTTGAAGGCCGCGCGCACCGCCACCTCGGTTTTACCGAAGCCCACATCACCGCACACCAGGCGGTCCATGGGACGTGCGCTCTCCATGTCAGCCTTCACGTCGTTGGTGGCCTTCAGCTGGTCGGGCGTGTCCTCGTAGAGGAACGAGGCCTCCAGCTCGTGCTGCAGAAACGAGTCGGCACTAAAGGCAAAGCCCTTCTCGCGCCGTCGGGCAGCATAGAGGCGTATCAGGTCGCGGGCTATATCCTTAATCTTGGTCTTGGTGCGCTCCTTCATGCGCTCCCAGGCACCGGTACCGAGGGTCGAGAGACGTGGCGGCGTCTCGCTGTCGGAACGCTTATATTTGCTGATTTTGTAGAGCGAGTGGATGCTCACGTCCACTTTGTCGCCGTGCTGATACACAATACGGATGACTTCCTGATAGCCATTCTCCGATCCCTGACGCCCGGCGGGCAGCGGCACACGCACCAGTCCGCCAAAACGGCCGATACCGAAGTCTACATGCACTATATAGTCGCCTGGCTCCATCTCCTGCAGTTCCTTCATCGTAAGCGCCATCTTACCGCTGCGGGCGGCATCGGAGCGCAGACTGTACTTATGGAAACGGTCGAAAATCTGGTGGTCGGTGAAGATACACAGTTTCAGCTTGTTGTCGGCAAATCCGCCATGCAGGGTCTTGTCGACGGGAGTGAAGACGATGTCTTTGCTGATACCCTCGAAGATATCGTGCAGGCGCTGGTTTTGCTTCTCGCTGTCGGCCAGCACATAGAGCCGGTAGCCGCGCAGCAGGTAGTCCTCGAAAGCCTGCGTGAGCAGTTCGAAATTCTTGTGGAACAACGGCTGCGCCGATATGTCGAACTTGATGGTGGCCTGCGGACTGCCCGTAGGCTTCGCACCGAACTCCATACGGCGGAAACCGGTCAGCTCGTCTGTAAACTGCGAGCCGCTGATGAGCATGTTCTCACTTTGCATCTGCTTCATCATGGCGTGCTGCTCCATCTCCGTGGCACCCTCCATGCGCTCGGTCAGCGCCTGCGACGAGAAGCCGTCGTGGTAGATGCGGTCGATGACATCGCGCACATAGAGCAGGTCTTTCATCACCAGCACGGTGTCGGCGGGCAGGAAGCTCATAAACGAGGTTTTCTCGCTGCTCATCGTAGCCAGTTCTGGCACAATCTCTATCTGCTGCCGTTTGTCGCGCGACAGCTGGTTCTGCACCTCAAAGGTACGGATGGAGTCTATATCATCGCCAAAGAAGTCGATGCGGAACGGATACTCGCTGCTGTAGCTGTAGACATCGACGATGCTTCCACGCACGGCAAACTGCCCGGGTTCGTAGACATAGTCCACCTCGTGGAAGCCCAGTTCACGCAGCGAATGCTCCAGTTCGGTCACGTCGGTCGTCTGCCCTTTCTTCAGCACAATGGTACGCTCGTCGAGCTTCTGCTTCGAGACCACCAGTTCGGAAAGGGCTTCTGGATGCGTCACAACATACAACGGAGAAGCAGACTGGGCCATCAACTCACCGTTATCAACCGTCGAACTGAGCATTCCCAGCACCTCGGTGCGCAGTATCTCGTTGGCGGCGTCGCGTTGTGCATATTTCACTTGCCTGCGGTACGAAGAGGGAAAGAAAAACACCCGTTCCTTGCCCAGCATCTGCGTCAGGTCGTGATAGAAATAACCAGCCTCGTCGGCATCTTGAAGTACGAACAACACCGTCTGCCGGCATCTATCGGCCACCGAGGCAAACAACACCGGTGCCGATGAGGCCACGAGTCCCTGCAGGAAAACGCTCTTCATCGAACTGTCTTCCAGTACTTTCGCCAACGCTCCGGCCTGCGGAGACTTGGCATAGAGTTGCAATAAGTCTTGTATCTTCATTGAAGACTGCAAAGATACGAAAAGTCGAGCGAAATGCAAAAGGAAAGCCTGCTTTTCTTTTCATTTCCGAGACGGAGTAACTTCGGCAAAGCCAAAGTTACGATAAATCGAGAGCAGAACAAAATAAACACCTTTATTTTTTATGCCGAGATGGAGTAACTTATTTAAAGTTACGAAAAATCGAGAGCAGAACAAAATAAAAGTTTATTTTTTATGCCATTTCCGTCAGCTCAGTAGGATGATGGTAAACCTCAAGGATAGGAGCATCAAGTGCGGCTTCTATAGACACCAGCGTGTCTATCGTGAAGTTATGAGTACCACGCATCCACTTGCTGATTTCGGCTTCACTTTTACCTAATAGCGAAGCCAAGTCTTTCTGCTTCATTCCTTTCGCTTCTAGAATATCATGTATTCTGTCAACAATGCGAAAAGACAGTGCAACAGACTCACGAGCTTCAGGACTTACCCGTCTGCGTCTCTCTTCTAAAATTTTACTCCTTCTCATATCTTCTGAAATTTAAATTCCCAATTATCTCTTTATCAACAAGTACAATAGTACCGTCGTTTATCCTTGATTGGATGAACCTACTGGTATCCATCAGCATCTTAACATAGGGAGCGAGTGTTTCGCTATCTTCCCATCTCTTAGCATCCTTTACTCCTCCATTGCCAAACACCAGTATCTTGTCTGACAGTCGCAGGCAATATAGTCTGATTTTATTACCTACATCTATTGGAATGACACCGACACCATCACCATACCTGCCTTTAGGACGAAAATATCTTTCCAATGCACCACGTTCTGCTATCTGGTCTAACCAAGAAATAATTCTATGTCATGATCATGCTCACAACCTTGTGGAAACTTCTCAAAGAAAGCCTCCTATTCTGTTAATTCAGCATCTTTCATCCTAATGCTGTAGAAATTGACATTCTCATATTCTTCTATCAGTTCTATACCATATTCTTGCATCACTTGGTTCTTAACTTTTAAGTTATCTGTGACAAAGATACAATATTTACCGAATCTTGCAAGAAATTAACTTAAAAAATAAGTTTTTGCCTGCTTTTATTCATTATTTTATAAGAATGTGCAGTTTTCCGTTACACATGCGAGAGGCAGGTGTATTTCTCTCATCTATAGATTGGTTTTCTAATTCTTCAATTCTGCTAATCAATGCCTCCGATAGAGAAAGGTACATCATCACTTTGCTTTTTGTCGATGCAACAGCCGCCGCACATAACGAATAGAGAGCAATAAACCGGTGACTGATACAGCAGTCCCCCCAAGAAGAAGTGCCCATAATATGCTCTTACGCAACGTTGGATGTTCTACAAAGAAAGGAATGTTCAGTGCATGCAGCCCCGTGTACATCCATTTGCCAGCTCGCCGGTTACTGTTGTAGTAGCGGCAATCGCCGGTTTTCGGATTAATATAGTAGGTGCTTTGGTCGGCATCATCAACTTTCACGCGGCATACAGGCAGGGGCAACTGCCGTTTTTGACTTATGTAGTAATTGTCGTAATGATCGATGATCTCTGCCTTGCCCCCGATGATGCTTTCACAAAGCCTGCTGGTAAGGGTAGTGCGCCTGGGAAAGGAGTCGGTAGCATTGACAAGATACTCGTCTGTAGCCGTCCACACATGATAGAAGCAATGCGTTCCCATTTGCAGCCATTCTACGCGTCGCACATCATCAGTGGCTAACACGTGGTTGATGTCTAATGTAAAACGATTGAGTTGCAGACTGTCGGCATACACGTCACGCGCAGAATGCTTCTCATGGGTAGGCCAGATGAGCTGTGGTGCATCAGCCAGCGACATAAAACCGCTGAATATCCAGGTGAGGACAAACAATCCGAAACAAAGACCAGCCAAGTGATGCCAGCGTAAAAGCGGCTTCGCGTAAGGGGATATGCCTTTCTTTCGCACTATGCGCCGGTGTGCCAAACAGAGTGAGCGCAGACCTATGATAAGGCCGCTGAGCGTCATGGCAATGCCAAATCCCGAAATCCACAATACGGTATTCGTCCAAGGCTGTCTGCCTGTTGCGCGAAGCTTGCTTGGTAATATATATCCAGTGAGGAATAGCTCCCACCCATGCCCAAAAGCGGCTCTTGGTGTCGGTCAGCTGCAGGGGGCGTCCTGTGCGCGAGGAGAGATATAGTTCAGAGCCTACTGTGTCGTTCAGATCATAGTGGTAGATGGGATATTCCTTGAAAGGCATGACCCCAATCAACCAGACATCAATGGCGTTGAGCGTGTCGATGAGAGTTGCCTGGTTTGCGTAGACATGTGGCGACTGCCAGCGATTGGCAATATGCTGCAGCTCGGCTGATGAGAAACGACTGACGGGTTGTCCTGTCAGTGCGTCGACGAGTGTTTCACCAAGACTGTCGGTCATAGTGAAAACCGGTCTACCTGCCACTTGTTGCAGGGAGAGTGCCGACAGAGGCGGGGTTGGTTGAGAGTGGACGAGCGTATCGCAACTTTCTATTTGCTCTGCATGAGCCATTCGTGCCTCGTTCGAAAGGCTGGGATAAGAATGGTACATCATGACCATGCCCGACAGAAACCACATGAGGAACAGGATACTGAGCACGGTGCCCAGTATCCTGTGAATGCGAAGAATGAGTCTGAAAGGTTTCATCTAGAGATTGAAAGTGGCTGTGAATCGCATGTTGCGGCCTTCTTCAGGCACATAACCAGTAGTGCTTACGGCATACATATAATATGTCTTGTCGAAAATGTTATTGAAGTTCAGTTGCAGCTTCCAGTTCTTTTTAAAACTGTAGCTGATCATCGCATTGGCAATAGCATACGGATCGAAAGTCATGGTGTTGGCTGCATTGACATACACTTTACTCGTATAGTTGAATCCAGCACCCAGCTTCAGTCCACGCAGTGCCTCCGGAAAATCGTAGAAAGCCCAGCCGTAGGCCATATGTTTTGGCGCATGCTGTAAATAGTTGCCGGCCTGAGTATTAGCCGCATACTCTGTAACGGCAAACTCACGCAATTTGGCGATGGTCAGCGAGTAGCCGGCATCGAGCGTCAGAGCATCGAAGGGAACGGCAGTGAAGCTCAGTTCCAGACCTTTAGAGTCGGCACGGCCTACTTGTCCGCTGACGTTTGTGCCATCTTCCAACTTGCCTAGGCTCTGCACCATGTTGTTCTTTCGAATATAGAAGGCAGAGAAGTCTGCTTGCAGGCGGTCGCCAAGATTAATGTGTGAGCCCACCTCGAACTGCTGTCCGGAGATGGGTTTGAAAATACTGCCATTTACGTCACCGTCGAGTTTCTTGCCATCGCTGTCAATATAGATATAGTTGTCGGCCACAGCAGTACGTGTCGGTTTGAAGAAACTGCTGACAGAAGCAAAGACATTGAAGTGGTCGTTAAACTCATACAGGGCACTCAGGCGATAAGTCAGTGCATTGTTGTGCTCGCTGGTTTTCGGGTCTTTCGAAGTAATGGTCTTGTGGTCGGAGTAGGCCATCTGGTAGTTGCGATGGAAATAGTCATAGCGCAGGCTGGCCAAAACGGTGAACTGCGGCGTGAAGTGAATGTAGTCTCCCACATGAAGGCTGTAGTCCTGTTCCCACTCAAGACTTCTCTTTTGCCAGGGGCAGTCAATATTACCCTGATTCAAGACAGGTGTACGTACATCGAGGACGGCATTCTTTCCAGCTCCGGTTGCTGCAGAGCCATAGCTTGAGCGCCAGCGTGGCAGGTATAGGTTTGAGTAGTTCGCTGAGAAGAGCAGGTTGTGCTTAATGCTTCCGGTCATCGCCTCGCCATGCAGTTCCAGCTGATTCTGCAGCAGGTTGGTCTCATAGGCAAAGAGAAAACCAGTGCGCCTGATATGTTCGGTATCGATATAGGTTCGATTGTCTCCATTCATATAATAGTGCTTGTAAATGGGCTCTGCCGACGTCAAGTAACTCAGTCCCTCTGAAGCATAGTAGTCAAGGTCATCGTAATAATACGAAAGATGGTCGATGAGCTTCCATCCCGACTCGCCGAAAACGTGGCTGTATTTCAATGACAAGGTCAGATCCTTGTCAGTCAGATGGTCTAGCGGGTCGTTGAAGCGTGTGCGCCGGTTGATGTACGAGGGGATGTCGCCCGCTTCCCACACCTTAGTACCACTCAGATCATACACATCGGAAGTGAAGTGAGGCTGTCCGGTGTCCGTACCATAATAGTCGTCCTTTGCCGAGACCGAGAAGTTTAGCTTGTCCCAGTCGGAAAGGATAAAGTCCAGCGCCAGCCATGCGTTATAGGCTTTGTTGTCGGTGTGCCGCCATCCGTCGCCACCACTCATCGAAAAGTCGGTACGGAAGTTCACGCCGCGAGCAATCTGCCCACTGGCACCGCCGTTCACGGTGTAGCGCCCCCAACTGCCAATGCCGACACCAGCATTGACGTGACGCTCAGCCGTAGGCTGCTTGTGGATCACATTGACAACACCACCCAGGGCAGAGTGACCAAACATCACCGAGGCAGCACCCTTCAGCACCTCGACACTCTGAACAGAGGCCAGTGTTGTGCTAGGTGCCGACTGATAGAGGTTGTGGCGCTCGTCGCGTATTCCATCGTTAAGCAACACGAAGTCAGAGAAGCCACGGATGGTGAAATACAGGAAACCACCATAAGAGTTGACAGGGCGGATGCCCGTCACATTGCGGGTGGCGTCGTTCAAGTCGCGCAGATCGAGCAGTTCAATTTTCTGTCTGCTCACGCTCGACACCGTCAGCGGCGCCTTGTTGAGCGGTACAGGAAGTTTTCCTACAGCCGATGGCTGGCGGCGATAGCTTGTTACGACTACTTCATGAAGATTCAGCGTAGTGTCGTTGTCAATGGTTTCTGCAACAGCACTACACGTACACATGCCCATAAGGGCTGCAACAAAAAATTGTGCACTCATAAAAATAATAATTTAATGTTAATAAAAATCTCCCTGACCCCGGAGAGACTATTACCTTACAGTAATGGGCAGGTCTCCTGACTTCCTCCGAAAAACTCGCCTTCCCGACATAAGGTCAGTGGCATTGCTGAGCTTTACATAACAGAGGTTACAGTAGCGGGCACTGTCCGGGATTTTCACCCGATTCCCTTTTGAAGACATAGCTTTTCACATCCATGCCTACCCAATACCGCGTGCAAAGATACAAGTTTTTATTGGCATTAGCACAGGTTTTCGCAGAAATATTTTATAAAAATGTGCAGTTTTCCGTTACACATGTGAGACGGAGGAAGCTATTTACTTCCCACACGAAGGAAAATGGAAGTGAATATGGAATTTCATATTCATTTTGGATGCTTTTGTGAGGAAATGGCCATTCTATTTTTACAACCAACCTAACTGGTAGTTAGGTACGTTACAAGTAGCAGTTATGTACGTTGCAAGTGGTAGTTTGGTTCGTTGTAATTTTCAGGTTGTAAAGATGTGACTCGTAAAGATGTCATTTACGACACGCAAATATGTCATTTACAATGCGTAAACATGCCTTCTACGATTTTAAAACAGCCTTTTAGAAATCCGAGAATAAGCATCCCTCACAATTCTCAATTATCAATTGTCAATTATCAATTACCGAACATCCTCAATTAGCTAAGCTTTACCGTCAGGTAGAGACGGATGTCGTCGTAGGTGACATCGAGGGGACAGAGCTGCTTGATGGCCGTGGAGTTGGTGTTAGGCGCACACTTGGCAACGGCCAGGGCAATGGCGCGTTGCTTCTCACGGGGCAACAGACGGTCGAGGGCAATATCGCCTGAGGCCACATAACGGGCCAGGTGCTGGGTGATGGTGCCGACGGTGAGGTTGCGCTCGGCGGCAATGTCGGCCACCGACTTTCCCTGAAGGAACAGACGGTAGGAGATGACCCATGTCTTCTCTTTCGGCTCTTTCTTGGCTTTGGGCTCGCGCTGGATGCGGACACGTTTCTTCTCGGGCATCTCCGCGTCGAGCGCGTCGAGCATGGCATGCTGCTTATAGCGAAGGTAGCCACTGATGGTGAAGCCGTCGTCAGCGATTTTCAACAACAGATAACGGCGAGAGCGCGTGGCTTTCAACAGGTCGGCATACGCCTGGTCGAGGCGTTTGGCAGCCGCCTTGTTGTTGGTTTTCACGGTTTTTGTCTGCTCGAGCATATCTTTCATCAGTTCGCCGATGGTCGTGGCGAAGTAGTCGGCACTCTTCTGCACCCGTTGCAAGAACTCCTCGCCATGCAACACCTCGATGGACTGCTGGCTGATGAGCGTGCGCCACTTCTGTGCCACATCTGCCACACGCTGCTGCAAACCGTCGAGTGCCTGCTTGTGGCGGGTGAGCAGCTGGGCATGACTGCGATAGAAATACTCGGCAAAGACGCGTACCATGGCCTCTTCGTTGAACAGCAGGTCGCGGAAGTCGAACAGCTCGAGCAGCAACTGGCGGTGGTATTCCTGCTTCAGCACGGGCAGCATGCCGATGCTGCGGCGCGCATCGTCGTTCTGCCTGACGATATAGGCATCTACATCGTTGTCGTTGATGATGGCATTCTGGGGAATGGGCGAAGACAGCACCAGCCCTTCGAGCGTGCGGCAGCGGCTCAGCGCCACATACACCTGTCCGGCGGCAAACGACATGCCGGCATCGATGACAGCCCGCTCGAACGTCAGTCCCTGACTTTTGTGAATGGTGATGGCCCACGCCAGGCGCAACGGATACTGGCGGAAGGTGCCGATGCGGTGGGTCTCTATCTCGTGTGTCTGCTCGTTCAGTTTGTATTGGGCGTTCTCCCACTCCAGCGGTTCCACGTCGATGGGTGCCGTGTCGCCCTGACAGAGCACGCTGACACTACTCTGAGTGAGCCTGGTCACACGGCCTATACGACCGTTATAGTAGCGTTGCTGCCCAGTGGGGTCGTTCTTGACGAACATCACCTGCGCGCCCTCTTTCAGCTCGAGCGTCTCGCTGGTGGGATAGGACAGTTCGGGGAAGGTACCCTCGATGTGGGCCTGGTAGTTGAAGACACTCGTGGAGAGTTTCTGCAGTTCGCTGTCGTTATACCGGTCGGCGCGGTAGTTGTGCGTGGTCAGGCGGATATAGCCATCCTCTGGCCGCGGGATGAAGTTGCGCTGGTAACGCTGGTTGAGTCTGTCGAGCACCGAAGGGGCGGGATGGCCGTCGCGAATGGCATTGAGCAGAGAGATGAACGTGTCGTCCTGCTGACGGAACACACGGCTCAGTTCGATGGTCACATAGTCGATTTGCGCCAGTGCCTTCGAACCGAAGAAGAACGGTGTGGTGTAATACGGTCGGAGCATCTGCTCATACTCGGCGGTCACCACGGGCGCCAGCTGCTGCAAGTCGCCAATCATGAGCAACTGCACTCCGCCGAAGGGTTTGCTATGGTCGCGGAAACGGCGCAGCACCGAGTCCATGGCATCGAGCAGGTCGCTGCGCACCATCGACACCTCGTCGATGATAAGCAGGTCGAGCGAGGCGATGATGCGACGTTTCTCGCGCCCGAAGTCGAACTTGCTCTTGATGGTGGCATTGGGCACATAGGGCGAGAAAGGCAATTGGAAGAACGAGTGGATGGTCACACCGCCCGCATTGATGGCTGCCACACCAGTGGGGGCCACCACGATGAGCCGTTTGCGCGAGCGTTCGACCACCGTCTTGAGGAAAGTGGTCTTGCCCGTTCCGGCCTTGCCGGTGAGGAAAATGCTGCGGCCGGTATGCTCGACAAAGTCCCAGGCTGTGCGAAGCTCGTTGTTAGGTACGGGCTGAGTCGTTGTGTGTTGTTCTTCGATAGATGTGTCTGTTGCCATAGCTATTATATAATAAGGTGTCCCATGCCTGTCGAATGTCATACTATTTCTGCAGCGAGAGAGGACAATCACTGCAGCAGGTGCTAGGAAATAAAGAAGGAGTCTCTTTCGATTAACTGAGCAATTGGTTCAAAGCGTCTTCCTCACCAACCACCCAGATGATGTCGCCTCGCTCGAAACGGTAGGTGGGCTTCACCTGAGAAAGGTTTTCCTCGCCTTGCTCGATGCCCACCACCATGCAGTTGTACTGGTCGCGGATGCCGCTCTCCTCGAGGGTCTTGCCAATGAACTTACTGCTGCTGTTGATGACCATTGAGCGCAGCCTCATCTCTCGTTTCTCGAGTTCCATATCCTCACCGTAGAGTTCCGATTCCAATGCATGGCGGAATGTCGTAAGCTGGTCGTCGCTGCCGATGACCTGCAGCTTGTCACCGGGGAAGATGACACTGTGGCCGTCGGGGATGTTCAACCGGCGGTTGGCGCGCAAGATGCTGCTGACGTGTACACCATACTTCTTACCGAGGCTGAGTTCGCGGAGTGTCTGTCCGGTCCATAAGGAGTCGGCAGGCACCTCAAAGTCGGCGATGTGGATATCACGGTCGAGCAGCCTGCCCTCATAGAGCGGCCGTTTATGGCCGTGCACCTGTGCCTCAATGTCGCGAGAGCGCAGGTTGAGGATGAACAGTCGCTCAAGTCGTATGCTGCGGCGTTTCACCCAGCGCGAATAGACAATGAGAATCACAACAGCCAGACCGATGGTAATAACGAAAGCCGGACGGAAGTGGAAGAGACGGTTGCAGATGTAGAAGACAAACGAGGCGGCAACGACCATACGCACCAGAATGGTGAAGATGAGTGGCAGATGATTAACGTTGCTCTCCTGCCACAGGGCCTTCCATTCCTCTGAGTGGTTTTTCTTCATCACCATAGCCCGCAGGAACGGGGCGATGAGCAACACCGTAACCACGGCGGTGATGATATGGACATAGACGCTCAGGTGCTCGCCAGACAATACCCGCTGCATGAAGGGCAGGAAGATGGTGAACATCAGAGTGATGATGGCTGCCGAGAGGATGCCATAGATGAGTGTGTTGACACCCATC
The DNA here is from genome assembly GCA_002350805.1 of Prevotella sp. UBA2850. Taxonomy (GTDB): domain Bacteria; phylum Bacteroidota; class Bacteroidia; order Bacteroidales; family Bacteroidaceae; genus Prevotella. Next base: position 59,845 of record DEFO01000034.1, read on the forward strand.
TGCAAGAGCAGCCGCTTCCACTTGCTCTTCTCAATGGTGTTAGGGTGGCTCATGGTGAGCCGGTTCAGCGAACTGATGAGGCGGTTGGGCAGGTGCCGCTCCAGTTTGTTATAAGCCGGCGTGGCGAGCCGTATCATGTAAGGTGTGAGGAAAGTGGTTATAACTGATACGGCCACCACCACCGGATAGAGGAAATCGCCAATGACGCCCAGAGAGAGTCCGAGCGAGGCGATGATAAATGAGAACTCACCAATCTGCGCCATCGAGAAACCGCACTTCATAGCCGACTTCAGCGACTCTCCCGCCAACATGAAACCGAAGGAGCCGAAGAGAGCCTGACCAATGAGGATGGTCATCACTAGCACAAAGATGGGCAGGGCGTATTTGACGAGGATAGCCGGGTCGACAAGCATACCCACCGATACGAAGAAGATGGCACCGAAGAGGTTTTTCACCGGCTCGACGAGCTTGATGATCTTCTCTGCCTCAATGGTCTCAGCGAGGATGCTGCCCATGACAAAGGCACCGAAGGCACTGCTGAAGCCGACCTTCGTTGACAAAACGGCCATAGCACAGCAAAGGCCCAGCGACACGACGAGCAGCACCTCATTGTTCATGAGCCGTCTCACAGAGCGCAGGAACAGCGGAATGGCAAAGATGCCCACCACGAACCACAGCACGAGGAAGAAACCTATCCTGGCCACCGAACCTATCATCTGGCCGCCGTCAGGATTGTTGCCGCTGGCGATGGCCGCCAGCATCACCATCATCACAATAGCGAGGATGTCCTCGAGAATGAGCACACTCATCACAATGCCGGCAAACTGCTGCTGGCGGAGACCTAGATCGTCGAAGGCCTTATAGATAATAGTGGTCGACGACATGGCCAGCATACCACCGAGGAAGATGCAGTCCATCTTTGCCCAGCCGAAGGCATGGCCCACCAGCATGCCAAGCATCATCATGCAGAACACGATGGTGCAGGTGGCAATGACTGGCGAGGCCCCCATCTTGAGTATCTTCTTGAACGAGAAGTCGAGTCCCAGCGAAAACAAAAGGAACATCACGCCGATGTCGGCCCATGTGTGGATGTCTGCCTGGTCGACCACCGACATGGTGTAAGGCATGTGGGGCGACACCAGAAAACCGGCCACGACATATCCCAGGACAAGCGGCTGCTTAAGTTTTTTGAACAGAAGCGTGACGATACCGGCTACGACAAGTATCAACGCAAGGTCTTTTATTAATGCTGGTAATTCACTCATGCTACTCTAATTGTCAACTATCAATTATCAATCAGTCATTATATCCTGCCGTCAGCTCACAGATTTTCACAATCACCTGCATGGCTTTCTCCATGACCTGAATGCTGACAAACTCGTAGGGGCCATGGAAGTTGACACCGCCGGCGAAGATATTGGGACATGGCAGGCCTTTGAACGACAATTGTGCGCCGTCCGTGCCGCCGCGGATGGGATGAACGCGTGGGGGCACATCGCTCTCCTGCATGGCTTTCAGCACCAGGTCGATGACGTGCATGTTGGGCTCTATCTTCTCCTTCATGTTGTAGTACTGGTCTTTCACCTCGCCCGTGATGACATCCTCGCCATACTTCTCCTGCATTTTCTTCACACACTGGCTGATGAAATGCTTGCGGTCCTCAAAGCGGTCGCGGTCGTGGTCGCGGATGATGTAGCTCAGCGTGGCTCCCTCGATATTGCTCTGAATGCCCAGCAGATGATAGAATCCCTCGTAACCCTCGGTCTCCTCAGGAGTCTCATTGCCGGGAAGCATCGATGCGAACTCGACAGCAAGCCGGTTGGCATTCACCATCTTGTCTTTGGCATAGCCCGGATGCACACTGATGCCCTTGATGCGTATCTTGGCACTGGCGGCATTGAAGTTCTCAAACTCCAGCTCGCCCAGGTCACCGCCGTCGATGGTGTAAGCCCATTCGCAGCCGAACTTCTCGACATCGAAGTGGTGGGCGCCCATGCCAATCTCCTCGTCGGGATTGAATCCCATGCGTATGTCACCGTGCTTCACCTCCTTATGGTCGCGCAGCCAGCACATGGCTTGTACGATCTCGGCAATGCCAGCCTTGTCGTCGGCTCCCAGCAGGGTTGTTCCGTCGGTCACGATGAGGTCTTCGCCCACGTGATTGAGCAGCTCGGGGAACTTCTTGGGACTGCTGACAATGCCCGGTGAGAGCTCGATGTCGGAACCGTCGTAGTTGCGCACGATGCTGGGCTTCACGTTCAGACCCGAGCAGTCGGGACTGGTATCGTAGTGGCTGATGAAGCCAATGGTGGGAACCTCTTTCTTGGTGTTGGCAGGCAATGTGGCGTAGACATATCCTTTGTCGTCCATCTCCACATCGTCGAAGCCCTCGTCTTCGAGTTCTTTCTTCAGAAACTCGGCAAAGACGAGTTGTTTGGGTGTGCTGGGCACGGTCTGGCTCTCCTCGCTCGACTGTGTGTCGAACTTCACATAATTGAGAAATCTTTCGGTAATGTTCATGGTTTTGTCTTTTGTTTTTATGTGTTTTTTATTACGATTATTTTAGTTTCTGGCACATCCGGCGGGTCTCTTCGGCAGTTTGGTTGACGAAGTAGACAATGGTTCCCGGCTTCGCGGTGCTGGGCTGCAGACAGGGATAGAGCAACGAGGTATAGATGGAGTTCACTTCCCTGCGACCACCAAACGACATGAGGTTGCCAGCCTGCCGGCTGATGATGCCTATTTGATTGTCTATGTTCACCCACGACGAGCTGAAGCGGGTGGTCTGCTGACCGTCGGTGGTCACGCTGCCGCCCTCATAATAGAGGGTCCGCTCGATGCGTGTGAGCGGGTCGGTGCTCACGGCCACCATTCCGATGGTACTGTCGGCGCCCTCGTAGTCGAGCTGCACCTTGTTCTTTCCGCAGTCGGTAATGGTGAAATGCATCACACTCGGTCCCTTACGCAGCTGTCCGCTGGCTTTCCATGTGTCTTTTTTCACTTCTATCACGGGTTTCCCGTCCAGACGGAAGCCTGCGGGATGGCCGATGATATTGCCGCCTACTCCACGTTTATAAGGCACGATGATTTTATTCTTGTCGGGCAGGTTGGGTACTATCAGGCAGTTGGCGTTCTTCAGTCCCTCGCTCCACGAGAAGCACACGAAGCGGTCTTTCGACATCGAGCGCACGATGTTCTGGCTCTTCAGCCATTTTGTGGCTGCCTGCCTGCGCTGAAAATCGGCCCACACCGTAGGTGCCATATCGCCTACCGGATAGAGATCGTGCATGAGATAGGTCATCATCACACGATGGGCCGTCACGCCCATGCGCCGCGGACCGATGTCGGAGTTGAGCATCCATGCCCCGTCGGGGGTGGTCTGCTGGCGTGCCTCGGTATATTTCAGCGCCATGTTCTCAAGCATCAGCGCGTCGGCATTTCTCAGGATGGTAGCCATGGCGGCATAGGCCGGCAGTTGGTCGTAGAGGAACATGCTCCAGTCGTTGCCGTTGGGCATGGCCAGTTCGCCGTCGCAAAGGGCCAGTGGTGCCAGCACCTGGTCCCACACCTCCTGCCAATGCCAGGTGAAGGCATCGCTCTCAGTGGTCTTTTCGCCCTTGAGCAGGTGCAGGGCCAGCAGGCTTTCGGCCAGCTCTTGGATGACCACATTCTGGTAACTGGTGTGAAAATAGTTGTGGTTTTGCAGCGTGAAGTCATCGTAGAGGTTCTGCCCGGCATACCATTCACAGGCTTTCCGTCCGGCCACAACCGCCTGGTTGGTGGCATCGGCGGCCACGGTGTAGCAGTTGAAAGCGAAGCGCAGCATAGTCTCGTGCCAGTTCTTTGCATGCTCGTGTTGCGGCATAAGTGCCGTGGCACAGGCCAGCACGTTGGCTTCCCATCCGTTCTCCTCGGCCTTGGTGTCGCCCATATACTCTGCCGGAATCTTTCTGGTCAGCTCATAGTCGGCCTCAGCGGCCAGCAGCTTTCGTAGTTGCTCACCTTCACGCCCGTCGGTTTTCCCAAGGAAGTGGGCGGCCAGCGTCACGCTCAGGCTCCACAGCGAGCTCTCCCACTGATAGTGCATGTCTTGTGTGCCCCAGTATTTTTTGTCGGTGCAAGTCATCAGCTGGTTGCTGCGGTGAGTGCTCAAGGCATAGTTCAGTGCGCGTGAGGCCATACGCTGCAGGTCGTCGTAACTGATGCCAGAAGGCAGAGCGATGTCGTTTTCCTGGCCATACTTCCACAAGAAGGCGGTGACCATGGCCATGTCGGCATTGGTGCGCACACCATCCTCGTTGCTTTGTCCGGCATTACGGGCTTTGAAGAAGCCGCAGTTGTCGCCCAGCCGGTTTTTGCCAGTGTCGGTATAGATGCTTTTGGCATACTGCATGAAACGGCCGAGCATGGTCAGGCAGCGGTGCTTCATTTCTGGTTCGCCCAGATAGTCGGCTGTCATCACATCCTCGGTAGGGCTCTGTACGCGTTGTGTGTCGTCGGCCCAGAGCATGGCCGGCATGGCAAATAGCAGTGAGAAGAGAATTGTCATAGGTTTCATGACTACAAAGATACGATGAAAGTATGTAGATGACGCTTGTTTTTCTTTTATTTAACTTATTTTATCGCAATTCGCGGTGACATTTTCCCACTTTCCGCGTCTAATATATAAACGACAAAATGAAAAGTACAATGAAAAAGATTCTTTTTACCATCGTGCTGGCCTTGGTGTCAGTGTGCGGCTTCGCTCAGCAGAATGCGGGTGAAGAGCTGAAGAAAGCTCCCGACTTCACTATGAACGACAGCGAGGGAAAGGCTGTCAGTCTCTATGAGTACATCAAGGGAAAGAAATGTGTGCTGATTGATTTCTGGGCTTCATGGTGCGCTCCTTGCCGTGCGGAGGGTAAGAATGTGAAAGCCATCTATGCCGACTATAAGGACAAGGGATTTGGTGTGCTGGGCGTCTCGATGGATACGAAGGAGCCCATGTGGCGCAAAGCCATGAACGAGGAGGCTTATCCCTGGACCCAGCTGAGCGACCTGCAGGGTTTCAAGTCGCCCGTTTGCGGTCTGTTCGGCTTCAAGGCCATTCCCGCCATCTATCTCATCGACGGAGAGGGTAATGTGCTGGCTGTGAACCTGCGTGGTGAGGCCTTGCGTGCCAAGATTGCGGAGATTTGCCAATAAGCAATACTCATCAGACTTTTATTTTAGGGTTAATATTAATAGGTTCGAGAGTCCTGCGGTTACGGCTGCAGGACTCTTTTTGTGCCCGTACATAAGAGCAGAGAGTGCCTGAAAGCACATCTTGCAGAGTTAGGCTAGCTCAACAAACAAAAAAAAGCACCGTGGCCACGGTACTTTTTTATATCATGACGGGCTATCCACCTATCACTTCAGACGCTGCTTGATCCACTCCATCTGATGATAGTTGGTGGCGTCGGAGGTCCAATGCTCGTTGATGGGAGTGATAAGCGCCTCTTTCTCGGCCGTGATGAGGTTGTAGACAATATAGCTGGTGGTAGGCGGACAGGTATTGTCGTTGAATCCCCAGGTCAAGTAGACGGGTACCTTGATGCGGCGCGCAAAGTTCACCACATCATAGTATTGCAGCGTTTTCACCTTCTCGGGGGTAAGCATGCCGTTCAGTTTGTTCAAGTGCGGATAGCCTCCGGCCCGATTGTCGAGATAGCCGGCCATGTCGCTCAGAGCCGGATGATTGGCCACGCAGAGTGTTACCCGCGGGTCTAGTCCGGCGGTGATCAGAGCCAACGCCCCACCCTGACTGCCACCCTGCACAGCCACGTTCTTTCCGTCCCACTCGGGCAGTGACGTGAGGAAGTCGATGGCACGGACACAAGCTGCATAGACATGCTTCATATAGTAGTTGTCGCGGTTGTCGAGGCCATTCTCCAAATAGCCGTTCTCCCGATAGTTGAAGGCGTTGCTGATGTCTTTGAAGGTCTCCTCGCTCAGTGCCGGGTTGAGTCCGTGGATGTCGATTTCCAGTCTGATGAAACCGTTTTTGGCATAGAACGTGTTGCGCATGGGCTCTTTGATGGTTTTGATGCCGGCTCCCGGCGGACACATCACTACAGGGTGCTTACCACCGTCCTTGGGCTTGGTGAGGAAGCCGTAGATGCTATGCGAGCGGTCGGTCTGCAACTTCACTAGGAAACAGTCGAACTCATGGGTACAGTATTTGTCCATCCTCTCACAAGTATAGCTGAGCGGTGTCTTTCGAGCCTCTTCGATGGCTTTCGTCCAGAAATCGTCGAAGTCGCTGGGGTTTTGTGTATAGGGTTTCAACTTCTCCGGCGAGAATCCCACTTTCACGTGGTGCTCACTGCTTTTGCCGTCGATGGTGGTCTTCAGCTTGCAGTCAAGGAATCCCGGACTCTTCATCGTACCCATATGAATAGTTGCGCGCCCGTTCTTCAGTCGTACAGTACCTTTACTGGTGGCAGCCATCATGTCGGGAGCTATCTCATAGCTCACCTCAGCGTTTTGGGGTACGCCATAGCGATAGAACTGCACCTCTATCTTGGCTTGCTCGCCCGTTTTGTAGAGCCAGTCGGCATGGTCGGGGACGGTCACCCACAGATAGTCATTGCGATAGGGATAATTCTCTGCGGCCAGCTGGCAGGCTGACAACATGACAAGTAATGTCAGAATGATTTGTTTCATAGATAAAATATTGTTTTGTTCTGCTGCAAAGATAGAATAAAATCAGCAAAACGCCAAACAGATGAGGGAGTTTTTAGGAGTGAAGAGTTTTTAGGAGTATAGAGTTTTTAGGAGTATAGGAGTGTAGGAGTTTGGGAGTTTGGACAATACTCCGCCTCTTGAACTTTGGAACCTTGAACTATATTTAGAAGTTTGAGAGTGCAGACAATTGCCAAAGGTAATCATACCTCTCAGTTCTCAGCTCTCAGTTCTCAGTTCTCAGCGCCCAACATTCTCCATTTCCTAATAAATAATAATTCTGAAAGGTATTTGAGGAATTCTCGAAATTCTTTTGTATTTTTGCAATACGATGAAAAGAGAAGTAACAATCAGATATTGTAATGCAGAAAGAATGACATGATGGAACGCGAGAAGAATATCAACGGAACACATAATGGTAATTTTTATCTGGAATATCAGCAGAGCATTAATTATGCAATGGTAAGAAACGGTGTGAGAACCGTTATCGCAGCCTCATTGGAGAATGAGGACGCTACCGACTGGCACGCCGTCAAACTGATGCTGGTGGGCGAACAGGTGAGCAGGCAGGAGCTATCGTTCGACGTGGTGGAAGCAGGCCGAAGCATCTTGCTCGACTCGCTGAGCATCACTGCCCCGGAGGAGGCCCTGGTCAACCTCACGGAAGACGTAGAGACCACGTTTACCATCGTCATTTCCGTGGCCGATGAAGAGGTATTCCGCCAGAATTATCCGTTGACGCTGCGTCCCGACGACTATTATCTGCATCTCGACGAGACGGAGCACCAGAAAGAAATCACCAAACAGACCATCTGGGAACGCAAGCTGCTGGACTTCTCGCTCCGCAACAACATGATTAACTGCAAGTTGGGCAAGCGGGTCATCCCATTTGTTTCTTTCGATATCCATAAGCTGGAAGACCTTTTGCAAGAAGGGAAAGACTACCGCATCATTCCTTATCCCGACACGCTGATAGAGCCTGCCGAAAACGGCATGTATCAGTCGGCCCAACAGGCTGGCAGGTTACGCCAGCAGGTGCTGACGGAGATTGAGAAGAACCACCAGATTGTTTCGTATCTGAGCGAGACAGAACTGAACAATGCCCATAAGTTCATCTATCGTGCCTCGCGCAATGCCTTAGAGGAGAACGGTGCCAACACGTTGTTTGTGGTGCTGGGCTTGCTGAAATGGTATGAGAACGAAAAGAGCACCCTGCCCCGCTACGCTCCCCTGCTGATGCTGCCGGTGGATATCGTGCGCAAATCAGGACAAAACTATGTGATACGCCTCCGCGACGAGGATGTCATCATGAACATCACACTGCTGGAGCTGCTCAAGCAACAGTTCCGCATCGACCTGAATGTGCTCGACCCACTGCCCATCGACGAGCACGGAGTGGATGTGATGAAGATTCTGCAGACCGTGAGAATGGCCGTGCGCGAGCAGAAAAACTGGATGGTGCTGGAGGAATCGCTGTTGGGACTGTTCCACTTCAATAAGTTCGTCATGTGGAACGACATCCACACCAATGCCTTGAAACTGAAGGAGAACGCAGTGGTGAAAAGCCTGATGGAAGGGCGCGTGACACTGGACGATGCAGGCGACATGGTGGATGCCCGTGAGGTGGACAAGAAGAATCTGCCGTCAGACTTCTGCATTCCCATCGATGTGGACTCTTCGCAGATGGAGGCCGTGATTGAAAGCGGACGCGGCAAGAGCTTTATTCTCTACGGGCCTCCGGGAACGGGAAAGAGCCAGACCATCACCAACATGATAGCCAATGCCCTCTACCAAAACAAACGTGTGCTGTTCGTGGCCGAGAAGATGGCAGCCCTGGAAGTGGTACAGAAGCGTTTGGCAAAAATCGGACTGGACCCCTTCTGTCTGGAGTTGCATAGTAATAAGGTGACGAAAACACATTTCCTACGGCAAATGGAAAAAGCGCTGAACGTGACACACGTGAAAGAGCCAGAGGAGTATCGGGCCATGAGCGAGAAACTGTTTGCCCATCGCCAGCAGATGATTACTTATATCGAGAACCTGCACCGGAAACAACCGTCGGGATTCTCACTCTACGAGTGCATCACCCGCCACCTCTCGCTGGAGGGTGATGAGCTGAAGGCCAATCTGCCCCAGCCAGCCGATGTGACCAAAGAGAAGCTCACACTCTGGACAGAACAGTTGGGTTCGCTCAACACGGTGTTCAAAGTCACTGGCCATCCCTCGTCTCATCCTCTGTTGGGATTGTTCCCCTTCGAGTTCAGTAATGAGCGTAAGGAGAAACTGCAGGTGTTACTGACCGACTATCAGACGGAGTATGCGAAAGCAGAACAGACCGTGCAGGATGCCCCCGTGAAACTGTCGATGACGGCGGGCGACCTGCAGTGGGCAACAGAGGTCAGCTCGTTGTTAGGCGAATTGCCCAAACAGGCATTGCAGCAACTGATGCAGCAGGATGCCGACATATGGCAGAAGCGATGGCAGGAAATCTGCAACAAATGGTTCCTACCGAGGTTCTTTGCCAAACGTTCCTTTACGAAAGAACTGCAGCAATATGCTGGAGACATCCGCTTTGACGATGCACCGGCACTGCTCGACAAACAAAAAGCTTTCAAGCAACGGCTGAAGGATTACTGTCTGAGCCACCGGGCTGACTATCAGTCCACTGAGTCGGCTCTCTGCCAGACACTGGCTCCTGAGCTCATGGAGGCTGTCAGCAACCAACACACACGATTGGCCAGTATCGTCGAGGAAGTGAAAAGCATGGCAGTACTCTGCCTGTACAACACGTCGCCCGACAACAAGTGGATATGGCTGAACGAACAGATTCCGGTGTGGCTCAGCCATTTCGCCTCGTTCAAAGACTGGTGTCTGTGGAGCGAGCGCCGCATGGAACTGAACAAAGAAGGCATCTCATGTGTGGTGACCGCCATCGAGCGCGACGGCATGCAGCCCGATGCAGTATCCGACGCATTCCAAAAAGGCATCTATCACATTCTGACGATGGATATTGTCGACAAAGACCCGACGCTCGCCAAGTTCAACGGCCTCATTTTCGAAGAGCTGGTCGACAAATACAAACAAGAGACCTATACCTTCCAAGACCTCAGCAAGAAAGAACTGTACTGCCATCTGGCTGCCCAGATACCATCGCAGACCATTGCCGCCACGGCCAATTCAGAGATGGGCATCTTGAAACGCAACATCAACAATGGCGGCCGTGGCACAAGCATCCGTAAGATCATCGACCAGATACCCACGCTCATGCCCAAGCTTTGTCCTTGCATGCTCATGAGTCCTATTTCAGTGGCCCAGTATATCGACATGAATGCCGAGAAGTTCGATTTGGTCATCTTCGACGAGGCTTCTCAGATGCCAACCAGCGAGGCCGTCGGTGCCATTGCCCGTGGAAAGGCCCTGATATGTGTGGGCGACCCCAAGCAGATGCCCCCGACCAGCTTCTTCGCCACACAGGCGGTAGATGAGGAGGCAGTGGAGATAGACGACATGGAAAGCATCCTCGACGACTGCATCACGCTGTCAATGCCCGGCCATTATCTCTCGTGGCACTACCGGTCGAAGCACGAGTCGCTCATTGCTTTCAGTAATTTACAGTATTACGACAGCAAGCTGCATACCTTCCCCAGCATTGACGACCAGCAGTCGAAGGTGAGCCTGGTACAGATTGACGGCGAGTACGACAAGGGGCGCACACGCTCCAATCCCGCAGAGGCCAAGGCTATTGTCGACGAGGTGCTCAGACGTCTGGCCGACCCTGAATTGTCGAAACGCAGCATTGGTGTGGTCAGCTTCAGCAAGGTACAGCAGAACCTGATCGAGGACATGCTGATCGACGCTTTGTCGAAGCATCCCGACTTAGAGGACAAAGCCTACAACTGCGAAGAGCCCATTTTCATCAAGAACCTGGAGAATGTGCAGGGCGACGAACGCGATGTCATCCTCTTCAGTGTTGGATATGGTCCTGACAAGCAAGGACATGTGTCGATGAACTTCGGCCCGCTGAACAACAAGGGCGGTGAGCGCCGACTGAACGTAGCCGTCAGCCGAGCGCGCTACGAGATGATTGTCTTTGCCATCCTACATGCCGAACAGATAGACCTTAACCGCTCGAATGCCAAGGGCGTGGAAGGTCTGAAGAGTTTCATTGAGTTTGCCGGCAAAGGCACCATCCTTCGCCAGAATGTTGCTGAGACGGCCGCCAACAGCATCCTGAACGACAACGAGGAAGCCGAGGCCGATATGGTAAGATTGGTGGCAAAGGAACTGAGCGAGAAGGGTTATAAGACCGTAACCCACGTGGGACGCAGCCAGTTCAAGATAGACATTGCGGTGGTGAACCCCGAGAAAGACGACGAATACATGATGGGCATTCTCTGCGACGGGCGCAATTACTATGAGACGAAGACCACCCGCGACCGCGAGATTGTACAGCCGGGCGTACTGGCAGGACTCAAATGGAATGTGATGCGCGTGTGGGCTGTCGACTGGTACGCCAACCACGATCAGGTGATGGCGCGCATCCTGCAGCGGCTGGAAGACATCAAGAACAACATCAAGCATCAAAACAAAAAGGTGGACGAAGCCAAGGCACTAGCCTCGAAGGCATTCGACGCTTCCGGATTGAAGACCGAAAAACAGAAAGAGTATCATCTGCCGAAACGGTACGAGAACCTAGCCATCACGGAAATACCCTCAGAGGAAATCCAGAAGGTGGTCATGATGGCTGTCGAGCAGAACCTCTCGGTGCCAATGGACGAATTGAAAAAGCTGGTAGTCAAACTGTTAGGTTTCTCCCGCAGAACGGTCAAGACAGACATGGTGGTCGAACGGGCTGTCAACTATCTGAAATCCGCTGGCAGCCTCACCGTCACCGACGGAATGGTGGCTGTGAAGTGAAGAATCCATTAGAACTCCACCACAGGCTGGCACCACCTAGCCTACTCCTAAAGAAAAAAGAAGTTCTCAAAGCTCTGAAAGCGAACTTTCATCTTTGAAAACTTCTTATATTTTGTGATCCCGTTGGGATTCAAACCCAAGACCTTCAGAACCGGAATCTGACGCTCTATTCAGCTAAGCTACGGGACCAATTTGCGGTGCAAAGGTAATGAATAAAATTGAGAATTGTGTGGTGAGCGATGATATTTTTTCGAAAAAATAAGATTCTCAGAAGAATTACTACCTTCAAAACGTCGGGAACAAACATGTTTTGTAGTCAAAATGCAAAAATTATATCGTTTTTACTTGCAATTCAATAAATAATATGTACCTTTGCAGAGCATTTTAACAATTAAGGTACAAAAGATATAGCCATCATGAGCAAACTGATCATACCAACATATTATGAGCGGCTGCTGGATATGAAGCAGACCGAACAAGGCATTAAACAGATCAAGGATTTCTTCCAGATGAACCTCTCGACAGAATTGCGGCTGCGCCGCGTGACGGCTCCCCTGTTCGTGCTGAAGGGTCTGGGCATTAACGACGACTTAAACGGTGTCGAGCGTGCCGTGACGTTCCCCATTAAGGACTTGGGCGATGCCAAGGCCGAGGTGGTGCACTCTCTGGCGAAATGGAAGAGACTGACACTGGCCGAATATGAGGTGGAACCGGGCTACGGCGTGTATGCCGACATGAATGCCATCAGGGCCGATGAGGAACTGGACAACTTGCACTCGCTGTATGTGGATCAGTGGGACTGGGAGGCAGTGATTACGCGCGAGGACCGAAACCTGGACTTTCTGAAACGGGTGGTACGGCGCATCTATGCGGCTATCCTTCGCACGGAGTATCTCACCTGTGAGACGTACAACCAGATAAAACCGTTCCTGCCGCGTGACATTCATTTCATTCACAGCGAGGATTTGCTGGCGATGTATCCCGACAAGAGCGTAAAAGAGCGCGAGGACCTGATTGCCAAGAAATACGGGGCAGTGTTCATTATTGGTATCGGTGGGAAACTGGCCAATGGAGAACCTCATGACGGTCGTGCGCCCGACTATGATGACTGGACGACGGAGACGGCAGAGGGCCATCGCGGCTTGAATGGTGACATACTGATATGGTATCCTATTCTCGACCGTGCCGTTGAGCTTTCGTCAATGGGTATCCGTGTGGACAAAGAGAGCTTGCTCCGGCAGCTGAAACTATCGGGTGAGGAAGGGCGCGAGAAGTTGTATTTCCACCAAAAGTTGCTGGCGGGAGAATTGCCACTGAGTATTGGTGGCGGTATCGGACAGAGCCGTCTGTGCATGGTGTTGCTCCATAAGGCTCATGTGGGCGAGATTCAAGCCAGCATCTGGCCCGATGACATGGTGAAAGAATGCGAGGCCTTGGGGATGCCGCTGATCTAGGGTTTCAAGAATGAAGACTATTGTCTCTCAGATGTTTATGCGGGGACGCATTTACGCAGAACGATCTCAATGGTTTCCTCTAACACGGAAAACCAACTAGGTTAATTCCAAATCCAGCACCGAACGGAGTTGTTCGACGGCTGGATTTTCTTTTAACAGTTTCTCAAATACTTCTCTTCGGCTGAGGATTTTGCTCACTTCATTCGACTTGGCAAGACGCAGTTGCAGGGTGATATTGCCGTTGTGCAACTCTTTAGCCAATGTAGCACAGATGCGTTTTTTGATGGTCGACATCTGGTCGAGCAAAATCTGATTGTCGACCACTACCTCTACGTCGGGAAAGGTAGTGATGACGGGATGCATGTTTTTCATGCGGTGCGACATGGCAGCCATCTGCTGGGGCATACGCTGGCACATGGCATACCATTGTTTCTGCAAATCTTCTACTGTGAAACTGTTGTCTTCGTCTTTGTTCGTCACCTCGGGCTCACTCTGATATACTTGTTTCTCAGGGCCGCGCCTGATGGTATTGAAAGTCATGCCAATGCTACCCAATTTGATTTTACCTGGCGATGAGGTTGCAATGGGAGACGGACCAGTGGATGCCGAAGATGAAGGAGTGGTCTCAGGCTGGGGCACAGACTGACCAGGCAGCGCAGCCTGAGCCGGGCGCTGCTGTGGTTGCCCTACCGCGGTCACCTGCTGGGCCGTTGCTGGCTGGGCTTTGTCTGTTTTTTTCTTGAACAGGGTTTTCAATCGCTTGGGGCTACGCCCCGCGCTGACGCCATCGTCTTCCTGTGTAATCTGGGCAACCTGTATAAGGGTCAGTTCAACCAACAGCCGCTTATTGGAGCTTTGACGGTAGTTGATGTCGCAGTCATTCATCAGTTTGAGGGCACGATAGAGGAACTTCGTGGGACATTTCTGAGCCTGTTCCTGATAACGGGCGGTCTGTCGTTGGCTAGCCTCCAGTAGTGGCAGTGTCGCGGCATCCTTGGCCATCAGCACATTACGCACGTGTGAAGCCAATCCATTGATGAGGTGGCCCCCATCGAATCCCTTGTTAATGACATTATTTAATAGTACCATCACATCGCTCACCTTGTTTTGCAAGCTGAGGTCGATGATGTTGAAATAGTTTTCGGCATCGAGCACATTCAGGTCTTCGATGACTTTGGCATAAGTGATGTTGCCTTGACAGAAGCTGGCAGTCTGATCGAAGATGCTGAGCGCGTCGCGCATGCCGCCATCGGCTTTCTCAGCAATGACGTTCAGGGCATCTTCCTCGTAGGTGATGCCTTCTTTTTCGGCCACCATCTTCAGGTGGTCGATGATATTGGGAACGGTCATCCGCTCGAAGTCGTAAATCTGACAACGCGACAAGATGGTGGGCAGTATCTTGTGTTTCTCGGTGGTTGCGAGGATGAAGATGACATGTGCGGGCGGTTCTTCCAGGGTTTTCAGGAAAGCATTGAAAGCCTGTGTCGACAACATGTGTACCTCGTCGATGATGAACACCTTGTAGCGTCCCACCTGCGGTGGAATGCGTGTCTGGTCCATCAGCGCCTTGATATTCTCGACCGAGTTGTTGCTGGCCGCGTCGAGCTCGAAAATGTTGTACGACCGCTGTTCGTTGAATGCGTCACAACTCTCGCAGTGGTTGCAGGCCTCGCCCTCGTCGGTGGGCGTCATACAGTTGATGGCCTTGGCAAAGATACGGGCACAAGTGGTTTTTCCGACGCCCCTGGGCCCGCAGAAGAGATAGGCATGAGCCAGTTTGCCGCTCTTCACGGCATTCTTCAGCGTTGTGGTAAGCGCTGACTGGCCAACCACCGAGTCGAAGGACATCGGCCGGTATTTGCGTGCTGAAACGATGTATTCCATTGTGTAGTTTCTAGATTTTTGATGCAAAGATAATGAAAACCGAGGGGAGTACAAAAGAATTCTTTCCTTTTTTCGGCCCCGTGACTGCATTTCTACGGCATTTAAGTCAATTTTAAATAATAAAATACAAAATATAGACAGCAGCATGCCATAATTCAATAATTATGTTTATCTTTGCCACTGAAAACGCCTTGAGAGTGTTTTTATAGTATAAATTTTTGAATCATGAGTCGTCTTGGCAACATATGGAAATTCATCAGTCACAACAAGTATTGGATTGTGATGTTTATCGGCGTGCTGATTGTCGGCTTCGTCGATGAGAACAGTTTTCTGAAGCGAATAGACTATGAATTCCAGATACGCGACCTGAAGAGCCAGATAGAAGACTATAACCGTCGCTACGAGAATGACTCGCGCCAGTTGCGCGAGCTGAACCGTAATCCCAAAGCCATTGAGAAGATTGCGCGAGAGCGTTACTTCATGAAGGCCGACGACGAGGATATCTTCGTACTGAGCGACGACCGTATACATGAAAATAACAATGAGAGAGCTGACTAAACAACAGAGTATTCTTTTCCTCATAGGTGCGGTACTGATGGTTGTCGGTGCCGGACTGTATGTGTTTGGCGTGCAGGTAGTAGCCCCCTGGGTGTTTGCCGTCGGTGCATTCCTGTTTGCTTCAATCCAACTGATGCAACGCTACGATGGCAGCAACCCCACCATCAAGCGTCTGCGCCGCATGATGATCATGGGCGATGTGCTTTTCATGCTGGCCGCCGTATTCATGGTCGAGAACGCCTATCATTTTCTTTTGCCGACCTTCCTGAAGTTTGGCATGGGCGGTTATAATGCCTACCTCACCTACATTCACAACAACTGGGTGGTGTTGCTCCTCGTGGCAGCCATGTTGGAGCTCTATTCTACCCACAGAATCAGCAATGAACTGGACAAAGAGGCAAAAAAACGCTAAAAGTAGGTGTAAATGTTTTAAATAGCATAAAATTTTTTTTGTGGTTGAATAATACATTGTACATTTGCGAAAGAATTTGCAAAAACAGTATATGAATAAGACACTATATCTTTTGTTACTCGTAGGAATATTGACGTCTTGTGGCAACTCTTATTCCGTGCAGGGCTCGTCGAATGTCTCAACCCTCGACGGCCGGATGCTTTATCTGAAGGTTTTAAAGGACAATGAGTTGAAGAACGTCGATTCTTGTGAGGTCGTTCATGGTAAGTTCCAGTTTGGCGGTAATATCGATTCCACCAAGATGGCCACTATCTTCATGGACGATGAGAGCATTATGCCTATCGTATTAGAGAATGGCGAGATTGTCATCAAGCTCGACAATACCCAGCAGTCGGTCAGCGGAACGCCCTTGAACGACAAGTTGTTTGAGTTTATCGACAAGTATAACCAGCTGCAGAATATGGTGAACGAACTGGGACACAAGCAGAGCCAGGCCATTATGGACGGCGAGGACGAGCAGGTGACCAACGCACGCCTCACCCAGGAGGCCAATATCATCGCCATGCGCGAGGACAGTCTGGTGACCAATTTCATCACCGACAACTTCGACAACGTGCTGGGTCCTGGTGTCTTTATGATGGTGACGGCCGGCTACCGCTATCCCGAGCTTACTCCTTGGATTGAGGATATCATGAGCAAGGCCACCGACTATTTCAAGAACGATCCTTATGTGAAGGACTATTATCAGAAGGCTCAAGAGAACCAGGCCATCATGAACGGCATGGCCACGCCCGAGGTGGCACCGACTCAGCCCGCCCCAGCCACGACTGTTCCCTCAGTCAGTCTGCCGGTTGATTCCACCCTGAACGCAGCGCCACTGACCAAATCACCCAAATAAATGAGAACATTCATCAAGAATGCAACCATAGTGAATGAGAGCCGGCAATTTGTCGGCTCTATTCTGATAGAGGAAGACCGTATAGCCGATATTTTCGAACACGGCATGGCGCCCCAAGGACCATTCGACGAACAGGTCGATGCCTCGGGGTGTTTCGTTTTCCCTGGCGTCATCGACGAACACGTGCACTTTCGTGAGCCGGGACTGACGGCAAAAGCCGACATCGAGAGCGAGAGTCGCGCTGCTGCCTACGGTGGTGTGACATCGTTTTTCGACATGCCCAACACCCTACCCCAGACCACTACGCTCGAGGCTCTCGATGAGAAATTCGCACTGGCAGCCGAGAAGAGCCACGTCAACTATAGTTTCTTCTATGGTGCCACCAACCAGAACACCGACACGTTCGACCAACTGGACGAGCACCGCATTCCGGGAATCAAACTCTTTATGGGGTCGTCAACAGGCAACATGCTGGTCGACCGCCGCGAGGCATTGGAGAAAATTTTCAGTTCCTCGCGCCTGCCCATCATGGCTCATTGCGAGGATACAGGCATCATCAACCGCAACATGGCCCGCGTGAAGGCAGAGTTCGGCGACGACCCTGTCATCGGGTTCCATCCCGTCATTCGCTCCGAGGAGGCTTGCTACGAGTCTACCCGACTGGCTGTCGAGCTTGCCAGCAAATACGGTACGCGCCTGCATGTGGCCCATCTGACCACCCAAAAGGAACTGAGTCTGTTTGAGACCTGTGAACAGCCGGCGAGAGGGAAATTGCGCGACAGTGAAACAGAATCTGAACAGTCTATCTGTTATATTCCGCCTCGGCCCGCTCCGCTCCCGAAGATTACTGCCGAGGCTGTTATCGCCCATCTTTTCTTCACTGACTGCG
Source organism: Prevotella sp. UBA2850 (assembly GCA_002350805.1). Classification (GTDB taxonomy): domain Bacteria; phylum Bacteroidota; class Bacteroidia; order Bacteroidales; family Bacteroidaceae; genus Prevotella. Next base: position 77,559 of record DEFO01000034.1, read on the forward strand.
ACTACTCACGGCTCGGAACGCGTATCAAGTGTAATCCCGCCATAAAGCGGCCTACCGACCGCGAGGCACTGCGCAAGGCATTGATGGACGGCCGCATTGCTACTGTCGGCACCGACCATGCTCCTCATCTGCTGAAAGACAAAGAAGGAGGCTGTGCGCGCGCCGCCTCGGGCATGCCCATGATACAGTTCTCTTTAGTGGCCATGCTCGAATTGGTCGACAAAGGTGTGCTCACCCTTGAGTGTCTGACTGATGTGATGTGCCACCGTCCGGCTCAGTTGTTCGAGGTGCGTGAACGTGGCTATCTGCGCCAAGGATATAAGGCCGACGTGGTGGTGGTACGCCCCAACAGTCCGTGGACCGTCACTCCCGACATCATCCAAAGTAAATGCCAGTGGTCGCCCATGGAGGGACATACCTTCAACTGGCGTGTAGAGCATACTTTCTGTAACGGCCAGCATATATATAATAAAGGTGTGTTCGATGAGAAGAGCCGCGGCGAAGCCATCACCTTCCGCTAACGCCATCTGCCTCATAGCGTCCTTCACGCCCCAAGGATAATACGCCTTAGCCCATAACATCACTCTTCAACCCACATTCAACGCCCCATGATAGCGAGAATCATCATCCCCCTCATCCTTATGATTGTCCTGTCTGATTTGTATCTCGACAGACACTATCTGCGCCGCCGTGTGAAGTACACATGGTGGAAACGCCTGCTCTGGTGGATTCCCGGAGCTGCTATGATGGTCTTCGCGATTGTCCTGTCCTGTTCGAAGGACTTTGCCCCCGACGACATTTCGGTGCTCTATTGGTTTTTGTTCCTGCTGGGCTTGGTGGTGGTTCCTAAGGCTGTCTATGCCCTCTGCTCGTTTTTGGGCTGGCGCTTCTGCCGCTGGCGCAAGAAACGCATCAATTGGGGAAACCTCATCGGACTCGTTCTGGCTTTCTACACCATCTTTGTACTGATTTACGGCAGCACTATCGGGTTCAGCCGACTGGAGGTGAAGCATCTTGACTATACTTTTGATGATCTGCCAGCGGCTTTCGATGGCTATAAGATTGTGCATTTCTCCGACATCCATGTGGGTTCTTACACGGGTTCGCGCAAAGCCATTCTCGACCGCGCCCTCGACAGTATTGATGCCCAGCAGGCCGATGCCATCGTTTTTACCGGCGACATTCAGAGCATCCGTCCGCACGAACTCTATCCGGTCATGGGCCGGCTGAGCCAGCTGAAAGCCAAAGACGGCGTTTTCTCTGTGTTGGGCAACCACGACTATTCGTATTATACGCGCCACGACGACCCCGCCATCCGGGCTGCCAGTGAGCGTGAAGTTATCAGCCGCCAGCGCCAGATGGGTTGGCAGTTGCTGCTGAACGAGCATCGGGTGATTCGCCGTGGCAACGACGAGTTGGTCATTGCCGGTATGGAAAACCTTGGAGAGGAGAAACCGGGCTTGCCACCGGGCGACTATCCCTTGAAAGGCGATGCGAAGAAAACCCTGAAGGGTGTTGATCCTGAAGCATTTGTTGTCATGCTGGAGCATGAGCCATGGGCATGGCGCCATCACATTCTTCCTGAGCGCAAGGTGCCCCTCACCTTGAGCGGCCATACGCACGGCGGACAGATTACGTTCTTCGGATTGTCGCCCATGGGAGTGTTTCAGAAAGAGTGGTGCGGCGAATATCGCGAGGGAAACAGCATTCTCTATGTGACAAAAGGCTTGGGCGGCGTCATCCCTTTGCGTTTTGAGGCAACGGGCGAGATTGTCGTCATCACGCTCCACTCGAAAAAGAAGTGACTACTGACTGTCGTTCCTTTTCATTCGTTTTTCAACAGACTTGATGCCAGGAAACGGCGCATCAAAACCACTGGTATGCCACGCCGACGTGCATAGTCAACCAACTGGTCCTCACCTATCTTGCCCACATCAAAATAACGGGCTTTCGGATGCGCCATCATCAATCCCGACACCGAAGCATGTGGAGTCATCATTCCGCTTTCAGTCAGCCGTATACCAATGTCTTTCATCCCCAGCAGGTCGTCCAGCACAAAATTGATGCTGGTATCTGGCAGCGAGGGATAGCCCACGGCCGGGCGTATGCCCTGAAACTTTTCCTGATGTAGTTCGTCGATAGTCAGGTGCTCGTCGGCTGCGTATCCCCAGTAATGTCGGCGCACCTGCTCATGCATGTGCTCAGCAGCCGCCTCGGCCAGTCGGTCGGCCAGCGTCTGAACAAGCATCCGCCGGAAAGGATCATCAGGATACATCTGCTCGGAGCGATGGTCGGTGCTAGTGGCAAAAAGTCCTATCCGGTCTTTCTGTCCTGACGAAAGAGGTCTCAGAAAGTCAGCAAGACAGAGGTTCGGGGCGCCTGTCTGCGTGTGTTTTTGTTGGCGAAGCATGGGCAGCCGGTGGTTGTCTATCACGATGTCATCGCCGTCGCTGTTGGCATCGTAGATGGCAAACAACGCATAAACGGGGCATTGGGCCTCCATCTCGCGAAGCATATCAACGGCTTCCTGCCGCAACTGCTCCTGCTGGGCGACGGGTTTGCCGCTCAGTCCCCATGCATGAAAGAAATAGAGCCAGTTGATATATGGCTCTATCTCGCTGATTCGATATGTTAGGATTTTTCTCAACTTTCACTCTCACTTCCCGCCTCTTGTCGCCTTATTGGTCGGGATTCTCCACAAACCCCTGATATTCGGGCACGAGGTCGGCCATAATGACCCTGTAGCTCTCGTCCATGCGCTCCTTGATGTCCTCAGCGCCCTGCTCCTTGGCATAGATGGGGGCATGGATGGTGAGCGTCATGGGATGCCAGCACACCCACTTCCAGTCGCGCATGCGAGGCATGATATTGAACGAACCGTTGATGGTCAGCGGCACGATGGGCAGTTGCAGTTCGTCGGCTAGCATGAAAGCGCCGCGGCGGAACGTACCCATGTGGCCAGTAAACGACCGGGCTCCCTCTGGGAAGACCACGAGTGAGATACCGTCGCGCAAGATGGCCCGTGCTTTATCGTAGGTCTCTTTCACCTTGCGCGGTCCGCTCTTGTCGACAAAAATCTGATGACTCTTCTCGCAGGCATAGCCCACAAACGGAATCTTGCGCAGGCTGCGCTTCATCATCCACTTGAAGTTGCGGCACAGATAACCATAGATGAGGAAGATATCGAAGGCACCCTGGTGGTTGCTCACGAAGACATACGACTCACCTTTCTTCAGGTTCTCGCGCCCGCTGACTTTCACCGGAATAAGGAACACCCACAGGATGAAACGGGCCCACCACTTGCCGGGCTCATAACCCCAGAAGTGACCGTTGCCCAACGAGCAGCCCACGACTACCGTGAGGCTGGTGATGATGGTGGCAATAATGGTCAGGGGCACTGCCACGCATAGCTGATAGATGCGATAGAGATATTTCATCGGTTATTCTCTTTACCAATCATTCGTCTAATTCGCTTGCTCACTCATCTACAATCTTCGGATATTTGCGCGTCCAGCCGTCCCAGCGCAGTCGCATCACGCCAAAGAAAGCCTCGCCGAAGATACCGCCGCTCATTTTGCTCACACCCTCGCGGCGGTTGATGAAGATGACAGGCACCTCCTTGATTTTGAAGCCAATCTTATAGGCTGTGAACTTCATCTCTATCTGGAAGCCGTAGCCTTTGAAGCGTATCTTGTCCAGTTCGATGGTCTTCAGTACGCGACGCTTGTAGCATTTGAATCCAGCCGTGGTATCGTGCACCTTGAAACCAGTGACCAAGCGCACATATTTCGAGGCAAAATAGCTCATCAGCACGCGCCCGATGGGCCAGTTCACCACGTTCACACCACTCACATAGCGCGAGCCGATGGCCAGGTCGTAGCCCTCATCGGCACAGGCACTATAGAGCCGTGGCAGGTCATTGGGGTCGTGGCTGAAGTCGGCATCCATCTCGAAGATGTAGCCGTAGTCGCGCTCCAAGGCCCACTTGAATCCGGCAATGTAGGCCGTTCCCAGTCCCAGTTTACCGCTGCGCTCGACAATGAACAGACGGTCGGCAAACTCGGTGTCAATCAGCCGGTGCACAATCTGTGCAGTTCCGTCGGGCGAGCCGTCGTCGATGACGAGGATATGGAAGCACTTCTGCAGCGCAAACACCGCACGGATAATCTTCTCGATGTTTTCCTTCTCGTTGTATGTGGGAATGATTACAATACTGTCGCTTGCATTCATAGTCATGTGATGATTGTTGGAATAATGATGCAAAAATACAAAAAAATGGGGACACTGCAAATGTTTCGCCGTTTTTTGTGTCAAGTGCCGTTGTTTTTCGTGGATTGGGTTGGCGGCTAAATCAGCACCGGCAGATAAGCCTTATCAGCATCATAAAAGACTCATCGAGTCATAAAAACTTGATAAAGCAAAAAGAACGACTCATCATTTCATGATAAAAAAAGAAAACTGGAGCACGCAGGAATAACCTACATGCGTCCAGTTTGTTCTGTATCGACTCCCTTTCCACGGCTTACACGAGCTCTCATACTGCCCCAACGGAAAGTATAACGAACGGTTAAGTTGACCCGATGGGGGCTGTAATTAGTGTGATGATGCTGAGTTACGCCATCAACATAAGTATGTCGGGAGGAGTACGACCAATACTTATAGGCAAGAGCCACCGACAACCGGTTCTTGAGGAACATTTTCCGAATGGTCTCCGTAAAGCGAATCTGACTCCCATTACTGGTTTCCAAAGTCTTTGCAGGTGGTTCCCATTGGAAATCGGTGTTCAGGATAAAGCCGCCGGGAAGTGTGTTGTTCGACAAAAGTGCGACGAAACTTGAGAAATGGGTGGCCGACCTGCCGAGATACTTCTCATTCTTCAGCGCACCAAGCAGATTCATCGAAACCATCCACTTCTTGGTGATGGGCTTGCTCCAACTGACATTTGCGCTCCACTTGTCAGTCTCTCCCACATCATCATACGAGGAGTACATCACATCGGCATCCTGCTCCTTATATACATGCGAGCCGAATAGCGGCTGCTGCTCCCAGCTTACGTCAAGCGATAGTCGCCCGAAAAGAGTGAGCGTGGCTCCTAATCTGTCGAAGACGACAGGCTTCAGATACGGATTTCCAACACTATACGAGTACTCACTATCCCACAATACGGCAGGATTGAGCATGGACATCGACGGTGTTGTCAATCCACGCAGATAGGTAAACCGCAAGTTGTGATTCCGTTTTTGATGAATCACATAGTTCAATCTGACATTAGGAAAGAGATGATCGTAGTCACTGGCGTAATTTTTATCAGATTGCAGCTTTGAGCGCGGATTGATATGTTCGTGCTCATAACGCAGCCCAAGTGATGCGCTCCACTTTCCTAATGAAAAGTCGTAACTGCCATAGAGGGCGGCAACCTCTTCTTTGTAGAGAAAAAGGTCACTATATGTCATATACGGATTTACCACACCGTTTTCACTCTGTTTGTTATCAGTTTCGGTATCATTGTCCCAGCCCGTGAAAGCAGCGCCACCTCTAAGCTTGTTGTTTTTCCCCAACTTCTGGGTTACATCCACTTTCAGAGTATAGGTTTTCTTGTGCTGCTCGCTCTGGTTGTTGCTGTCCCACATATCGGTATTTCCTTCACGCCACACATGCTTATTCTGTGTCGACTTGTCATGAGCATAACTGGCATAGGTACTTACCTCGCCCGTCTTCCACGCGTGGATGTAATCAGCAGCCAGCTGATACTGGTCCGATTTGTTTTTACCCCATGAGAGATCTGCAATCTCACCAAGCATGGTCGAACCGGAATAATTAGTAATGTCCGACCGTCCGTGTGAGTGATTGTTTTGCAAAAGTCCCCCCACCTCGAAAGTCACAATATCTTTCGGCGTAAAATCGTAGCCCAATCCCACGCTGAAGTTATACACCCTGCTATCATTGCCTGCTTTAGTGTTATCGAGCCGCCTGTTGCCTGACATCTCAAACAGGGTCTCGCCATAGCTTTTGCTGTCCACATCACTATAAGATAGCGACGCATTGCCATATGCCGACAACTTGCCTTGCCGCGACTGGAAGGTAACGGTTGGACGAATGGAACTATAATAGCCTGTTTCACCGGCTACGCCCACGGTAGCCATGCCGCCATCGGTGAGATTCACGGTATGAATCTTGACAACAACCGATCCTGCCATCGATGCACGCTCCTCTGCCCCTGACGACGCAATAACTTGTATATCCTTAATGCTGGCGCCCTTCATGGTATTCAGATAATCGAGCAGGTCTTTTCCTCGAAGTCTCACGATACGACGATTTACATAGACACGAGCCACTGGGCGGCCAAACAACAACAAACGGTCGGCTGTTACCACCATGCCTGGCAAATAAGCCATGATGACATCAACTGGTTGCTGGCGGAATTGGGGATTCTGCGTCAGATTCATGCGGTAGCCTTCCGCATCGTAACGAATACGGCGGCCCTTCACCAACACTTCGTTCAATTGCCGCACATCGTCAATCATACTCACATCCACCTGAACTTTCTTTTTTGCATCCACCTCAGCAGTAAACGGCTTAAAGCCCACAGCTGTCACCACCATCGTGTACAGACCTGGTTGAACACGCAACGAATAACCGCCTTCCTCGTTTGTTACCGTCTGATAAACCCGGGCTGTATCTAGAACTGCTGTCAACCTCAGGTTGGCACCTGCCACACCATGGTTGGCATCGTCAACGACTATTCCGTTGACATCACTAACAGGAACAGAAGGATTTTGCGCCCACAAGATTGCGGGAACAAACAACAATAACATATCCAAAAGAACGAAAAACCTCTTTTTCGCCAGCGTATCACCAAATGTCAATAACATCTCCTTCATTATCATACCTCACAAATATAGGATTTCCACAACCATCACAAGTATACTACTCTAAAACTGAAAGCAGTATAATCATGGAAGATTATTCACTTTTTCCCTCCTGCTTCAGACTATTTCTCTCTATTCGCTGGAGCGCACCGCGAGCCTGAAGTTTCATCAATCTGAGTTTTTGGTTGTCAGGTTCTTTCTCTGCCAATCGCAAGAACTGCTCATAGTATTTCTTCTCGTTCTCCTGATCGGCGAGCATCATGCCATAGGTCTGTCCTAAATTAAAAAGGGTGGCCATGGAGTTTGGGTTGTAGTCAAGATGCATCTTCCATATATCAATCGCCTCCTGATAGTGTTCACTTTCATAATATGCCTCGGCCAGCGACAGGGTGAGCTGACGCATATAGACAGTATCGGGGAGAATAAGATCGAGTGCGCGCGATAAGTGTTTTACCCCCTCGTCATAACGTTTCAGTTCGTTGCAGATGGTGCCCAGCCGCTGCACACATCCATAATGACGGTATTCATTCATTTCAGCAGCCTGGCTCAATCGCTGGTGGGCCAGTTCAAGACTGTCCATCTGTGAGTAGCACATGCCTGACGAATAAAGCGTATTGAAAGTTGAATCGCCCAAAGAGAGCAACCGGTCGTAGATATCAGCAGCCTTCGGGTAATCCTGACATAAGAAGTAACAGTCGGCCAAGGCGCGGTTCACCTCAATGTTCGAGGTGTCCTTACGGAAATACTCCTCAGCACATTTTGCCCCGTTCTGAGGCTGTTCGGTCTGTGCATAGGCCGTAGCCAAACGGGCAACGACCTCGCCGTCCATTGGGAAACGGGCATTCAGCATGCGCCCCCAGTACACCAGAGCATCGTTGTCTGCTAGTTTCTGGCTGCTAAATACCAGCTGCCGCAACGACTCATGGGTCTGGCTATGGTCGTGAAGTGAACTCAACAACTTGACACAACGTCGGTAGTCCATACGTTTATATACGCAGTTGGCCAGAGCAAGGCGCGTGGCATCGCAGTCGTTCAATGCAAAAGCCTGCTCATAATACTGTAAGGCACCAAAAGTATTATACTCATCCATACAACTGTCACCGGCAGACAATAGTGAGTCTAACGATTCTTGCGCATGAAGCGAGAACGAAAAGGATAGCATTACCCATATAGGCAAATAATGGAAAATGACCGTCTTCTTCATAACTGATATCTGATACTTACCGCAAAAATAATATAAAAAAATGTGTTTTGCAAAAAAAATTACACTTTTTTACACACAAGCCGAATTGAAAAGACAGGCCAGGGCCTTTTTTGCAAAAAAAACAGATTCGCCAATGCCCGATTAGTACCACTGCACGGCATTCGAATAGCCGGAGCGTTTGTCGTATTTCAGGGCGTCGGTCAGGGTTGAGGCATTGCAACGGAAGGAGAAGTTATAACTGGTGTAAGGAGCCAACACCACCGAGCACGACATGTTGAAGCAGTGCAGGTCGCGCTGCAGCGAGGCGGTGGTCATCGACATGGCCTTGTTCTCGAAGTCGTAACCGCTGGAGAAACTGATGTTCCATCCCTCACTCAACTTGATATTGCCGCTCACATTCAGTGTCTGGGTGAACTTATAGGGATAGCGCATGGTCTTGGTGTTGAACTTGCCGCCGGTATTCTCGCGCATGCTAATGCCATAGCCGAAGGTGATAGACCACGGCATCGAGAACTTCATATAGCCGTCGGCGTCGGTCTCGGCCAGTCCGCCTTGGTTCTCGGCTCCGCGCTGACCTTTCACCATGTCCTTGTCGATATTGGTCTCAACGCCGGTGTCGTCGTCATCCTCATCGTCCTCTTCTTTTCCTTTGTTCTTCTTGTCGTCATCGCTGCCCCCGCCGAAGAGTTTCTTCAGCTTGTCGGGTGTCAGTGTGTACGAGAGGTTTTGCGACATGCCCTGGAAACGTCCGAAACGTCCGTAGCCATACTCGGTGTGGGTGCCGACATAGGGTTTGCCATTCTCGTCGAGCTCGTAGGCATAGGTGGCAAACACAGCGTTGAGGTTGAAGGTATAGCTCTTGGTGAGCTTCAATCGGAGGCGCATGCTCAGGTCGCTCCACGGACGGGTCTTGGCAGCCATGTTGTACGACATGTTGACTCCCAGTTCATCGATGAGGCTGATTTTCTTGTAGTCTACGCTGTCGTCTTCTTCCGACTTGATTTTCATCTCGAGGTTGTTACCGATGTCAAACGAGATGGTTCCGCGCCTGTCTTTGCTGGGCAGCGAGCCCACTGAGTTCTGATAGGGTGAATACTCCACCAGCGACACATTGCCGTCGGCATCGGTCTTCTGGTAAGTGTCGTAATAGCCGTAGCGCTCTGTGCCGAAACTAGGCGCGAAGCTGAAGCTGACCGTAGGCGTGACAACGTGGCGGATGCGGTCGATCTTATCGCCGAAGATCTTGCGCGAGGGCATCCAGAAGCCATAGAGCTTGGTCGATGCCGAGAGGCTGACGTCCCAGTCGAAGATGTTGTGGAAGCCGTAAGTGGTGTCGCACACCTCTTGCTGCCGCACACGGTCCCAGCTCCTGGTCACCTTGCGGCTCGTCATACGGTCGTTGAAGTTGAACGAGGGTGTGACGTTCAGGTAGTTGAACAGCGTGAAACTGCCGTTGATGGGTATCTTGTGCGTCATGCCGTTCTTCCAGTCTTTGATGATGTTGGCATGCAACAGCTGGTCTTCCTTTGTATTAATCTCATTGCTCAGATGACCGGTATAGCTCATCGATATTTTCTCGTACCACCGCTCCTCGCCAACAGCTTTCTTGCGCTTAAAGGGATAGAAACGCGAGATGCTGATGTTCAGGTCGGGCAGGGTGAGCGCAATCGTCGAGTCACGCATGTTCTGGTTCAGGTTCATGTTGGTGCTGATGGTCATACCGATGCTCGAGAAGGTGGTCGACCAGTTGACCGACGAGGTGCGGGTCGACTGTGTCATTGCCTGCGGATTATACATCGAGGTGAGGTTGTTGCGCTCGTAACTGCTCGTAGCAAAGTTGACACTGGCCGAGAGTGTGCTGAACGGATTCGACTTGGCATCCTGCCGGTGGTTCCACTGTATCTTGAAACTCTCCTGCTCGGTGAAGTCGGGCATGCCCTTGTCGCCGTTCTTCGTGTCCTGATAACTGAGATAGAACGAGCCGCTGTACTTATAGCGTTTGTGGTAGTTAGAGGCAGCCGACAAGCCCCACGAGCCCTTCGTGTAGATCTCGCCGAGCAGCTTAAGGTCCATCTTGTCGCTAATGGCAAAGTAGTAGCCACCGTCACGCAGGTAGAATCCGCGGGCACTCTCATCACCGTAGGTAGGCATGATGAAGCCGCTGGAGTAGCTCTTGGTGAACGGGAAGAAACCATAGGGAATGGCCAACGGCAGTGGCACGTCGCACACCACCAGATAGGCTGGTCCGAAGATGGCGTCTTTGCCCGGGCGCACCTTGCCTCGCGAGAGCGAGATATAGAAGTCGGGATGCGGCTTGTCGCAGGTAGTATAGCGGCCGTGCTGAATGAACATCTCGCCCTTGTCGTTACGCTTGGCGCGCTCACTGGTCAGATAGCCGTCCTCCTGCTGGGTGTACACATTGCTGATCAGGCCTTTCTTCGACTTGAAGTTGAAGGCCATCGAGTCGTTCTCGTAGGTGTCCTGCCCCATCTTAAACACGGGCTTGCCGGTCAGCACGCCAGTAGAGTCGGCTTGTGGCGTGGCATGCACCACACTACTGTCGAGGCTCATGTAGATTTTTGCGCTCTGCAGGTCCATGTTCTGATATTTCACGTTGGCATTACCATAGATGTAAGCCGTCTTCGACGAGGCCACATAGACCAACGAGTCGTCGCCCTGATACTCCACAGGGGCATCGATGGTATTCTTCTTCGAACGGTTCAAACTGTCGAGGGCAATAGAGTCGTCGATGGCTTTATTGTGCTTATAGATGGCCAGTTCGAGCGAGTCCATCAGCGTTGTATCGGGTTCCTGCTGCATGGTGGTGCTGTCGTGCTGCTGGGTCTCAGCGGCGGCACGGCGTGCGGCGCGTCGCATTTCCTTGCGGCTTTTGGGCAGTGAGTCGGTGAGAACGGAGTCACTGACGGCGCCTTTCGTCCTGTCCTGCTGGAAGATAGGCGCACGCGGGTCGGCCACCACAAAGAGGATGACCGACACCAGCAAGAATATAATAGTCTTCGTTCTCATATTTTGCAAGGTGCAAAATTACGCAAATAATACCGAATACCACACAAATTGCCCGATTTTATGGTTTATTTAACGCTTTTCGTGACAATTTCGCCTTCTCCCTGTCGCCATCGGCAGGTCAGAACACCACCCCGATGGTGGCCATCACATAGTGAATATGCTTACTGCCCGAGGTCAGTCCGTGGCCGTCCTTGATGTTGGTCAGTCCGATGTTTGCCTCCACGCCCAGCTCCCAGTGACGGCTCAAACGGTAGGTGACAGCGGGCTGCAGACCAAGCACAAACCGCTTGCTTTTGTCCAGGTGGTTGAGTGGCGACTGAGGGTCGGCATCTATATAATAGGTATCATTACCTATGCAGTACGAGAGCACAGGACCCAGTCCCAGCGCCCAGCTGCCCTTGCCCTGTCCGACGTGGTATCGCGCCACCAGTGGTAAGTCGAGAAACGTGAAATGGTCATCGTCGGCACCATCCATGGCATCGCCGAAAGTGTTTTCCGAAACGTCGCGAATGGCCAGACCTGCCATCAGCGACCATTGCTCTGACAAGTTGTAAGCCAATGCATAGCCCGCTCTCAGGGCCAGTCCGTTGTCGGTGCGGCCGTCCTCGCGCTCAGCCGTAATTCCGGCTCCTAAGCTGAAGCGGTGTTCCCATTTACGTTCCTGGGCCTGCGCATTCAATGCGGCAAGCAGCATCAGACTCCATAATAATCTCTTCATATCGAATACTTCTATTTGTCACACAACTTTTTCCGGCATATTTGTGTAAGCTGGTGCACCTCGACTACAAGCGTAGCCGGAAAATGCCCATTTACTTGACAGTCAGCTCATAGGCACGGCCCCTGTCGGCCTCGATTTTCAGGTTGGAGTGCTCTTCGACGATGGGCTTCAGACGACGGATGAGCGTGTAGAGCGTCTCGCTGGCATTCTCCTTCTTCGGCCAGAGGGCATCGCAAATCTCTGTTTTCGACAACCGGTGCGAGGGCGACTGCCACAGCATCTCCATCAGTTGCTGCTGCATGGGGGTCAACTTCACCACACTGCCTTTGGCATCGACGAAACGCCCGTCGACCAAAGCCAGACCGCCATAGAGGTCCATCGCCGCAAGTCGGCGATGACGATAGAAGCAGAAGAGGCCCCACAGCAGGGTCATCGACCACAGCACCATGGCCGGGCGCTGGTCGGAAAGCGACAGGATGGTTGCTGTCGACACCTCCGGACGAGGACGGAAATGCCGTTTCGTATCGACCGCCAGCACCGCCTTGCCTTTCAGCGACTTCATGCGCAGGTAGCCGTTGAACACCCTGATGGTATCGGCGCTGATGACATTCGACTGTTGCTGCTCTAAAGTCTTTGCCAATGCCTGATTCATATCTTTCGTCACCAGTTCCTCGGTTGCCCGGTAACTAGTCAGACTTACCATATTCGAAGCCACGATCAGTGCAAAGAGCACCACAACTGCATATCTCTGTTTCATATTGTCTCTGGTGGTTTAAAACACAAAATTACATATTCATTTCCATATAACCACCATTTGACCTGCAGTTTTACATTAATTTTACTTTTCCCGACACGAGAGTGGGCGCCCCGAGGCAAGAGTCACCTTCCTTGTTGAATGATGAAGCAGGCAGAAGTGCACTACCACAGGGGCGCCATTGTACTGTTTACAGACGGCTCTTCTCCGCATTACCCGCACCGGTGCCCTTATACTTCGACGGGGTGACGTTGAAGCGGTAGCGCAGCGACAGCGATACGTAGCGCGAGTCGTTGTCCTCTACCTTTCGGAACATCATGCGGTTGCTGTAGAGCGTGAAGCGGTTGATGCCTCCATTAAAAAGGTCGTTGCCCGACAGCTTCACGTTCAACCGACGCTTGAAGAAGTCTTTGCTGACACTAAGCGAGAGCATGGCGTTGGTACAATTGAACCAGACATTTTGCTGGTAGCCGTGGGTGTGCATGCTGAAGTCAGCCTGCAAGAGCCAGTCGTGCGGCAATGCCACGATGTTGCCCAGCTGCAAGGCGAGCATCGGGCGATTGAAACTCTTCTCTTCATCAAGGAACTGCGACTTGAACCACGGCTTCATCAGCATGACGTTCCATTGTGGTGTCCACGTGGCAGCACTACTGATCTTCACATTCTTCTGAACGCCCAGCGTGACTGTGAGCCAGTCGGCATGGTCGTAGTTCTTGTAGGTCACGAAGTTCACCTTGCTGTCCTCGGGCAGACTCTCTGCCGTGTAGAGGATCGGATCGATGCTGCGAGTGAAGTTGGTGCTCAGGAAGAGCCATCGCCACATCGCCGTGAGGTTGAACTGATGATACTTCACGGGCTGCAGGTAAGGATTGCCCGTCTGCATGTTCAGCCGGTTCTCGTAGACCACATCGCTGCTCAGTTGCCAGTAGCTGGGACGCGTGGTGCGCTTGGAGTAGCTGAGTGAGAGCCCCACTCCCGCTCCCTCCCCACGGAGGGGGAGTTGTGTGGAGACAGCCAGCGACGGGAACAAACCGTCGTACGAGCGGCTTTGGTCGTCGCGTCGCTCTCCGCTGACGAAGTATTCCGACTCCACGTGCTCGTAGCGCAGACCGGCCTGCAGTTGCAAGCGGCCCAGTTGCTGCCGCAGTTCCACGAAGGGCGCCATGTTTTGCTCGTGCTGTTCGTTGTTGCTGTTGGCGATGTAGCCTTCTCGGTTTTTGAAGTCATTGGTCCACTGCGTATAGGTGAATTCCTCGCCAACCTCTATCTGCCCTTTCCACAGCGGATGGCTCACGATGAGTTTCTCGGCCACCATGCGGCTTCGCGTCAGGTTGTCGATGCTGACGTCGCGGTCGTCGTACTCCTCGCTCAGTTCCTGCTGCGTGGTGCGGTTGTGCTGATGGCGGAATGAGTAGTCGGCATTGAAGTTGATGTCCATCTTGCCAATCTTGCCCACGTAGTAGAGGTTCACCTCGTGGCGCGGCATGCCTTTCTGACGCTTCACGCTGTGGTTTACAAGGTGGTCATACATGTTGCCGTTGGCCAGCAACTCGTCGGTGTCGGTGCCACTGATCTTCACGTAGTCGTAGGTGTGTTCGTAATATCCGCCGAAGGAACTGTTATCGTTCAGTTGGAAGTTAAAGCCGGCGCGCCCTTCCAGGAAGGGATTGCGTGTGGTGAAGTCCTGACGGTTCTTGATGCTCCAGAGCGTGTCGGCAAAGACGGTCTGCCCGAACTCGCCCGCTTGCCACCGCTTGTTGTAGGCTCCGAAGAGGTTGGCGAAGAGTTCCAGGCGGTCTGTTCGATAAGTCAGGTTCAGGCGCTCGTTGTTCTGATAGCCGTGGCTCTTGCGGCTCCACGACGACAGTTCTACGCCCAGCCCTTCGCCCTGTGCGCGCTTCGTATGGATGATAATGACAGCCTGGACGGTAGCATCGTAGCGGGCTCCGGGATTCTGTATCACTTCCACGTTCTTGATGTTGTCCGACTGGATATTGCGCAGTTCCTGCAGGTTGGTCAGCTTGCGGTTGTTCAGGTAAATCAGCGGCGCGCCCTTGCCCAGAATCTCGTAGCCCTCGCCTTTCTTCGAGATGGTAGGTACCCGCGAGAGCACATCCTCGGCCGTGCCCATTCGCTCCATGACCGTACCCTCCACGTTCATCACGAGCGAATTGCCTTGCAGCTGCACCTTGGGCCGCTCGCCATTCACGACTACGCCTCTGATGGTCATTGTCTCAGGGCGCATACGTATTGTACCAAGCTTGGTGGTATGACACAGTTTGTAAATGGTTCTATAGCCGACATACGAGATACGGGCAAGAACGCTCGGCTGGTCGATGGGAATCACGAACACACCACTCTCGTTGGACACTCCACCACAAAGGAGGGTACTGTCCGTAGGGTTGAGAACGGCAATATTAGCGTATGCCACGGGCTGCCCTTGTTCATCGATGATAGAACCCGTCAGGTGACGGTCGGTCTTGTGAACGCATTCCACGGTCATCACGCTGTCGGTCTCGGTGATACGCATGGGATAGAAGCCAACGACCTGACGCACAGCATCGGGCAGAGAACTGCGATGCAGTGTAGTGGTGACACGGAAATCCTCCAGTTCGTTGTAGATGAAACTCACCTCATAGCGCGTTGATGCGGCGTTGAGGTCTTTCAGCACTTCCGATAGTGACAGGTCGTGATAGCTACGGCTAATCTTCTGGGCTGTTGCCTGACTGACGGTCAGACAAAGCAGCAAATAGACAAGAAACTGTTTCATAGCCTACTCAACAATGATGGTTTTCTCGTAGAGCGTGATATGAATTTGCTCGAAGAGATTCAGTTTTTCGGTCACTTTCTGAATAGAGTCCTGAGGATTCCATGTCAGGAACAGACGCAGCGTCTTCGATTGCCCGGACCGGAAATCCACAGCATAGCCATAGTGGCTGGCAATCTGGGGGAGAATACTATCCAGCGTCACATTGTCGAAGACAATAGGTTGAATCGTGACGGTGGTATCGGCCGGCAAGGTTTGCTGAAGCGAATCTGAAATACGTGTCTCTTGTGTCGGAGATGCCAAATCCCCTCCAAGTGATTCTGCAGTATTCCAATGGCTGCGTACTAAGTGAACGGCTGCAAAGGCGATGCCTGACAAAAGCAATACGCCGATGAACATCGCTGCCACGCGGAGCAATCCCCGATGGGGCGTAGTTGTCAGTCGTTGCCATTCGGCATCAATCGTCTCGTCGTCAATCTCCTTCTGACTGTCGAATGCACTTTGGGTCTTCGACATCAGGTTGTAGAGCTCGCGACACTCCTCGTCAGCAAGTATTTCCTGCCACTGCTGGTCGGTATAAGCCTGGGGCTGTTCCATCATTTGGAACAATAAGTTGGTCTTGTTCATTTTACTCCTTTCTCTTTAGGTGTTCACGTAATTGGCTGAGTGCATGGCGCAGATGCTTGTAAACGGTGGTCTCGCTGACACCGAGGCGAAGGGCAATCTCACGGAAGGTGAGGCCATCGCGGAAGTGCAGCTCCACCACTTCCCGGCAGACAGGCGGCGCTAACAGGCTGACACCCTCGGACAGGGCATTCAGCTCTTCGCGGAACAGGTCTGGCGGAATGAAGGTTGTGTCAAGATCGAGAAGATAGAGCCGTTGGACCCTCTCCTGTATCTTCCTGCCACGAATCACGTTCAGGCATCGGTTGCGTACGCTGGTAAGCAGGAAGGCTGCTGCCGTCTCCTCATGCAGCTCTATGGCTGGTGAGGCGAGCAACTGGGCGAAGACATCGTGCACAATGTCCTTGCTCTCAGCATCGTCGTGCAGAAGCAGGGTGGCCAACCGATACATCTGCCGGTAATGCTGTCGGAACAGCGCTTCAAGTATTTCTTTTCTTTTCCTCATACACTTATCATACACACGAAAACCAATTTACTAAACCCTCAAGACCATTTTTCTTGTTTTAAAATAGAATTTAATGGACAAAAATACAAATAATCACACAAAAAAAAACGGCGAGGCCCCGAAAAATGGGGTATCGAAGGAAAACAAGTAACGCTGAGAAAAAAAACAGGCTGCTTTGCCATCACAGAGCAGCCCTCTAGCATTCCAATCGGCATGACTAGAATCGTAAACATCATCATTAGAAACGGAATCACTATCAGCAGAGAACTGTATCTGAAGCCAGAGGAACGTGTCTCTGACAATAGAAAACGTGTCTCTGACAATAGAAAACGTGTCTCAATCAATAGGAACGTATCTCTGACTATTGGAAACGTGTCTGAAACTATAGGGACAAGACCGCCTATTTCAGAAGACCAGAACCGACACGATGACAAATGAGACGGGTGAAGACGGGAGAAGACAGCTCATTCTGCCTATTGTCAACTCATTCGAACATTTCTGCCCAGCGGCGGAAACGGCCGAGGCCTTCCTCGCCGAACTTGGCCAGGCTGTTGAGCGCCTGTTCAACGGTCTTCTCGCGGTCCAAACGGGTTTTCGAGAAGAACTTGTCGGCATAGCAGATGACTTGCTCCTCCAGCGTTTCGGGCAGGAAGTCGCAATGGGGCAAAGGAAGTTGCTGACTGACAATCTCTTGCCGTGAAAGACCGGCGCCGGTATGACGCTCGCAGACACGGGCATGGCGCTCCAAACCATGCTTGCGCAACAGTTCGGCACCAATGCGCCCATGACAGATGTAGGGCTCGGTGCCAAAACACTGGATGCCGGGAGCATTGCACCAGCGCACGCCAATATCGTGCAACATGGCAGCCTCCTCGACAAAACGGGCATCAAGATTCAGCTCGGGATGCAAAGAAACAATCTGTAGCGCCTTATGCGCTACAGATTGGCTGTGAACAAGGAGGATATGACGAAGCTCATTGTCCTCCTTGTAGTATTGGTCTAAAATCTGTTGATAGTCAATCATGCCTGACCCGGACGCTCGATGTAGGCAATGACTTCGCCCTTGTTAACCTTCGAGCCCTGCTTGGCGTTGATCTCAACCAGCTTGCCTCCGAGAGCTGCGGGAACGGCAACGATCTCGCCCCAAGGAGCCTGAATGTAGCAGAAGGCATCGCCCTCATTGTATTCCTTACCGATGAACGGCTCGGTGGTAGGAGCGCACTCGCCCTCGCCATTGAACTCCCAGTAGAGCTGTCCCTTGACAGGAGCCACGATGGCATCGGCCTTAGCATGCTTGAAGGCGCTGAGCTGCTCGGGAGTGAGCGTGGTGCCGAGCTTAGCATCCTTGGCTTTCTGCAGGTCGGCCAGGAAGTTCTTCTTAGCCTGTCCGCTCTTGAAGTTACGATACTGCTCGGGGTGCATAGCCAGCTCGTAGAGCTCCTCGTCGTCCGGTCCGTACTCCCAACCGTTCTCGTCCATCTCCTTGCGGAAGTCGTCGAGTGCATTCGGGATAAGTGTGTGCGGGTCGGCATCGGTGAACTCGCGGCCCTGCTTGGCAGCCAGCTCGACCAGTTCTGGGTCGATAGTTCCAGGAATCTTTCCGCTCTTGCCGAGGATCATACCCCACATAGAGTCGTCCATCATCACGAAGCGTCCCTTGCCCTGAGCCAGAGTGAGCAGGTTCATCAGAGCGATGTTCTTCACATACTGAGAGAACGGAGTTACGAGTGGGGGATAACCCACGCGAGGCCATACGTAAGCTACCTCGTCGAACAGCTTCACCAGCATATCGTCGGTAGAAAGCTCGGGCTCGCCCTTGGCTTTCAGGGTATTGTTAATCACGTGATGGATACCAGCGAGGTCGGCCATCATCGAACCCATCATACCGCCGGGCAGACCGCAACCGAGCAGCAGCGACGACATGTGCTTGTTGCCGGGATTGATGAAGTAGCCGAGCCAGTCGTCAATGAACTCCTGGGTGAGGGCACGTGCACGCATGTATGCGTTCATATTGATTTCTTTCACCTCGAAGCCCTCGTGCTTCAGCATCGACTGAACCGAGATGATATCCGGGTGAACCTTACCCCACGACAGCGGCTCGATGGCTGTGTCGATGACGTCGGCACCATTGTTACAAACCTCCAGGATGCTGGCCATCGAGAGACCCGGGCCTGAGTGGCCGTGATACTGAATGATGATATCGGGGTGCTTGGTCTTGATCGACTTTGTCAGGGCACCCAGCAGGGCGGGCTGACCGATACCAGCCATATCCTTCAAGCAGATTTCCTCAGCACCAGCCTCAATCACCTGGTCGGCAATATTGGAATAATACTCAACGGTGTGCACGGGAGATGTGGTGATACAAAGCGTAGCCTGAGGCGTCATGCCTGCAGCCTTAGCCCATTTCACCGACGGGATGATGTTACGTACATCGTTCAAGCCGCAGAAAATACGGGTGATATCAACACCCTGTGCATGCTTTACCTTATACTGAAGTTCACGAACATCATCGGGTACAGGATACATGCGGAGCGCGTTCAGACCGCGGTCGAGCATGTGAGTCTTAATACCCACCTCATTGAATGGCTTACAGAAAGCACGTACGGCAGCGTTGGGGTTCTCGCCAGCCAGCAGGTTCACCTGCTCAAAGGCTCCACCATTGGTCTCCACACGATCGAAAACGCCCATGTCAATGATGGCCGGGGCAATACGCTCTAACTGATCTTTACGTGGCTGGAACTTACCAGAAGACTGCCACATGTCTCTGTAAACAAGACTGAACTGGATTTTCTTTTTCATACAATTATTAGATTTGTGTAATATTTTTCAAAGCTGTTTGCAAAAATATATATTTTTTTGTTACGAAACAAATATTTCGGGAATAAATTCTTATCTTTGCACGAAAATCAAAGAAAAAAACAATGATGAGGAAAACGATATTGGCCGTCATTGCCATTGGCGGATGGCTGTTTTGCAATTGCTCCGGCAAGCAAACACAAGTGACAGAAATGAACGACGACTCGCTGAAGGTGAGCGCCATGACTGGCGACTCGGCCATCTACGGACTGGCCTGCGACGGATGCACCGACTCGGTGATTGTGCTGCTGCCCCACGATGGCAGCGACCCTGTCACCTACGACATCCTGAAGGCTATGCGCAACAAGAGGGTCATCGGCCGCCCGAAGATTGGCGACCACCTGGCGGTGCTGCTCAGTCAGGAGAATCCGACGGAGGCCGTCAGCGTCGTCGACATCGACGAGATGAAGGGCTCGTGGGTGTATCAGGTGATGCCCACCCTGAAAAAGAGCTTCATCGAGAATGCCGGCAAGCGCGACGCTGAGACCGACTCGATGATCAAGAAACTGATGGTGCCACGTGAATACGGGTTCAAGCTGAAGCGCGACAAGCAGGTGTCGAACATCGGTATGACGTACCGGCCGACCACCTCTGACGACGACAACCCCGTGGACTATCCGCCATTGACGCGCTACAGCGAATGGCACATTTTCAACGGCAAACTGATTCTGGTCCGCGCCAAGAACAGAATCGGCAACAGCCAGCAGGACCAACAACCGGCCATACAAGATACTGCCGAGATTGTGTTCATGATGAAAGACAGCTTGCAGCTGCGATTCAAAGACGAAGTGAGAAACTATTATCGCAAGACTGAGGAGAAATAAAACGGGAAAGCCGGAAAAGGGGGCACACATCGCATCTACAACTATCGGTTCATGAGACTGGAAATATGCCTCCCCGCGCACCCATTTCCAATAGATGCCTAATTGGGTTGCAATTAGTCGACAAATTAGACTCTAATTAATGCCTAATTACAACGTAATTAATGCCTAATTGCAGGGTAATTAATGCCTAATTAGAGTCTAATTCATGCCTAATTGAAAATACCTGCCACATCTGGACCGAAACGCTGACGAACAGAATCCTATCGGCCATATTGAATAAAGGCATATCAACGCGCGTTGATATGCCTTTATCGTTGATTCCATCCGAAGGGATGGCCTCTGTGTTCTGCTTAAAAGGTATGACGCAGCATGCGCTCCTCAGCCATCCGCTCATACTTCGTGCCCGGCCGGCCGTAGTTGGCATAGGGATAAATGCTGATGCCGCCGCGCGGAGTGAACAGCCCCATCACCTCGATATACTTAGGATCCATCAGGCGAATCAGGTCTTTCATGATGATATTGACACAGTCCTCATGGAAATCGCCGTGGTTGCGGAAGCTGAAGAGATAAAGCTTGAGACTCTTGCTCTCTACCATCCGCTCGCCGGGCAGGTACATGATTTTTATTTCGGCGAAGTCGGGCTGCCCGGTAATCGGACAGAGCGTGGTGAACTCAGGACAGTTGAACTGCACCCAATAATCGTTCTCGGGATGCTTGTTCTGGAAGGTTTCCAGCACCTCAGGCGCATAGTTGTCTGCGTATTTTGTCTTCTTGCCAAGGGCATTCAGCCCCTCATTACTTCTGTTTTCTGCCATTTCGTTATATTATAAAAATAGGTGGACACATCATGGTCTCCTGCTTATCAGGCGTTGACCACCAGCCATGTCATATAAGCCAGGAACAAGATGGTGAGCACGGCGCCTTCCCATCGCTCCACCTTAAACTTGGTGTAAGTGAAGAACCACAACAGCACGATGCTGCCCAGCATGACACTCAGGTCGACGATGGTGATGCCTTGCATTTGCATCGGGCACACAATGCCGGTAATGCCAAGAATCATGAGCACGTTGAAAACATTCGAGCCGATGACATTGCCTATGGCGATGGCACTCCTACCCTTTCGGGCGGCCACCACACTCGTTGCCAACTCGGGCAATGAGGTACCGCCGGCCACAACCGTCAGACCTACCACCGCATCCGACACGCCCAGCTCTACAGCCACACGCGATGCCGCCTCGACAAAGAGGTTACTACCGCCTATCAAGCAGGCCAGTCCCAGGGCAATAAAGCAGACCGACTTCAGCACGCCATAGTCTTTTGGCTCATCATCATCGGCCTGGTCACCCTCCTTGGCCACACGCAAGGTATAAATCATGAAGCCGATGAACAGCACGAAGAGGATGGCAGCATCCACACGGGAGATATCGTGGTCGAGCGTCAGCATGGCCAGCATCACTGATGCCAACACGGCGAACGGCATGTCTTTCTTCACGGTTGACTTCAAAATGGCCATCGGCGCCACCATGGCTGCTACACCCACGATGAGCATCGTATTGAAAATGTTGCTACCCACAACATTACCAATGGCCAGATCGGGCGTGCCCTTCAAGGCCGACACAAAACTGACAAACAGCTCGGGGGCACTCGTACCCATCGCAACGATGGTCAGTCCTATCACTATTTGCGGAACATTCATGCGCTGTGCCAATGCCACAGCGCCGTCGGTCATACGGTCTGCTCCCCAGAGCACCAAGATGACCCCTACGATAATAAATACAATATTTAATAGCATAATCGGGGGCAAAAATACAAAAAAATCCCCAAACATTCACATGCTCGGGGATAAAAATCTAACAATCACACAATTAATTATCAACTATTCATCAATCAAACCTGAAAAACCAATCATTTATAACCTAAAAACCTATTCAAAAACCTATTGAGAGAGATCTGTTGGGTTCCTCCTTTCATGAGAAATAAAAGGTTCCTCCTTTCTTGGGGAAGATTAGCCCACCGTAATCTGACGGGCCACTTTCACTTCCTCTTTCACTATCTTCGGCAGATCGACCGTGAGCACGCCATCGGCCACACTGGCTGCGATCTTGTCCTTGTCTACATCCTCCGGCAGCAGCAGGGTCTGCTCGAACTTCGAGTATGAGAACTCACGGCGCAGATAGCGGGCTTTCTTGTCCTCGTCTTTCTTCTCCTGCTTGCTCTCCATCTTAATCACCAGGTTGCCCTCGTGGTTGATGTTCACATTGAAGTCCTCCTTCTTCATGCCAGGAGCAGCGAGTTCTACCTTGTATTCTTTGTCGTCCTCAAGGACATTGATGGCTGGAGCTGTTGCGTTGGCCTTCGGCATAAAGTCGCTGTTGAACAAATCGTTGAACACTTCCGGCAGCCATGAATCTCTACGCATTGTTGGATAATACATCATAATTGTAACCTCCTATTTTTATTTTTGTTGTTTTGTTAATGTTTATGTTATCGGCCTCTGCCCGTCTGTGGGTTTCGGCTTCACTCTCATCAATTGCAACAAGCATACCAGCGACCGTTTTATGTCATTTTGTCAGCAATCAACGACAAATTGGCCGCACATATATTTCTCCTGACTGATCATCTCAATTCTTTATGCCCCTCTCATGCTCGCTGGTTTGCCTTATATTCCTCTATATAATTAAGGTGTACCCTTGCAGCAACTTAAAAAGAGTTAAATAAACGCTCAAAAAGCAACAACTAGAGAAATAAATACATATCTTTGCGATATCAAAATGATATCACTAATATTTTATCAATGAATATGGAGAATAAAGAGTTTACTTTCAATGGGACCGTCCTCAACGGATTTCTCATGTTGTTTGTCAACCTGCTTTTGACCGTCGGTTCCATCGCAGCCATCATCTATGGAGCCATCATCCTGACCGAGGACACGAACGTAGCCCTTGGTGCTACGCTGTTTGCCGGAGGCATTGTGTTGTTGCTGGTCACTATCATCTTATGGTGCGGATTCCTCATGCTGGAGCCCAACACGGCACGAGTCACCACTTGGTTTGGCAAGTACAGCGGCACGTTCACTCAGACAGGTTTCTACTGGATCAACCCCTTCTACTCTACCAAGAAGCTGTCGTTGCGCGCCCGCAACCTCGACGCTCAGCCCATCAAGGTGAACGACAAGACGGGTAATCCCGTGATGATTGGCTTGGTGCTGGTCTGGAAACTGAAGGATACTTACAAGGCCATCTTCGAGGTCGACTCACAGACCATGGCCTCCGTCAACCCGAATGAGATTGGAGGCAGTAACGTGAAAGGCATCATGAATGCACTTGAGAACTTCGTGCGTGTACAGAGCGACGCTGCCCTGCGCCAAGTGGCCGGCCAGTATGCCTACGACGACGAGGACGGCAAGGCCAACGAGCCCACCCTGCGCTCGAGTGCCGACGAGATTAACGACCAACTGGAGCAGAAGCTCGACGAGCGACTGGCCCTGGCTGGCATCGAAGTGGTGGAGGCCCGCATCAACTACCTGGCCTATGCCCCCGAGATTGCAGCTGTGATGCTGCGCCGCCAGCAGGCATCGGCCATCATCACCGCCCGCGAGAAGATTGTCGAGGGAGCCGTCTCGATGGTGAAAATGGCCCTGCAGAAACTCTCCGACGAGGATGTTGTCGAACTGGATGACGACAAGAAGGCTGCTATGGTGAGCAACCTGATGGTGGTCCTCTGCGGCGACGACTCGGCTCAGCCCGTAGTAAATGCCGGAACGCTGAACCACTAAACACTCATGGCCAAGAAAGAAAACAAGACCAAAAGCTTCATCCTTCGTGTCGACTCCGACACGATGGATGCTATTGAGGCGTGGGCTGCCGATGAGTTCCGCAGCACCAACGGACAGTTGCAATGGATCATCACCGAGGCGCTGCGCAAGGCCAAACGACTGCCCAAACGAAAAAAGAGTAACAACGATGAAGCATCCGATGCAGAAGTTTGACTTGAAACAGGTAAAGGTGCACCACTCGCTGGAGAGCACACTCATCGAGACGGCCTGTGTGCTGATGTTGGTGGCCACATGGGCGCTGACGTGGCGCCAGTGGCATGGCACCGATGTCTTAGAAAACAAGATGATTGTCACAGTGGCCGTCACCGTCGTCACCGTCTTTCTGTTGGTGTGCGCCTACTCTCCTTCCTATCTGGGCTGGAGCTTTCCACTCCACAACATCCAGGCCGTCGGGAAAGCGGTCAGAGCCATGCGCCTATGGGCACTGGCAGGAATTACCACTACGGTGATTAGTCTGGCCGGATGGGGAACCATGAAACCGGGACTCATCGTGTTTTTGGGCTGCGGCCTGGTGCTGAAAGCCATCGCCACCATCATAGAAATCAAAGAGAAAGACAAAAAGGAGGACCCACAATGATACGCATAGCATTCATCATCTTTGCACTGCTCACCACACCGCAGCTCAAAGCCCAATCCATGGAAGGCCCTTGGCTCGGCAAACTGAAGGCGGGTATGCAGGAACTCACCATCACCTTGCTCATCGAGCGCGATGCCAACGGCCAGCAGGTTTGTACGATGGGCAGTCCCGACCAGGGTGTGACAACCATCCCCACGGAGATTGTCTATCTGAGCGACGACTCGGTGAACATTGCCGTGCCCACACTGGCGATGGCGTATGCCGCCCGGCGCACCGGCGACGAGTTGCACGGAACGTTCGTTCAGCGCATGATGCCTTTCAAGCTAGACATGCGCAGGGGTGAACTGCAGCGCAACCGTCCGCAGACGCCACAGCCGCCCTACCCTTACACCACCGAGGAGGTGACCTTCGAGAACACACAAGACAGTGCCGTACTGGCCGGAACACTCTGCTACCCTGTGGACTATAAGGACGGTAAGCGCATCCCCGTGGTGCTGATGGTGACTGGCAGCGGACAACAAGACCGCAACGAGACGCTCTTCGACCACCAGTCTTTTGCCGTTATTGCCGACCATCTGGCACGTCACGGCATTGCCTCGCTGCGCTACGACGACCGAGGCGTAGGTGGTTCCACAGGTGAGGTGGCTACTGCCACCAGCCACAACTTCATGCTCGACGCCGAGGCTGGCATCAAGTTCTTGCGCAAGCTGAAACGTTTCAGTAAGGTGGGTGTCCTCGGCCATAGCGAGGGCGGCATGATAGCCTTCATGATGGGAGCCCGCCGCAGTGCCGACTTCATTGTCAGCCTGGCCGGACCGGCACAGAGTGGCGACAGCATCAGTGCTGAACAGACCAACATCATCATGCGGCAGAACGGTTATGACGCCACCTACACCGCTGCCCAAATGCGACAGAACCTGAAGCAACAGAAGGTGTCGCCGTGGGTGGAATTCTTCTACAACCACAACCCGCAGACCGACATCATCCGCACAAAGTGTCCCGTGCTGGCCCTCAACGGCGAGAAGGACACGCAGGTCACCGTCGACAGCAACCTGAAGACCATCGAGCGGCTGTTGCCCAAAAACAAAAAGAGTCTATGCAAGGTCTACCCCGGACTGAACCATCTGTTCCAGCACTGTCAGCGCGGAAACGTGGATGAATACGCAAAAATAGAAGAGACCATCTCCACCGAGGTACTCGACGATATTGTCAACTGGATTACAACCATCAAATAAACCTTCCATCATGAAACCAAGATTCAACCTCCGAAACAACAATCAGCCTGCCATCCGCGTGGGCCGCACCCTCGAAGGCACCATCTTCGAGATAGTGACAGCCGTGCTTGTCATCGTCATGTGGGTCATCGCCTTCATCATGTGGAGACGGTCGCCAGAAGTCATCCCAACACACTTTAACCTGAGCGGACATCCCGACGGATATGGCAGCCGCTCGATGCTCCTCATACTACCTATTGTAGGCACGATTGTCAGCGCTGTGCTCCTGCTCTGTGCCTATCAGCCGGCAAAAATCAATATGCCTGTCAGAATGAACACGACGCAACAGTATGTCCTCGCTATCCGCATGGTCAGGATAGTTGCCATCATTACCACGCTCATGTTCATCTCTATCATCCTAATGAGCTCCTCTGCAGGCAGCAAATGGGCCTTTGCCTGCCCAGTGGCTACGTTTGCTGCGCTGATAGCCGTCATTGTCTTTTTCACCATCAAGGTGGCAAAAGCAAAGAGATCATAGCCGTGAATAAAGAAAAGAAAGAACGGATAGCCACACTGAATATATGAAACAAGTAAAACCAAAGAAAAACCTTGGCCAGCATTTCCTGACCGACCTCAGCATTGCCAGCCGCATCGCCGACACCGTCGATGCCTATCCCGACATTCCCGTGCTAGAAGTGGGACCGGGCATGGGCGTGATGACGCAGTACCTGGTGGAAAAGCCACGAGATCTGAAGGTCGTCGAGATTGACCGCGAGAGCGTGGAATACCTGAAGCATACGCTCTTCAGTGAAGAAACGCCGACCGGCAGCAGCCCCATCATCGAGGGCGACTTCCTGCGCATGGACCTCAACCAGGTGTTCGACGGCCGCCAGTTTGTGCTTACGGGTAATTACCCCTACGACATCTCGTCGCAAATCTTCTTCAAGATGCTCGACAACAAAGAGCTCATTCCCTGCTGCACAGGCATGATTCAGCGCGAGGTGGCTCTGCGCATCGCCTCGGAGCCGGGCACAAAGGCCTATGGCATATTGAGCGTTTTAATACAGGCATGGTACGATGTGGAATACCTCTTCACCGTCGACGAGCATGTGTTCAACCCGCCCCCTAAGGTCAAGTCGGCCGTCATCCGCATGACCCGCAACACCGTGACCGACCTGGGATGCGACGAACAGCTGTTCAAACGACTGGTGAAGACTGTGTTCAACCAGCGCCGCAAGATGCTGCGCGTGAGCCTCAAGCAGATGTTCACCAACGACATTCAACCCCGCCCGGGATTCTACGAGCACGACATCATGACGCGACGGCCCGAGCAACTCACCATCCAGCAGTTTGTCGAGCTGACCAACATGGTGGCCGGGGAGCTGGGCATGGAATCAACAAAAACGGAATAACCACAAAAAACTGAACCATAAAACAACATGACAAAACAAGAACACTACGAGGAAGTGCTTCCTCAGATACGCTCGCTCATCAACGGTGAGACCGACGAGGTGAGCGTCATGGCCAACGTTGTGGCCGTGTTGCATCAGACTTTCGACGATTTCTTCTGGACAGGATTCTATCTGGTACGCGACGGTGAGCTGCGGCTTGGTCCGTTTCAGGGAACAGTTGCCTGCATGCACATCCAGCACGGCCGCGGTGTCTGTGGGACAGCATGGGCAGAGGCCCGCACGCAGGTGGTTCCCGATGTAGAACAGTTTCCCGGCCATATTGCCTGCTCGTCGCTGAGCCGCTCAGAGATCGTCGTGCCCCTCTTCAATGCCGGCAACGAAGTGACGGCCGTGCTTGACATCGACAGTAAGGAACTGGCCACCTTCGACGACACCGACCGCATTTATCTGGAACAAGTATGCGCCTGCATCACGGATACGCTTTATAAAAAATCGTAAAGAAAACATATATTTTTTGCGATTCTTTTGCGAATTCGGAATAAAATGCCTACATTTGTAACTAGAAACTAATACGATCAAGAATATGTTAGACGTAAAACAGACTTTAAGTGAGAGCGAGGAGCGCATGGAAATGGCTGCCATGTTCCTGGAGGAACAGCTCAACCGCATCCGTGCCGGCCGTGCCAACATTGCCATCCTCGACGGTGTGAGAGTGAACAGTTACGGACAGAAAGTTCCGCTGAACCAAGTAGCTACGGTGATGGCTCCCGACCCACGTACCATCACCATCAAGCCCTGGGACCGCAAGACCATCCGCGACATTGAGAAAGCCATTATGGACTCTGATGTGGGCATCACCCCTGAGAACAATGGCGAGGTGATTCGCCTGGGCATCCCCCAGCCCACCGAGGAGCGCCGCCGCGAGCTGGTGAAGCAGTGCAACAAGATCGGCGAGAAGGCCAAGGTGGAGGTCCGCAATGTGCGTGGCGACATCAAAGACAAGCTGAAGAAAGCCATCAAGGACGGTCTCTCGGAAGACAACGAGAAAGACGCTGAGCTCGAGTTGCAGAAACTGCACGACAAGTATATCAAGAAACTCGACGAACTGCTTGCCGCCAAGAACAAAGAAATCATGACCGTCTAACGAAGACGCGAAAGCGACTATTGGAAATTGATGATTGTGGAGTCACGATGATGATTCACCGGTCCACTATCATCAATTTTCAATTATTGATGCTCTATTTGGATGAAAGGACTTGTCATTAAGAATACAGGCAGCTGGTACACCGTCCTCATGGACGATGGAGGTATGCTTGACTGCAAAATCAAAGGAAATTTTCGGTTGAAAGGTATACGCAGCACCAATCCGGTGGCTGTGGGCGACCGTGTGGAGGTCGACACTGCCACATCGTATATCACCGGCATTGAGGACCGCCGCAATTATATCATCCGAAAGTCATCCAATCTGTCGAAGCAAAGCCATATCATTGCTGCCAACGTCGACCAGGCCTTTCTCATTGTAACCGTCAACTACCCTCAGACATCCACGACCTTCATCGACCGTTTTCTGGCTTCGGCAGAAGCCTATCGAGTGCCTGTGGTGCTCATCTTCAACAAGACCGACTTGCTCGATGAAGACGAACAGCACTACCAGCAGATGATGATGACGCTCTATGAGACTGTCGGTTATGAGTGCCGGACCGTATCGGCTGCCACCGGCGAGGGCATCGACGAGCTGAAGCCTCTGCTGAAAGGGAAAATCACCCTGCTCAGTGGCAATAGCGGTGTGGGCAAATCGACACTTATCAACCGGTTGGTGCCAGGAGCCAACCTGCGGACAGCAGAAATCAGCGACGCCCACAACACCGGCATGCACACCACCACCTTCAGCGAGATGCTCAAGGTGAATATGCAGGCTGAGGGCGAGGAGGCCGCCGACGGTCAGCAAGAGATTTCGTGGCTGATCGACACACCGGGAATTAAAGGCTTTGGCACGTTCGACATGGAGCCAGAGGAGATTTGCGGTTACTTCAAGGAGATATTCCAATTTTCGAAAAACTGTCACTTCTCCAACTGCACCCATACCCATGAGCCCGGCTGTGCCGTCGTCAAAGCCGTAGAGGAGCATTATATTGCCGCCAGCCGCTACCAGAGCTATCTCTCCATGCTGGAGGACAAGGAAGAAGGCAAATACCGAAAGGCATTTTAAAAGCAAAGAACTAGAAACTAGGAACCAAGAAGTTGGAACTAGAAACCAGAATCTAGAAACTTGGAACCAGAAACTAGAAACCAGAAACTAGGAACTAACGTCTTGATACCAGAAACCCATAACTAGAAACCATTCATTGAAAACTATGAAACACATATTCTTATCATCATTGCTTATGCTGGCTGGCACGATGGTCAACGCCCAGCAAGTGGTAAAAGTGAACGACTTCATCGTGAGCGGACCGTTCAAGCTGGTACGTCCACTGGCAACCGACACCGTAGACGTGAACGGAAAGAAACTCGACTTCACCGACGGATTCCGCAAGGAGCTGAAGTTCTATATTAACAATGCCGATTACGTGAAAGGCAAACTGTTGGTCAAAGGGGCACCGAAGCACGAGGTGCTGCTCGACGGCAAGCCGCTGAAGGGCGGTGCGCTGGCATTAGAGCCCAACCACCACGAGATTGTGGTGAAATACAGTTACCCCAATGCCGCTGCCGACTCCATTCAAGTGAGCATCGATGCCGACCGCAAGGTCAGCCCGACCACATCGGCCAAGCGTCCCTACACGTTGCACGATGTGCTCGACGGACAACGTGTCAGTGGCTCATCGCTCTCACCCGACGGCAAGTTTGTCATCATCACTTACAGCAATGTACTGCGCGGAGGACAAAGCCGCTCGTTCTCTGAGGTAAAAGAGCTTTCCACCGGGCGTGTTGTTGATCATCAGGAGCGTCTCAGACTGAGTTGGATGCCGCGCACGGTGGCTTACTATTATGTAGACACCAACGGCGACAACCGCATGCTCTATCAGGTGAATCCCCAGAACGGCGCCCGCAAACTGCTGGCCAGTCATCTGCCCAAAGGGAGCATCACTTTCAGTCCCACGGAAGACTATCTCATCATGAGCAACGCCGAGGAAGGGCCCAAAGAGAAGAAAAACATCTTTCAGGTGCTCGAACCCGACGACCGTCAGCCGGGATGGCGCAGCCGCAGCTATCTGTCGAAATTCAATCTGCAGACGGGAGAGCTCCAACGCATCACGTTTGGCAACCATTCGGCTGTATTAAATGACATTACCGCCGACGGTAAAACGCTGCTCATCAGCGTCTCGCGGTCAAGACTGACCAAGCGTCCCACCACCGTTACCGACTATCTGCTGGTCGATGCCGCCACGCTGAAGGCCGACACACTGATGCTGGGAGCTGAGTTCCTGGGAGGAGGCAATTTCTCGCCCGACGGCAAACAACTGCTCTTCTCGGCTCCTGCCGAGGCTTTCGACGGCATCGGCAAAGACCCTGAGGCCGGAAAGTACAGCAGCATGTACGACATACAACTCTTCATCTACGACCTGGCCACGCGCAAGGCCCGTCCACTCACCCGCTATTTCAACCCGTCAGTTGACCGCGTCGTATGGTCGAAAACCGACGGACAGATTTATTTCTCGGCCAACGACCGCGATTATGTTCATTTCTACACGCTGAATCCTAAAAACGGCCATATCAGTCAGTTGCCAACCAGCGAAGACGTGATGAGTGGCTTCTCCCTGGCCAGTGCTGCCCCCGTGGTCACCTACCACGGTGTGAGCACATCGAATCCGGTGCGCCTGTACACCATGAACCTGAAAAACCGTAAAACCACACTGCTGGAAGACTGCGCTGCCACACTGCTCAAGGACATTGAGCTGGGCGACTGCCGCGACTTCAATTTCGTATCATCCCGTGGTGATACCATCTACGGCCGTTATTACCTGCCGCCCCATTTCGACGCCTCGAAGAAATATCCGGTCATTGTGAACTACTATGGCGGTTGTACACCTACGGAGCGTAACTTCGAGACACGCTATCCGCAAAACTATTATGCAGCCCTGGGTTACATCGTCTATGTGGTGAACCCCAGCGGAGCGTGCGGCTTCGGTCAGAAGCACAGTGCCCGCCACGTGAACACTTGGGGCAAATTTGTGGCCGACGACATTATCGAGGGCGTGAAGAAGTTCTGTGCCGCTAACAGCTTTGTCGATGCGAAGAAAGTGGGTTGCATAGGAGCTTCTTATGGCGGTTTCACCACCCAGTATCTGCAGACCGTCACCGATATCTTCGCCTGCGCCGTCAGCCATGCTGGCATCAGCAATATCACCAGCTATTGGGGCGAGGGCTATTGGGGATACAGCTATGGCGAGGTGGCCAGTGCCGACAGCTATCCCTGGAACAACAAGGAGATGTATACCGAGCAGAGTCCGCTCTTCCACGCCGACAAGATTCATACGCCCTTGCTGCTCACCCATGGCACCGGCGACACCAATGTACCGCCCATCGAGAGCATTCAGATGTTCCAGGCACTGAAACTGCTGGGGCGCGAAGTGGCTTTGGTTCAGGTGCAGGGAGAAAACCACTGGATATTGGATTACAACAATCGCATACAGTGGTCGGACACCATCATGGCTTGGTTTGAAAAATACCTGAAAGGCAACTCCACCTGGTGGGACAGCCTCTATCCAGAGAAACACCTCTAACCTGCCGTTTCCACGGGGCTGCTCCCCTGGCCTGTTCTATCCTGCCACGGCAGATGAAGATTGGTCCGCCTTACCACCCGGGTTCACTGAACGGATTCGGGTGTTGGCCGATTTAATTTGCAATGTGGCGGTATTTCATTTTACCTTTGTGCTAACAACACATATCACACATTTAAGTAACAATTAGGAGGTTATTAGTATGATGAAGGTAAATGGATACATCATGGCATTGGCATCAGTATTACTGGTGTCATGCTCTTCAGGAGACGACTGGTTCGACGATTTCGAACAAAGAGAATTTCAAGGTGACCCATCAGATGGCATGATTCCCGGCCAACCATCTGGCAGCGGGGGTACAGCTTTAACGGGCGATTTGGCCTCGTTTGCCGTTACCATCGACAGGTCGGCACTCAGCGAACAAGCCATCAGCATTTCCTCAGACGATGAGGATTGTGTAGAGAACTTCAGCGAGGCAGCCACCATAAAGATTGCCTACAACGGCAGCAGCGCTTCGGTCACGGGAACAGCCAACGGTGTGACCGTCAGCACCAATGGCGCGCATGTCACCATCAACTCGACAGTGAAAGACATGGCCTACGAGGTGAGCGGCACGACCAGCGATGGTTCCCTGAAAATCTACAGCGAGAAGAAATTCAAACTGACACTCAATGGTGTCAACATCACCAACCCCACGGGTGCAGCCATCAACTCGCAATGCAAGAAGCGCAACTATGTGGTGCTGGCCGACGGAACGGAAAACACCCTGACCGACGGCAGCAGCTACACCACTGTCGAGGGCGAGGACATGAAAGCCACTCTCTTCAGCGAAGGACAGCTGCTCTTCAGCGGCAACGGCCAGCTCACCGTGAATGCCAACTGCAAGAACGGCATCTGCTCTGACGACTATATCGTGTTCCGACCCGGCAACAACATCTATGTGAAGGCCACACAGAGCAATTGCGTGAAGTCGAACGACGGCATCTGGGTGCGCGGCGGAGTGATCAATCTGGAGACCTCGGCCACAGCCTCAAAGGGCATGAAGACCGACGGATACGTACAGATTGACGGTGGACGCATCACTGCCATCACCTCGGGCGGTGGTGAGTTCGACACGGAAGACAACGATGTGAATGGTGCCGCTGGCATCAAATGCGACAGCACCTTCGTGATGAATGCGGGCGAACTGCTGCTCAAGAGCAGCGGCGCAGGCGGAAAGGGCATCAGTGCCGACCAGGACATCACCATCAACGGCGGCATCATCAAGGTCATCACCGAAGGCAGGAAATACACCTATGGCAGCTACGACACCTCTCCCAAAGGCATCAAGAGTGACGCCAACGTGACCATCAACGGAGGCGAGATCATGGTACGTTGCCTGACAGGCGAAGGTTCGGAGGGCATCGAGAGCAAGGCAACACTCACCATCAGCAGCGGCAGTGTGGCCGTCTATACCTACGACGACCCCATCAATGCCAAAAAGGCACTCGACATCAGCGGAGGCTATGTCTATGCCTATGCCACCAACAACGACGGCATCGACTCGAATGGCACCATCAACATCAGCGGCGGCGTGGTCATTGCCTGCGGCACCACACAACCTGAGGGCGGGTTCGACTGCGACCAGAACTCATTCACCATCACCGGCGGTACGCTGATAGGTCTGGGCGGCGACAGTTCAATACCCAGCAGCACCACCACCAAGCAGGCTGTGGCACTAACCAGCATCAGTTCGCTCACCGGCGGACAGTACCTGACACTGGCTTCGAGCGATGGCACAAACATCTTTGCCTTCAAGCTCCCCCGCAGCTACCAACAGGCCACCGTACTGGTATCATCGCCCAGCATGAAGACCGGCAGCAGCTATACGCTCAGCACGGGCGCCACCGTGAGCGACACCAGCTCTGAGTTCTACGGCTTCGTCAGCAATGCCAAGACCAGCGGCGGCACAACAGTGGCCACCATCACCCAGAGTTCAACCGTCACCAACAACAAAGGCAATGGAGGCCAGGGAGGCGGCGGTTTCAGGCCAGGTGGCAGATAAACTGTCAGAAATCCATCCAGAAGTGAGAGGGGGAGAGCATTCCCCCACTCCTTCGTCCTTTCATTCGTCAACCATTTTCATCATGACTATATGGGAAAACATCTACTCCGATTCAACAAATACGAAAAACAAGAGCA
The DNA here is from genome assembly GCA_002350805.1 of Prevotella sp. UBA2850. Classification (GTDB taxonomy): domain Bacteria; phylum Bacteroidota; class Bacteroidia; order Bacteroidales; family Bacteroidaceae; genus Prevotella. The sequence continues at coordinate 111,644 of DEFO01000034.1, forward strand.
CCTGCTTTACCTGATACTGTGGGGGCTGTTGTTCCTCTCACCAGTCATCAGTATGTACATCCGTTCCACGGGGGCCAGCCATCATGCCTTCCAGTGGGCTGAAGTATTTGAGGTGTGGAAGAGATTCTTCCCCTTCCTGTGCATCTTCCTGATACACAATTTCCTGGTGGCACCATTGCTGGTATACAAGAAGAAACGCATTCTTTACTATCCCATTCTGATTGTCCTGCTACTGCTGTTTCAGACCTACCAGTGCACGCGCCGTCCCGACATTCCTCATGGCCCCATGGATGGCAGAGGCGGGCCTCCCGACAAGTTCATAAAGGCTGAAAAGAACGACAAGACCATTCTGCCGACTGACCTGGCAACAGAAGGAGAGACTGGGAAAACGCAAATACACCGTCAAAAAAACGACAAAACCGGAGCGAGCAACATGGGTCAGGGGCAAAGACCGGTGTTGGCAAAGCATCCTGATGATGGTCCGCCCAGAGGCGAGCTGCCTCCGCTGTTCTTCGGACAGCACGACATCATGGCATTTGTCATCCTCTTCTTGCTCCTTGGCACGAACCTCGGCATGAAGTTCTACTTCAAGATGAATCATGAGCACGAGATACTCGACGAACTAAAGAACAAGAACATGGAGCAGCAGCTGGAGTATCTGAAATACCAGATCAATCCGCACTTCTTCATGAACACGCTCAACAACATACACGCCATGGTCGACATCGACACGGAAAAGGCCAAAGCGCTCATTCTCGAATTGTCGAAGCTCATGCGCTACTTGCTCTATGAGGGTGCCAACAGCACTGTGCCCCTGCAACACGAAGTGGACTTCCTGAACAACTACCTCACCCTAATGCGCATCCGCTACACCGAGAAGGTGAAAATCGACGTCGACATCCCTGCCAGCGTCCCCGATAGGAATGTGCCGCCGCTGCTGTTCATTCCTTTCGTCGAGAATGCCTTCAAACACGGGGTGAGCTATCAGAAAGAGTCGTTTATACACATACAACTGCTCATCGACGATGACACGCTGAGCTTCGTGTGCCGGAACAGTAAGATAGACGAAAAAGACGAAGAACACGGCGGAGTGGGACTCGCCAACGTGAAGAAACGCCTGCAGCTGATTTATGGCGACAACCACAGCCTCGACATTACCGATGACAACAAGGTGTTCGACGTGCACCTGTCGATTCCCCTACTTCACGAGAAACAAAGTCCACAAGTACAATCATCCTGACGCATAACCCCCCACCCACTCAACCATGATCAAAGTATTAGCAATCGACGACGAGCCACTGGCATTGCAACAGCTGGCACGATATATTGAACAAGTACCCTACCTCGACCTCGTGGCCGAATGTCAAAGCGGCATCGAGGCCAAGCAGATCATCGAGTCGGAAACCATCGATGCTGTGTTTGTTGACATCAACATGCCCGACCTCAACGGACTCGACTTTGTGCGCTCCATGGCATCACCGCCACTGGTAGTTTTCACCACCGCCTACAGCGAGTATGCCATTGAGGGCTTTAAGGTCAACGCCATCGACTACCTGCTGAAACCCTTCGGACTCGACGACTTCAAGCGCGCCGCCAACAAGGTGAAGGCACAATATGAGCTGCGCAATACGGCCACCGTGTCGAGCGTCGACGAAGACGATGCCCTCTTCCTGAAAACCGAGTACAAGGTGGTACGCATCAACATTGGCGACATCCGCTATGTGGAGGGCATGAGCGAGTACCTGCGCATCTATCTGGAAGACAGGTCCAAACCGCTCATCGTGCTCCTCTCGATGAAGAAAATGGAGGAACGGCTGCCCGCACGCAGTTTCATGCGTATCCACCGCTCTTATATCATCAACCTGAGAAAGATACAAGAGGTAAACAAGAATCGTGTCATCATGGACGCCGACACCTATCTGCCCATCGGCGACATGTATAAAGATGCCTTCAATGCCTACATCAACAGCAAGTTTATTGGCAAATAGGCGAAGAACAAAAGAGATTGTAAAAAGCAAGGGGTTGCCCAATCAGGCATCCCCTTCTTTATTTCTTCAGCAGCGAGGCGACATAAAGCACCAAAACAGCTCCGACAACGGCTGTTCCTACTTCGCCAATCCAGCCATTATTCCACGAAATGCCAAGGGCACGGAAAAGCATGCCGCCCACAAAACCGCCTACCACACCAAGCAGTAAATTCATCAGACAGCCGAAGCCGCCACCACGCATCAACTTGCCAGCCAGAAAACCAGCAAGGATACCTACAATAATTGAACCTATTAATCCCATAGTCTGTTTGTTTTAAGTTGTGAATCTTGAATAATGGCACAAAAATACAAAAACTTTTCCGCAATGGGAAAAGTTTTTGCGTGTTTTTGTTTCCTGAAAATTCCTTTTACCTCAATACCATGAGAGAATGTTTACTTAATAGCCTGAAATCTTTTTACCTTCGTTATCCAGAAATCTTCTTACCTCGAGTGGTTCTCCAGGATTCCAGAGTTGCCCTCTGGAGTTCCAGAGTAGCCCTCTAGGATTACAGAGCAGCCCTCCAGAGTTCCCCGGCAGCCTTTTAGAAATTAATACCTATATTTGCGAATAGAGTGCCTGTATGTGCTGTATCGAAAGAATCGTTGGAGATATTGGCAAGACCGGCGTCATAGCCCACCTCAGCATAGAACATGTCGAACATCACGCCGCATCCCAGGCGCAAGCCACCGTCGAACCGCTTGAAATTATGGTCGGAGAACGACGATTCGGCCACGCGGTCGCCAAAGTCTTTGATTTTACCGCCCACGCCACATGCCAGATAGCCGCCCAGGAACGGAGTGATGGCAATGTCGCGGTCAACCTTGCACTGGTATTTCAGCACCAGCGGCACCTCCAGATAATTCAAGTCGTAGGTGAACTTATGGCCGGCATAGTTGCCCTTGCCGCCCTTCTCAGTATATTGCAGTCCCGTCTCGAAAAAGAGCGGAGTGGTGCTGGTGAGCAAAACGCCCACGTTGAACCCTACATTCAGTCCGCTTTGCATGCTGCTGCCGTCGAGGAACTGATCGTCTGAATTGACCGTAGCGCCGTTTACTCCCACGCGGAAGCCGTAGTAGGTGTAAGGTGCCGAACCATAGTTGCGCGAAGCAGGCCGATTGTAGGTGGTACGGCCGTAGCGGCTGTTGTAGCCTCTGTACTGTGCTTGTGCAGGCATGACCATCATCATGGCCAATGCTGCTAATATGAGCTTACTAAAGTGTTTCATATCGTTGTAATGCTTTTAGTGATACGACTGCAAAATAACAGCAAAAACAAGAGAGAAAAAAGGAATTTTCCCTATTATCGAGGGGGAAAATCCCTATTTGTGGCTTTTTGCAGGAGATGGATGGAAGAAAAGGGAGTAAATGAGAACTTAAATAAAATTAAGCGTTTTTATTTTGTAATACGAGCAAATTGAACTAACTTTGCATTTTGTATGAAAAAGACATTCGGCGATATTCTGAAGATTGCGCTGCCCTTGTTTCTGGGTGGAGCAATACTTTATTGGATGTATCGTGACTTCGACTTCCAGCAAATCAAGCACGTGCTGCTGGAAGAGATGAACTGGACGTGGATGCTGCTCTCGTTTCCGTTTGGCATTCTGGCACAGATGTTCCGCGGCTGGCGATGGCGTCAGACGTTAGAGCCTGTCGACGAGCACCCTCGCCACTCGACCAGCATTCATGCCATTTTCCTGTCGTATGCCGCCAGCCTGATCATCCCGCGCGTGGGCGAGTTCACGCGGTGCGCCGTGTTGAAACGCTACGACAACATCTCGTTTCCGAAGGCATTGGGCACGGTAGTCACCGAGCGAGCCATCGACTCGCTGCTGGTGATGGTGGTGACGGGCCTCACGCTGCTGCTGCAGATACGGGTGTTCACCCATTTCTTCGACGAGACAGGCACGAGCATCGACGGTATCATCGCCAAGTTCTCGGCGGCTGGCTGGCTGGTAACTGTCATCTGCCTGGCTGCCATCCTGCTGATGGGCTATCTCCTGCTGCGCAAGCTGTCTATATATAATAAGGTAAAAGACACGCTGCGGGGCATCTGGCAGGGCATCATCTCGCTGAAGGACGTACGCAACAAGTGGTTGTTCGCCTTCTATACGCTGGCCATCTGGGGAAGCTATTTCCTGCACTATTATCTCACGTTCTTCTGTTTCGACTTCACCGCCCACCTGGGACTCATGTGCGCGCTCGTGACATTTGTCGTGGGAAGCATTGCCGTCATCGTGCCCACACCTAATGGTGCCGGCCCGTGGCACTTCGCCGTGAAGAACATGCTCATACTCTACGGAGTGGCCGATGTGCAGGCCCTCTACTTCGTGCTCATCGTGCATACCATCCAGACGATGCTGGTGGTGCTGCTGGGCATCTATGCCGTCATCGCACTGGCATTTACCAAAAAGAAAAATATGATTTCTTAACCTTTAAATATTTAAATCATGACAGAAATGAAAAACCTGAACCCACAATGCATCTGGAAGAATTTCCATGCACTGACCCAAGTTCCACGTCCCAGCGGACATTTGGAGAAAGTACAACAGTTCCTGCTCGACTTTGCCAAGCAGGCAGGCGTAGAGGCCTTCAAAGACGAGGCCGACAACATCGTGATGCGCAAACCGGCAACTCCGGGAATGGAAAACCGCAAGGGCATTATCCTGCAGGCTCACATGGACATGGTGCCGCAGAAGACGCCCGAGAGCAACCATAACTTCGTGACCGACCCCATTGAGACCTGGATCGACGGCGAGTGGGTGAAGGCTAAAGGCACAACCCTGGGCGCCGACAACGGTCTGGGCGTAGCTGCCATCATGGCCGTCATGGAAGCCAAAGACCTGCAGCACGGACCCGTGGAGGCCCTGATTACTGCCGACGAGGAGACTGGTATGTTTGGTGCCAATGCCCTGCCTACAGGCGAGCTGAACGGCGACATCCTGCTGAACCTCGACTCTGAGACATGGGGCAAGTTCGTCATCGGTAGTGCAGGTGGTATTGATGTAACCGCCACCCTGGACTATCAGGAGGCTGAGACCGACCCCGAGGACGCTGCCGTGAAGGTAACGCTGAAAGGTCTGCGCGGCGGACACTCTGGTTTGGAGATTCACGAGGGACGCGGCAATGCCAACAAGATGATGGTTCGCTTCGTGCGCGAGGCCATTGAGGAGTGCGAGGCTCGTCTGGCCTGCTGGCACGGCGGCAACATGCGCAATGCCATTCCGTTCAAGGCCGAGGTGGTGCTCACTCTGCCGAAGGAGAATGTAGAGGCACTGAAAGAACTGGTGGCCGACTGGAAAGAAGACTTCACCGACGAATATAAGCACATTGAGAGCGGCATCGAGTTCTTTGCCGAGGATGTGGAGGCACCGAAGACGGAGGTGCCCGTTGAGATTCAAGACAACCTCATCAATGCCATCTACGGCTGCCACAATGGTGTGCTGCGCATGATTCCCAGCTATCCCGACGTGGTGGAGACCAGCTCTAACCTGGCCATCATCGACATCGAGGGCGGTAAGGCTGCCCTGAAAGTGCTGGCCCGCTCGAGCCGCGAGGACATGAAAGACTGCATCGTAAAGACACTCGAGAGCTGCTTCAACATGGCTGGCATGAAGGTGGAGACCGCTGGCAGCTATGGCGGCTGGGACCCCAACCCCGACTCAGAGATTCTGAACCTGCTCATGAAGGAGTATAAGGAGCTGTTTGGCGAGGATGCTATCATCCAGGTCGACCATGCCGGACTCGAGTGCTCGGTCATTCTGGGCAAGTATCCGCACCTCGACGTGGTGAGCCTCGGTCCTACGATCCGCAGCCCCCACACCACCACTGAGCGCGCACTCTACGCCACCGCTGAGCCGTTCTGGGCTCTGCTGAAGAAAGTGATGGTCGATGTGCCTGTGAAGTAACCGGCTAAAGAGCATATCATAAAACTTTCCTTGCATGCACATCTTGCTTGCAGGAACCCTAGAGATGAGCTGGGATGGACAAAACCATCTTGGCTCATCTCTTATTTTTCTCTTAGAAGTCAGCGGGGAGCCAATAGAAACTATAAGAACTATAGAATCTATGGATACTATAGATGCTATGGATACTATAGAAACTATGGATACTATAGAAACTATGGATACTATAGATGCTATAGAAACTACAGCTATCATGAGATTTCTGAAAAACACACCTCTCCCTACAACTTTTTTCAGCCGAAATGGCCACTTTCTCGTTTTTTTTTCTTACCTTTGCAGCCGTAAACCAAAACATTTCAATAAAGATTATGGACGATTACCCGGCGGACAGTAGCAATTACTAGGCGGGGGATGGCGGCAAGGCTGCTAATCCCTTTGCCGCAACATTTGTTTTTCAGTTGATAGTCGACAGTCGACAGTTCATGGCTTCGAGCCTTCGGACACACTGTTGCACACTATTCACTATTCATTCAAACAGGATTAGCCAATGAAGACATATTGGAACACCACAGGTTGCCTGAAGATGCTCGACGAGTGGCAGCCCAACTGCTGGATACAAGTGACGTGCCCAACAGACGAAGACCAGCGCATGCTGGAAGAGCAGTTCAACATTCCCGATTATTTCCTTCCCGACATCAGCGATACCGACGAGCGTGCCCGCTATGAGTACGACGACGGATGGATGCTCATCATCCTGCGTATTCCCTACGTGAAGGAAATCCGCTCGCGCACGCCCTATACCACCGTGCCTCTTGGCATCATTCACAAGCGCGACGTGACCATCACGGTGTGCTACTACGAGACGAACATGATGATCGACTTCGTGTCGTTCCACCAGAAACGAGGCGAGGGCTTCACCGACTATGTCGACATGATTTTCCGCTTGTTCCTCTCGAGTGCCGTGTGGTATCTGAAGCGACTGAAGCAAATCAACACGCTCATTGAAAAAGCCAAGCGCAACCTCGACCATAACGTCGACAACGAGAGCCTCATCGGATTGTCGCGCCTGCAAGACTCGCTCACCTATTTCCAGACATCCATCCGCGGCAACGAGAACCTGCTGCAGAAACTGAAGTTCAAACTACAGGTGGACGAACTGGACGCCGACCTCATCGAAGATGTCAATATCGAGATGACACAGGCCCGCGAGACTACCAGCATCTACTCCGACATCCTGGAGTCGACCATGGACACCTACTCGAGCATCATCAACAACAACATGAACAATGTGATGCGTACGCTCACCGTGGTGACCATCATCATGATGTTCCCGACACTCGTGGCAGGTCTCTTCGGTATGAACCTCATCAACGGTATGGAAAACAGTAGTATAGGATTCATCGTCGCACTTATCATTTCAATTGGCGGCAGCGCTCTCACATGGCTGTTTTTGCGCTACAAACGACTGATTTAGCAGAAAATACACAAAAAAAACGGGAAAAAATTGTTTTTTTCGTTTTTTTTACGTAAGTTTGCAAATTAAAGTGTGAATAGACCTAAGTCATAAACTAAAAACAGTGAAATGATGGACTCTCTAGAGAATGCCCTTGAACAGGCTCAAACAGAAGAAACAAAGGTAGAGGAAGTTGTAAATCAAGCAACTTCTGAAGTTGAAAACGTTCCTGCGGAAGAACCCGCCAAGGAGGAAGCTCCCGCCGAGCAACCGGTAGCAGAGACTCCCGCCAAGGAGGAGGCTCCTACTGAGGAACCAGTTGCTGAGACACCTGCCGTGGAGGAAGCTCCGGCCGAGGAACCCATTGCAGAGGCTCCCGCTGAGGAACCGGCTGCTGAGGCACCTACTGAAGTTCCCGCTGAGGAGGAAGTTCCTGCAGAGAAGAAAGAGGAGGAAGCAACGACTACCGAAGAACCCAAGAAAGTTTACAAAACTAAGCAGGAAATCCTGGAGCGGGTGAAAGAAATCGCTCACGGAGACGAGAATCCTGTCAAGGAGGAAATCGACCACCTGAAGACATTATTCTACAAGCTGCACATCGCCGAGCGCGACGCCAAGCAGAAAGAGTATCTCGATGCAGGCGGCGATCCTGAGAAGTATGTAGCTCTGCCCGACGACGATGAAGAGTCGTTCAAGGCCGAGATGGGCATTATCAAGGAGAAACGTGCCAAACTCTTCCAGGAGCAAGAGGCTGAGAAGCAGGAGAACCTGAAGAGGAAACTGGCCATCATTGAACAGATAAAGAACATGGTCACCTCGCCTGAGGAGGCCAACCGCTCATATCAGGACTTCAAGAAACTCCAGGCCGAGTGGAAGGAGATCAAGGCCGTGCCGGCAGAGAAAGCCAACGAGTTGTGGCGCAACTACCAGTTGTATGTCGAGCAATTCTACGACCTGCTGAAACTCAACAGCGAGGCACGTGAATATGACTTCCGCAAGAACCTCGAGCTGAAGACCCGCCTGTGCGAGGCTGCCGAGAAACTGGCCGACGAGCCCGACGTGATCAGCGCCTTCCACCAGTTGCAGAAACTGCATCAGGAGTATCGCGAGATAGGTCCCGTGGCCAAAGAGCTGCGCGAGGATATGTGGGCACGCTTCAAGGCCGCATCTACCGTGGTGAACAAGAAGCACCAGCAGCACTTCGAGAACCTGCGCGCCAAGGAGGAAGACAACCTGGCCCGTAAGACCGCCCTCTGCGAGAAGGTAGAGGCCATCGCCCAGAAAGAGAACAAGAGTGCCAGCGACTGGGAGAAACGCACCCGCGAGATTATGGACATACAGGCCGAATGGAAGACCATCGGCTTCGCTCCTCAGAAGATGAATGTGAAGATCTTCGAGCGTTTCCGCGCCGCCTGCGATGATTTCTTCGGTCGCAAGGCTCAGTTCTTTAAGGACATGAAAGCCCGTTTCGCCGAGAACGCAGAGAAGAAGCGCGCCCTGGTGATGCAGGCCCAGGCTCTGCAAGACAGCACCGAATGGAAGTCAACCAGCGACAAGCTCATCGCCCTGCAAAAGGAATGGAAGACCATCGGCATGGTGCCCAAGAAACTGGGTGACCAGTTGTGGAACGACTTCCTCACGGCTTGCAATAAGTTCTTCGAGGCTCGCAACGCCGCCAATGCAGGCACCCGCAGTCAGGAGCACGCCAACCTGGCCAAGAAGCGCGACATCATCCAGCAGCTGAAGGCTGTGGCCGAGGAAGCCGCCGCCGATGCTCAGGAGACTGTCATGAAGCTGGTCGACGAGTATCAGTCGATAGGACATGTGCCCTACAAAGAGAAGGACAAGCTCTACAAAGAGTATCATGCCGTGACCGATAAAATCTATAAAGAGCTTAACATCTCTACCGCACGCCGTCGTCTGGACAACTTCAAGAGCAATCTGAAAGACATGGCTAAGCGCGGTGAGGATGCTCTCGACAACGAGCGCGCACGCCTGTTCCGCCAGTATGAGAACATCAAACAGGAGGTTCAGACCTACGAGAACAACCTCGGATTCCTCAATGCATCGTCGAAGAAGGGCAGCAGCCTGATTGACGAGATGAACCGCAAGGTGCAGAAACTGAAGGACGACATGAATCTCGTGCGCGAGAAGATTAAGGCTATTGACGCGGAAAACCGCGAACAAGAATAAACTAATAGCAATTAACCTAAAAAACGAAGAAGGGGCAGACCTGATTGGTCAGCCCCTTTTATTTTTCAAGGTGATTAGTGAGAGCCTTTTCACTTAGAATCCCGTCCACGTCTGGCGCCACAGATAGCGTCCCATCTCGTCCCACTTGGCGATGGTGGCTCCGAAGAAGTCAGCCGTATAGCCGTTGAGCATGTTGCGTGCCTTCTTCTTGTCTTCGCTCTGCAGCTTTTGCCATGTCTGCTCCACAAACGGCAGTTCGCGCATTCCCTTCTCGATGAAATAGTCGCGGGCAGGCTCAAGGGTCTTGCGATAAGTGCCCCAGCGGACAGTGGCCAGACGGTTGGTCTTGCGATAGTGCCAGATGGCAGCGTCGTCACGGTCTACATGCTGGCCGCAGGTCTCTAGCATCTTCGGCAATTGGGTGTTACCGGCAAAGATGGGAAAGCGAGGACTCTCGCCGGGATTGTCGAGCGCTACCCATGCCACGCCACCCACCTCGTCGGGCAGCCACGAGCGCAACTGTATGACTGTACTGTAGGCGCACCAGGGCACGCTCACCGTGCGGATATTCTTCATCACCGAATCGCCCATGGCATAGTACATGTTAATCTCGTCGGGGCGCATCCACGGGTTCGAATAAGGCGACACGATACTGTCGGGCTCGCTCTCCACCAGTTTGCCGTCTTTGTCCTTTCGCTTGGCATTCGGTATTTTATGACGGTAGCTCAGGTTCTTGGCCGTTCCCTCATAGTAGCTGCCTAGCAGGCGCATCACGTCCTCGGCACTCACCTTCTTATCGGGCTTTACGCTCAGTGGCAGGTTCTCCACCTGGTCGCTCAGCTTCAGCGAGGGAGCCAGCGCATTCATGATGAAATGCTCGCGCACGCTGTAGTTCTTCACCTCTTTCGAGTAGTTGGTGCCGCTATATACTTTCCAGAAGCAGAACTCCTCCTTGCCGTCCCAGAGTTTCAGTTTGCGGGCCACGTCGAACACATTGTCAGAATACATGTAGTTCTCCTTGTCGTTCACGTCAATGCGGCTGATGCGACAGATATTGGCCGACACGGCTATCTCGTCGTCAGGAATGCGCACGGCAGCCCAGACGCCTCCTTTCTTCTTCGGTCCCTCGCCGAAAATCTCGAATATCCACACCTCGTTCTTATCGGCCACGGTCAGACACTCTCCGCTGTCGCCATAGCCATACTGCCTCACCAGCTCGCCCATGAGCCTGATAGCATCGCGAGCGGTGGAACAACGCTCCAGTGCAATGCGCTCCAGCTCCTCAATCATGAACATGCCGTCGGGGTTTTTCAGTTCCTTTCGTCCCGTGATGGTGGTCTCACCCATAGCCAGCTGTTTCTCGTTCAAACAGGGATAGGCTGTGTCGAGGTAGCGGTAAGTGTGGCGCACCTGCGGAATGACGCCCTTGCGATACATCTTCGTACTGTCGTCGGCGGTCTGCGTGTGCATGCGACCCGTATAGACGGCCGTCACCGTGTCGCGGGCATAGTCCTTGGCAGGCACCATGCGCATCCACGTGCGGTACCAGGAGTCACATGTGTGCGAGGTCATCACCGAACCGTCGGCAGATGCCTTCTTACCCACCATAATACTTGTGCACGACATGCGGGCCATCCCCTCGCGCGTCGTCTCATCCACCTGAGCACTACCGGCCAAAGGCAGGGCAGCCAGCAGAAAAACAAAAATACAAAATCGATTCTTCATGTGTTTCATTCCTATTCTATTCAAGATGTTGCAAAAATAAGAAAAAACCACGAGATAACATAATATTTCAGGAAAATAACTCCGTTAATTGGCTAAAAAACCGTATATTTGCAACAACAATCAAGCCACGTCACACAACAACAGTCCGACCCACATGTCGAGTATCATCCACCATAAGTCCACCGTCAAGGCCGTCATTACCACCGTCATTTGCATCCTGCTCATGAGCGCCTTTCCCTGGAACGCTCAAGCCCAGGAGCGCCATAATATGCTCCACCGTCTCGACAGCCTTCTTTCCATCCGTTACATGCGCGCCGACATCGACACCCACTACATCATGCGCCCACCCACGAAATGGACTATCCGCGGCCACCTCAACGTCTCTGGAGCAAAAATCATGGCCGAAGGAGTGAACGACGGGCGCCGGCTAGCCTCCGAGCTCAAGGCCGACTACAAAAAGACCCTCAGCATGGGAGTGAGCTACATGGGCATCGCCCTCAACTTCGCCCTCAACCCCGCTAAGCTCCTCGGACGCTACAATGACTACGAGCTCAACATCAACTCCTATGGCAAGCGATTCGGATTCGATGTCATTTACCAAAACGCCCATAACTTCACCGGATGGGAGGACGTGCAAGGGCAAGAGCGCATCGAGCTGCCGGCCAACCTGCTCAAACTACAGACTCTCAACATCAACGCGTTCCACACCTTCAACCACCGCCGTTTCTCCTATCCTGCCGCCTTTACTCAGAGCTACATCCAGCGACGCTCTGCAGGCAGTCTGCTCTTAGCACTCTCTGCACAAGGACAGAAAGGCACCCTCAAATACAACCACCAGTCATTCTTCAAAATGACCAACATCGGCATTGGTGCAGGCTACGGCTACAACTATGTACCCGCACCCGGCTGGCTGTTCCACCTCTCTGCCTTGCCCACCTTCATCGTCTACAGCAAGACATCACTCACCGTCGACGACAATCACATACCCTTGCGCTACCACTTCCCTGAGGTTATCATCACCGGCCGCGGAGCCATTGTCCACCAGCGGGGAAATATATTCTACGGCATCTCCGGTGTCTTTAACTTCACAAACATCGGTGATGAAAACAGCCTGACGGTGAGAAACACAAAATGGCGCTCCCGTGCCTTCCTCGGTTTCCGACTTTAGAATTGAGAATTGCCTGACGGCTATTGATAATTGATAATCGATAATGGATAATTGACCGTTGGATTAAAAGTCCCCCTCAAAGCCCTTCTCAAACGCTCAAACACAAAAAAAGCGAAGCACTTTGTTTGCACTTCGCTCTTTTCTGTTGGGGTACTCGGACTCGAACCAAGAATGACAGGACCAGAATCTGTAGTGTTACCATTACACCATACCCCAATGATTGCAACCGACAGTCACCGTGACTACTGAATTGCGGGTGCAAAGGTACAAAGATTTTTGGAACTACCAAACTTTTTCGTAAAAAAAATCAAATTAATGGTCGAATATTTTGTAGTTCGTTCGGTTTGCAGTACCTTTGTAGTCAATATTCAGAAAAAAACGATTGAATGGATCAAGCAAAGAAATTAGTAGAAACGATTATCAAGGGAATCCAAGAGAAGAAAGGCTCGGGCATTGTAGTTGTCGACATGAACGGGCTTGACGGCAGCATCTGCAAATATTTCGTCATCTGCCAGGGCAACTCGCCTACGCAGGTGGACGCTATCACCGACTCGGTGGAGGAGTTCGCGCGCATCAACAGCGGCGAGAAGCCGGTGCGCGTGGTGGGGCGCGAGAATGCGCAATGGATTGCGATGGATTATACCGACGTGATGGTGCACATCTTCCTGCCCGACGTGCGCGAATATTACAACTTGGAGAACCTTTGGCAGGACGCAAAAGTGACGGTGGTGCCCGACTTGGACTAGGGCAGCCGCGAGGAAAGAACGAACTATCAGACAAGTGAGATATGGAACAAAAGAACAAGAACGATAATAACCAACCGAAGATGCCCCGGTTCAACATGAGCTGGATCTACATGCTCGCCCTGATTGCCCTGATTGCCATCTACTTCTCGAGCAACGGGCAGGTGGGTGGCAGTGCCACACGCCCTGCCACCTACGACAGTTTCCGCATTTTTGTGGACAAGGGTTACGCTACGAAGGTGGTGGTGAACTCGAGCGAGAGGCGTCTGAAGATGTATGTGAACCCGAAAAACATACGCGACGTGTTCAAGGCCTCGGCCAAGGAGGTGGGCCCCGACCCGTTCCTTGACGTGAGTTTCGGCTCGGTGGACAAGGTGGAGGAGTTTCTACTGAGCGAGAAGAAGGCGGGCAAGTTCACGGGCACACTGAGCTACGAGAATAAGTCGGACGGCGGTTTCATGAACCTGCTGATCAACATAGTACCGTTTGCCCTGCTCATCCTCTTCTGGTTCTTCATCATGAACCGCATGGGCGGTGGCGGTGGCGGAGCCGGCGGAGTGTTCAACGTGGGCAAGAGCAAGGCCAAGATGTATGAGAAAGGCGGCGAGCTGGGCATCACCTTCAAGGATGTTGCCGGGCAGGCAGGCGCCAAGCAGGAGGTGCAGGAGATTGTCGAGTTTCTGAAAAACCCGCAGAAGTATACCGACCTGGGCGGCAAGATACCCAAGGGTGCCCTGTTGGTGGGTCCTCCGGGAACGGGTAAGACGCTGCTGGCCAAGGCTGTGGCAGGCGAGGCCGGTGTACCCTTCTTCTCGATGAGCGGTTCCGACTTTGTGGAGATGTTCGTGGGCGTGGGCGCCAGCCGTGTGCGCGACCTGTTCCGCCAGGCCAAGGAGAAGTCGCCTTGTATCATCTTCATCGACGAGATCGACGCCGTGGGCCGTGCCCGCTCGAAGAATCCTGCCATGGGCGGCAACGACGAGCGTGAGAACACGCTGAACGCCTTGCTGACAGAAATGGACGGTTTCGGCACAAACAGCGGAGTGATTATCCTGGCAGCCACCAACCGAGTGGACATGCTCGACTCGGCGCTACTGCGCGCGGGGCGTTTCGACCGTGAGATACATGTCGACCTGCCCGACCTGACTGAGCGCAAGGAGATTTTCCAGGTGCACATGAAACCCATCAAGACCGACAAGACGGTAGACATCGACTTCCTGTCGCGGCAGACGCCCGGATTCTCGGGAGCCGACATCGCCAACGTGTGCAACGAGGCAGCCCTGATAGCTGCCCGCCGCAATGCCCAGGCCGTGGGCAAGCAGGATTTCCTCGATGCCGTGGATCGTATCATCGGTGGTTTGGAGAAGAAGACCAAGGTGATGACAGCCGATGAGAAGCGCTCAATAGCCCTCCATGAGGCCGGCCACGCCACCATCTCGTGGTTCTGCGAGCATGCCGCGCCGCTGGTGAAGGTGACCATCGTGCCGCGAGGCCGTGCACTGGGTGCCGCCTGGTACCTGCCCGAGGAGCGACAGATTACCACCAAGGAACAAATGCTCGACGAGATGTGCTCACTGCTGGGAGGACGCGCAGCCGAGGAACTGTTCACCGGACATATCTCCACCGGTGCCATGAACGACCTGGAACGGGCCACGAAGAGTGCCTACGGCATGATTGCCTATGCAGGTATGGGCGACAAACTGCCTAACATCTGCTACTACAACAACCAGGAATACAACTTCCAGAAACCCTACTCGGAGACCACGGCCCGCATCATCGACGAGGAGGTACTCAAGATGATCAACGAGCAATACGCACGCGCCAAGCAGCTACTGCTGGAGCACAAGGAAGGACACAACCGGCTGGCAGAGCTGCTCATCAGCCGCGAGGTGATCTATACCAGCGACGTGGAAGAGATTTTCGGCAAGCGCCCGTGGGTAAGTCGCTCACAGGAAATCATCGAGGAGAACGAGCGCGTGCTGGCTGAGCGCATGGCCGAGGAGCGTGCCAAACAACTAGAGCAGCAAGCCAAGGAAGGACAAGACAAACAACCGGAAGAGCATCAGGAAGGAGGCAAGGCATGAAGAATTTCATCGTAAGAACCATTACAGGCATCATCTTCGTAGCAGCCATCGTGAGCTGTTTTCTCAACCCCATAGCCATGGTCGTGCTCTTCGCATTGGTGACAGGACTTACCGTGTGGGAGTTTACGGGCATCGTCAACGAGCACGTGGCGGCCACCACCCTCAACCGCATCATCTGTACCGTAGCTGGCGTGTGGTTCTTCCTGGCCATGTTCGGCTTCTGCTGGGGCATCGTCAATAGCGCCGTCTTCCTGGTCTATCTGTTCACCATCATGTATCTGGTCATCAGCGAACTATACCTGAAGCACGAGAATCCCATCAACAACTGGGCCTACACCATGCTCTCGCAGATGTATATTGCCATGCCCCTCTCGCTCATCAACGTGCTGGCCTTCATGGGCAGTGCCGACGGCGAGGTGCACTACAACTACGTCTTGCCTCTGAGCGTATTCGTATTCTTGTGGGTGAACGACTCGGGAGCCTACTGTTGCGGTTCGCTGCTGGGGCGCCACAAACTGTTTCCACGTGTCTCGCCCGGCAAGAGCTGGGAGGGAAGCATTGGCGGAGCCGTGCTGGTCGTCGTCGTGGCCTATGTCATCAGTCAGTTGCTAGGCACTAGCTCGCCCCTCACCGCACTTGAGTGGATGGGCCTTGGACTGGTGGTGGTCATCTTCGGCACCTGGGGCGACTTGGTGGAAAGTCTCTTCAAACGCACTCTGGGCATCAAGGATAGTGGTAATATCTTGCCAGGACATGGCGGAATGCTCGACCGTTTCGACTCGTCGCTCATGGCTTTCCCCGCAGCTGCTATCTATTTGTATGCACTTTTCTAAGTGAGAAGTGATAAGTGAGAAGTGACAAGTATGATTACCTTTCGAGCTGAGAAGTGAGAACTGAGAAGACCCTTCCAACCTCCCCCTCAAGGCCCTATCCCCCTGAGGCACAAAGCCCCTCTATCTCCCCCAAGGGGGTGAGCAAGGTAACCCTTCATACTTGAGCTCTCATGCCAGTAGGCCTCTCTATGGAGAACCGGAGGGATGGAGTGGTAATTCTCTCTCCCTTGTGGGAGCCAGAGGGGCTTTAAGCAGGAGAACAAGCAGGATTCGCAAGAGGCGGAGTATTGTCCAAACTTCTACACTCCCACACTCCAAAATATAGTTCAAAGTTCAAGGTTCAAAGCTCAAGAGGCGGGCTATTGTCTACACTCCCACACTCCTATACTCCTAAAACCTCTACACTCCTAAAAAACTTATCACTTCACAAAGTCTATTCCCAGCGGATTGTTCTTCATCCGTAGCACCATGGGAAGTGGGTCGGTTTTCGATATCCACATCTCTGTGCGGTCGATGTCGGCTTGCACATGAATGGCCCCGTCGGTTTCATCTACCCGCCGCCATGTGATGGTATCGTAGTTGAACCACCCATTCTGTTGCAGTTCGCGCATGGCCTTCTTTGAAATAAAGCCGAAGGTTCCCTCCACCTTATTATATATAGTGCCATCGGCAGGAATGAGCCAGCAGAAGCTATCGGCCTCCTCCACCATCCGACGGGGAATCTTGTAGAGCGTTTCCTTACAGGTGAGCAGCAGGGTGTCGCCCTCCCACCCCATTTTTACCGGCCATGTGCGGAACTGGCGATTCAGGGTGTAGTGGAAGTCAAACTCGGCCAAAGCAGGGAAAGACGGAAACTCGGCTCGGCGGACAACTGAAGTCTGGGCTGTGAGGCTTTTCTGCGCATGCTTCTCCTTGGTCATCTCAAATATCAGCTCACCACCTTCCATCAGTTGTCTGTGCTCGATGCGCGCATTGCCTATTTCCTTACCATTCAACACAATACGCTTCACGCGCTCCCCTTTTCCTTTCTTCACCACATGCATTGTCCGCCCATTGCACAATTGCAGGCTGTACTCGGGCAGCATCGGTGCCAGCAACAGGTAGTACGACTGACCGGCATTCGGATAGAATCCCATCATATGGAAAGCCAGCCACGACGACATTGCTCCCGAGTCATCGTTGCCAGGCAATCCATCCGCCCTGTCGCTGTACGACTCGTTGATGATTTGGTGCACCCGGCGGGTACTCAGGTCGGGGCGCCCTATCCAATGATACAAACACGGAGTGAGGAACGACGGTTCGTTCTGCACATTGTAATGGCCCTCGTCGAAGAAAGTGTCGAGCCGCTGACGAAAGGCCTCTGCCCCGCCGCAACGCTCTATCAGACCCTCTACATCATGAGGCACACTCAGCGAATACTCTGCCGACAGGGCCTCGTAGAAGAATGTCGACCACCACGGCAGATACCAGGGTGCCACTTTCGTAATGGGGGTATAGGGAATCTGCGGATGGAACACCTTCGAGCGGCCCCAAGGCACACTGTCCATCCACTCACCACTTGCCGAGCGAGGCATGATGAAACCACGCATGCCCCTCCATTCGTAGTCGTCGCGCCACAGGTTTTTCCAGTTCTCCGAGCGTTTCATATACTGTTCACTGACATCCCTACGTCCCAGTTGGCGTGCCACCTGCGCAATACACCAGTCGTCGTAAGCATACTCCACGGTACGCGTTCCGGCACGGTCGATGCCATAAGGCACATATCCCAGCCTTATGTATTCGTTCAGTCCTCCGCGACCGTGTTTCTCGTGGTCGGCACCCGGGTCCACCTCGCCATCCTTCAGCATGGCCTCCAATGCCAGCTCATAGTCGATGCCCTCAACACCCTTGGCCAATGCGTCGGCTATCACAATGTCGGCATTCGAGCCGCCTTGCGTGCGACCGTTGCAGTCGCCACTACGTGCATCGGGCAGGTAGCCCTCGCGCTTGTAGATATTCAGCAGCGAGTTCACGATGTCGGTCTCCCGTTGTTCGTCGAGTAAGGTGATGAGTGGTGTGCTGGTGCGGTAGGTATCCCAGATGGCATAGTAGTCGTCATAATAGGGTGTCTCAGTCCACTTGGGGTTCTCTCCTGTCTTGTCAACAGGCATCAGCAAGGTGTGGTAGAGGGCTGTGTAGAACATGCGCTTCTCCCGTTCTGTTCCTTCGACGTCTATCCTGCTCAACAGTCGTTCCCAAGTTTCCCTCAGGTTAGCCAGTTGTTCGTCGAATGCACACTGGGGAATATTGCGGCGCGCTTGCTGACAACTCACATACGAGATGCCTATCTTCACCGTCACCAGCGAGTCAGCCGTCCACAACCATGCCTTATGGCTTCCATGCTGCTCAGCCTTCAATGGCTGATCGCTCAGCATACAGAAAAACACCGTATAGGCGTCGCCATTGTTCCATCCGCCTCGCACACGACTGTAGCCTCTCACTTCGTAACTGCTCACCACCTCCACCTCGCCACCGACGAACTGCTGACGCTCACGCAGGTCGGGCACCGTGTCTTTACCCAGATAATGACTGACATCCACCAGCAGACCGGCATTTTTCTGAGTTTGGCTGGTGCTCGCTTGGGGGAAATGAATGCGATAGAACGCACATCGCTCAGAGGTGGTAATCTCCGTACGAATGCCATTCGCGAACGTCGTTGTATAATAACCCAAAGCAAAATCCTCGTTGGAGCGCATCTGTTCCTGAGGTGAGCTAACAAACGGCATCAACAGAATGTTACCATATTTCTGTCCGCCTCCCGTGCCACTGACATGCGTCTGTGAGAAACCAGTCACCTTCTGCGGCATGGGCGCCCATCCCGCATTGGGGAGCACCCCACAGTCGGGGCCAGGCTTCACCATCCCGAACGGCATACAAGGTCCTGGGAACGTGCGTCCTACGCCCACACTGCCAATACGCGGGTCCACATACTGCCAATGCTGCGCCAAGCCCCATGCGGCACTAAGCAGGCACCAAAAGACTAATATATAACGTTTCATTTCTTTCATCAGTTAGTCCACACTACAGCAGCGGCGCCATCATTCTCACGAGCGACTCCCACAAGCGGTGCAGGAAGGGCCGCTTCTCCAGACGAGTGACATCCTCGAGCAGAATACTATCGGCCACATCGTCGAGGAACACCTGTTTCATGCGCAGGGCCAGTCCACGGTCGTAGCAGAAGGCGTTGGCCTCGAAGTTGTTCTCAAACGAGCGGAAGTCTACATTGGTAGAGCCGCAGGTACAGAGCGCATCGTCGCTCACCAGCAGTTTCGAGTGGTTGAAACACGGCTGATAAAGATGCACCTTCACGCCGGCACGTATGGCCTCCGTGACAAACGAGCGACTGGCCCACTCCACGAGTTTGGCATCGGTGCGCATAGGAACCATCAATCGTACGTCGACACCGGCGAGCGCTGCCTGCTGCATGGCAAAGAGCACAGGTTCGGTGGGCAGGAAATAGGGAGTCTCCATGAAGACGTAGTCCTTGGCGCCCAGCAGGATGCTCACGTAGCCCTGCATGATGTCGGGCCATGCCGATACAGGACTGCCCGTGACAATCTGTATGATGTTCGAGTCGGCGCCCGTATCCCAGTCCGCACCCATATTCCAGTCGATACTCTCTTCCACTTCAGCCACTACATTCTCATCCATGCCGGCGTCAGCAAGTGCGTCATACTCATCCTTCACCTCAATGTCAGCTGGATAGTATTTCCGGCTGGAGATGAGCGTACGGTCCACAAAATACCAGTCCACCAGGAAAGCCTTCTGTATGCCATACACGGCATTGCCACGGATGCGCAGGTGGGTGTCGCGCCACCCGTCGTTGTGGCGTCCCCGCACATAGCGTGTGGCAATATTCATACCCCCGATATAGCCCGTATGGCCATCAATGACACACAACTTGCGGTGGTTGCGATAGTTCACTTTGCTGGTGAAGGCGGGGAATTTCACAGGCATGAAGCCATGAACCTCGATGCCGGCATTGCGCATACGCTCGAAGAACGAGCCGTCTACATGCCAGCAACCCACATCGTCGTAAATGACACGCACCTCCACACCCTCTTTGGCCTTGGCAATGAGGGCGTCGGACACGAGAAACCCCAAGGCATCATCCTCGAAGATGTAAGTGTCTAAGTGAATGTGATAACGGGCCTGACTGATGTCGCGCAACAGCTGGCCAAACAAGTCGTAACCGTTGGTGAAAATGTCGGTATGGTTATCCTTGAAGGGCAACGCCCAGTTTTGGCTGGCAAACAGCTGTACGAGTGTCTGGTAATTGTCGGGAATCACCAGGTCTTTTTGTTCCACAAACTCCAGCATCGACCGCTTGGTCAGTTGGTCGAGGCTCTGCTGGCTGATGAGCCGTTCCTTACGCGTGTTTTGTCCGAAGAAGAAATAGAGGAAGATGCCCAGCAGGGGCAGGAATGTCAGCACCAGCATCCATGCCATGGTCTTGGCGGGCTGTCGATTGTCCATCAGCACGCGTATCATGGTAGCCACCACGGCCAGGCCGTAGATGAGCAGAATGAGCCAGTGAACGTATATCATACGATGATGTTGTTACCTAGTTTCTTGGCCAGTGTGTTGCGGATGTTCTGCATTTCTTTATACTGTTCCACGAGCATCATCAACTGCTGCGGGTTGTCGGCCGACAGCGAGATGGCGCGTTTCAGCTCGCGCAGCTTGTTTTCAGCATAGTCGAGACGGTAGTCCATTAGCAGACGTTGGGTTTGCTCGCGCAGAGTGTCGGTGTCGCGTCTCACCTGCTGGCTCTTGCTCAGTTGGAAGTGGTCGATGCAGAGCGTGGCGGCCAGCTGACTCACCTGCACATCCTCATGGTGGGTGAAATACGGCTCGGCTCGGAAGTCATCCTCCGCCTCGCAGTGCTGCACAGCCTCCTCCATGATGCGGTTGTACAAAGGGTGACTGAACGACAGTCCGTCGTCGGCCAGCGAGTAATAGATGTATTGGGCCACGCTGAGCTGGGGGATGGATTGTCCGTCGTCGGTCTCAATATCTCTAAATATAATCTCCTCGCCATGGCGCACAATCATCTGCACCAACATCGTCTCCACCTGGTTGACACTTCCGGCAGTATTCATGCCACCCTGGGTGCCGGCAACTGTTGTCTTTGCGGCATTACCTGAGTCCGAGGGGGCACTTGCGCCCTGACTCGTAGTGACAGGGGCAACCGCAGTGGTGGTGCCGCCGGTGTTTCTGCCAGCTTCCTTGCGTTGCTGCTCCTGGTCGTCGCGAATAAACTTGTTAAGCTGGGTGATAATGGTCGCCTCGTTGATGCCCACCCGATGGGCACAATCGGCCACGTATGCGTCGCGCACCACAGGATCTTTGATCACCGAGATGCTCTTGATGATCGAGTTGATAGCCTCGGCGCGCTTGATGGGGTCGGTGATTCCTCTGAGCAACAGGTCGCACTTCATCTGAATGAAGTCTGTCTGATGGTCGGTAATATACTGTTTGAAGTCGGCCGCCGTGTGCTTCCGGGCAAACGAGTCAGGGTCGTCGCCATCGGGCAGAACCAGCACCTTCACGTTCATTCCTTCGGCCAGCAGCATGTCGGTGCCTCGTAGCGCCGCATGGATACCAGCCTCATCACCGTCGTAGAGCAGCACGATGTTCTGGGTGAAGCGCCGCAGAATCTTGATCTGGTACGACGAGAGTGCCGTTCCCGAGTTAGCCACCACGTTCTCTATGCCACACTGGTGCATGGCGATGACGTCAGTATAGCCTTCCACCATATACACGCAGTCGTCTTTGGCAATCTGCTTCTTGGCCTGATACAGACCATACAGCTGCTGTTCCTTGTGGTAGATGTCAGAGTCGGGCGAGTTGACATATTTCTGCTGCACGCCCTTTGTACGGCTGTCGAGCAGTCTGCCGCCGAAGGCCACCACCTTACCACTCATGGTGAACCACGGGAATATGACGCGGCCGGCATAGCGGTCCACCAGCGAGCCATCGTTCTCGCGCCGATAACAGAGACCGGTCTTCAACAAGAACTCCTCTTGGTAGCCGGCCTTCTTAGCCGCCGTCGACAAGGCTGAACGCGACTGTGGTGCATAGCCCAGCTGGAACTTCTCAATGATGTCGTCACGGATGCCACGACTGCGGAAATACTGCATGCCGATGGCCCGTCCGTCGATATCGTTCTTCAGGATGTCATGAAAATAATTCTTGGCCCACTCGTTCACGATGAACATCGACTCGCGGTCGCTTTCCTGCTGTTTCTCCTCTGCCGATAGCTCGCGCTCCCTGATCTCGATGTTATACTTCCGGGCCAGCCATCGCAGCGCCTCAGGGTAGGTCATCTGTTCGTGCTCCATGATAAAGCCCACGGGCGTGCCACCCTTGCCACAGGCAAAGCAATGACAGATGTTCTTGGCTGGACTGACCATAAACGAGGGGGTGGTGTCGTCGTGGAACGGGCACAGGCCTTTATAGTTAACTCCCGCCTTGCGCAAGCTAACAAACTCGCCCACCACCTCCACGATGTTGGCCGCCTCCAGAATCCTGTCTACTGTCGCTCTGTCAATCATAGTCAACTGCAAAGATAGCACAAAAACCCCATATTGCAAAAAATAATTCACTTTTTTACGGACAACTCATCGTCCCTGACCATGAAGCTGCCTCAATGAGTCACTTGACTTCTCAAAGAGTCACTGGCCATCTTTAAATAGAGATGGGCCGGCCCATAAGCCAGCCCATCTGTTTTTTAACGAAAACGTATCGGTGTGTTCCTGCAGGAAGGAATTCGCTTCATTTTGCATCAACCGCACCCAAGAGTCATCTGTGCTCGTCTTAGTCTGCCTTTCCCCCCTACTCTTTCGGCACCAGCTTGATGAAGAACAGGTTGCGGCTGTCGGCCTTGGTGAGTTCGTGGCTGCCGGTAGCCAACACCTCGGTATAGGTGCTGGTAGTGCTGGTTTTCTTCACACCGTCGACCTTAATGCTGGCGGTCTCTGTGTCGCCAAAATAGAGGGTCATCTCATAGCTCTTGGGGAGGGTGAACTTAATGCTGGTGGCAGTCTCTATCTTCAGGCAGACAGTGTACTCCACGCCATCGACGGTGGCCTTGCCCTTGCTGTTGGAGCCGTTGCCAACGACGGTGAAGAAGTCGCTGGAGGGCACGCCGCTATTATCGAACGTACAGGTGATGGTTCCCTCGGGAGTGTCACCGCCAGGAGTGTCACCGCCAGGGGTGTCGCCACCGGGAGTATCGCCACCGGGGCCCAACTCATCCTCGCCGAAGATACCTACCAATGTGCTCTTGTAGTTTTCGAGAGCGTTCTTCAGGGCATCGATTACCTCTGCGTTTTTGTCCTCGGTGGCATTGTTGAATGTCCACTGCAGGTCGCCGTGTCCCATGCGTCCGGCACCGAGCCAGCCAGTGACAATGCCTGGAACGGCGTCGGCCTCATCGGGCGTATAGGTGTAGAAGAGGCTGCTGTTAGTGTCGAAATTATCGTAGGTGCGCCCGCCCTTCACAGCCTTCACACTGGCAGGCACCTGCTCGTCGCGCGTAGCTGCCTCGTAGGCATCGAACTGGGTGCCGTTCTGTTGATAGGTGACATAGCGTGTGGCACCGATAATCTTGTTGCCGAAGGCTTTCACCATACCGCCGTCCTCACCTGAGAAGGTGCCCTTGGCATTGGTGGCCACATCGCTGCCCTGCTGCGAGATGAGCATGGGGTACTTGCAGTTGCGGAAGTAGTTGCGCTCGACGAAAGCGTTGCTCTGATAGGCAGCTCCCACACCATACTTCGCGTTTCCGTCGAAATAGTTGTTGTAGACATGCACGCTCATGGTGCGGATGCGCGGATGGCGCGAGTCGCTATGGTCAAACCAGTTGTGGTGGTAGGTAATCCAGTTGGGACCCGTCTCGCTCTTCATACCGCACAGCGAGGCTTTTCCACTGTCCCACAGGTGGTTGTAGCTGACAGTGATATAGCGCGAGTCTCCCTTGATGTCGATGGTTCCATCGCCCTTTTTCTGGTCGGCGTCGCTGCCGGGCTGTCCGTAGAACATGTCAAGGTTGTGCACCCAGATGTGCTCATTGTCGGTATCGATGCTGACGGCATCGTCCATACAGAGCATGTTGGCGAAGTTGCGCAGCTCAACGCTGGCAGAATTGCGGATGAGGAAGCCGAAGCCTGTGGTGACAGCATCGTTACCAATGCCCTCGATGGTGATGTTGAGGGGCGAGTAGGCACCCTTGCCTTTCACCTGAATGCCCTCGGAAGAGCTGAGGAACTCATCGCAGTCGGCAGCTGCTATAGTGCCTACGATGCGGATGGCCAGCGGACGGGTCTCAAAACCTTTCTGATAGCCGTAGATAATGTCTTGCAGGCCGGTGAAGGTCTCGGTGGTGCCCTTGCTGTCCTTGACGATGTCGAGCGTGACGGTCTTGGCATTATTCTTGGTGACGTATACGACACGTGCATTGCTCTTGAGCGAGCCGTCGTTGTTGTAGGCACCCACACCCTCGGTCCTGCCCTTATGGGCAAAGCCAGAACGGTCGTAGGCCTCGACACTGATGGCTGCAGCCTCGTTGGCAGCGGCAGTCATCTCTGCCCCATCGGCATCTACGGGCACTATCTTGAGTGCATAGTTGGCGGCCTTGACCAGTCCCACCATATCGGCCCGTCCATAGGTGCCGTAGTTGCGCACCAGCTGGGCATCGATGAGCGTATAGTCGGCGTAGTTGCCGCCCTTTACATAGACATGATAGGTCCTGGCTCCATCGAAGGGGTCGAACTTCACATAGGCGGACTCCATCCAGCCGCGGGCCTCGGTGATACGCACCTTGCCGTCGGCATTGTCGAACGTGCCGTTGTTGCCCTCGGTGGCCTTACGGAACGAGATGTTGCTGATGGTGCCCTCGTAGGTGTCGGTGCCAGCAGCCTGACTGACAGTGATGGTCTGGTCGTTGACATCGATGCTGGTCACCTCGGCCGTATTGTAGTATTTCTTCTCGCTGCCCACGGTGATGACCACCTGATTGCTGGCTGCGCTGGCAAAGGTGGAATGGTCGGTCACAGGAGGTGTTGGCGTGTCGTCGCCACCACCGGTGTCGCCGTCGCTATCGGGCTCCTCCACCTGGATGCCGTAGATATACATGCCACCCGTCATGGTGAGCGTCACGTCGCCGTCGGCAGTCACCGTACCTATGCTGGTGACACGGGCTGTGCCCATGCTGGTGCTGTTGAACTCGCCCGATACGGGGGTAATATTCTCGACATTGATGCCACGGGCCACGTCTTTGCTCGACGACATATAAATGACCGTAACCTTATGGCCGGCCTTCAGACTGGGAATGGTGATGGAGCCGCCACCCATCCACATGCGTTTGTTCTTGATGTCGGCTCGGAAGTTGCCGCTCGAGCTTTCGGTGACGGTAATGAGCAGTCCCTTGGCATACTGTAATTCGGTGCCATTGGCCATGACAGCCTCAGCATGAAGCGCCTTCACATAGCACCAGCGGTTGTTATTGTTGGTGTCGAGCAGCCAGTTGCCACTCTGGTCGGCAGCCAGGTTCTCCTGGTCGACAGCATCGAGAGAGAGGAAGTCCCACGACTGTGACTTCACAGCTGTGCTCGTGCTGAGCATGGCCAACACAAGGACGAAAAAGAAAAACAGTTTTTTCATTGTCATATCTCTCCCTTCGTTACTTCACAACCACCTTCTTGCCGTCAACCACATAGACGCCTTTTGCACGTCCCTCGAGGCCTGTGCCCAGATACTGTCCGTTCAGATTATAGATGTGCTTACCGCTCATCTCATCGGTCTTCACTTGCGAGATGCCAGTGCCCGAATAGAAGAAATCGATGCTTACCAGTTCCATATCCTCAGTCTGCGTGGAATGGTCGGTGAATGTCAGCACCACCTTGTCGCCATCGAACGTCAACCGTTCGACCGTTTTGTCAACTGTAGTCCCGTCTATCTTGACGGTCTGCTTGGTGTCAGCCATCATCGTCAAGGAGAAGACGACAGCCGCAAACATGATAATCAGTCGTTTGTTCATTTTTCTTTGATCCGTATGTTATTAGTTTTCAGCCACAAAGGTAATAAAATTAAATGAAAAGACCCACTGAAGAGCAATAATAATGAACGTAAACATTTACGTAAAGCTAGGGAATGTGGGAGTGCGTTATTTTAGAGTGTCGTTTTTTAGAAGTGGTAAGTTTATTATTTTTGTAACTTATTGTATATCAGCGTAAACATATTCAATAAAGGTATAAAGCAACAAATAAGTAACAAAAATTTTGGAAACCCAAACATCTTGATTATCAGCATTTAGCAATTTTGAAGTGAAGGTTGCAAAATGAAGAGTTTAGTGCAAAATGAACCAATCGAAGTAACGCCCTCAAACAACACAAGCACTCTTTTTGATTGCAATTATAAATGAACTTGGGTGAACGTGATACTATATAAAGATATAAACGTATCAAATGTGACAACGTTTTTCAGGGATAGTCATTCCAAATCAAAAAGTGTTAATAGAGATTGCAAAATATTGAAAAATCACCAATTTTTTGAGGATTGAAAGGATTTTTTGAGAATTATGGGTATTGTGTCGCAGAATCTTATTAACTTTGTACCCAATAAAACAAAAAGACAAATGGAGAATAGAGACCTCAATCGCCTCAAAGTAGTCCTAGCCGAAAGAAAAATAACTAATAAGTGGCTGGCAGAACAACTGGGAAAAGACCAGGGTACAATATCAAAATGGTGTACAAACACCAGCCAACCTGATTTGGCAAATCTGATGAAGATTGCAGAACTACTAAATGTTGATTTAAATGAACTTGTTCGATTTGAAAACAATAAGCAGCTATTAAATGTTGAAAGAAATGGCAATAACACCAATTACTAAAGAGGCTTTTGCAGTCTTGGCGATGTGCGAAGAAACAAAAAAGCCATTTGGCATAACAATAGACCCCCAAGGACAAATGCTGAAGTTTGTATGGGCGTTCAAAATAGACAAAGAAAAGGCACATCGAGAGCACTTTGATTCACAGAAAGTCAGAGGCTCAATAGTCCTAGATGACAATTTCCAGGGCTGCCCTCATTGCCATTCTAAATACTTTTATATTTGCAGTGGATGTGGAACAATATCATGTTATCATGGTCAGAGATATGTTACTTGCCCATCATGCGGTGCAAGCGGTGAAATACAAGCAGTAGAAAGTGTTGAACTTAAAGGCGGTGGATATTAAATCAAAGAGAACTATGGAACTACAAAATGGAGCAAAAGTAAATCTGACTATTGGAAGTCAGGCAACTGTTATAAAAGAACTTGGACGTGGTGGGCAAGGTATTGTTTATCTTGTAGATTTGGATGGTCAACAGATGGCCTTAAAATGGTATCTCAACCCACCAGATGAAAGGTTTTATAAAAACTTGGAACGTAACATTCGACAAGGAGCACCATCTGACGCATTCATTTGGCCAGAATATTTGACATTGCAGGAAAATGGCAGTTATGGCTACATTATGAAGCTCCGTCCAAGCGACTATTTCGAGTTTGGAAATTACTTGCTCGCACGCAAAAATTTTAAATCGTTAAATGCAATGATTGCTGCTGCAATGAAGATTTGCAACGGTTTTATGATGTTACATCGTTTTGGCTATAGCTATCAAGATTTAACCCACATTGCAGCAGA
>DEFO01000036.1 GCA_002350805.1 Prevotella sp. UBA2850
TGAGATTGCTTGCGGATTTTAGGGTAAAATTGCAAAAGAAAACCCAAAAAGAGTTATTAACTATCAACTTATTCTTGGTTTTTGCGGAGAGAACTTTTATCATTATTAAC
Source organism: Prevotella sp. UBA2850 (assembly GCA_002350805.1). Classification (GTDB taxonomy): domain Bacteria; phylum Bacteroidota; class Bacteroidia; order Bacteroidales; family Bacteroidaceae; genus Prevotella. The sequence goes on from DEFO01000036.1 coordinate 111, forward strand.
AAAACCTAAATAGTCTATGAAGAAAAAGCTATTGACTCTTTTGGCCCTGCTATTCCTTTTTACAGGTATGGCGATGGCCCAGACAACAGTCAATGGTACCGTTGTGTCTGCTGATGACGGAGAGCCAATTATCGGTGCCTCCATCCGTCTGGCAGGAACCAACTTTGGTGCTGTGACTGACGTTAATGGAAAGTTTACAATTACACTTCGTCAGGGGATTACAAAAATCACCGTCTCTTATGTGGGATACACCACCCAGACCGTGACCATCAAGCCCAACATGAAAATTGTGCTTGCCCCCGACTCCAAGACCATCGAGGAAGTGGTGGTAACAGGTATGCAACGCGTTGACAAGCGCCTGTTTACTGGTTCTACCTCGAAGGTGAACGCGCAAGAGGCAAAGATTGACGGTATTGCCGATATCTCGCGCTCGCTGGAAGGTCGTGCTGCCGGTGTATCGGTGCAGAACGTGACGGGTACCTTCGGTACGGCTCCGAAAATCCGTGTGCGTGGTGCCACCTCTATCTACGGTTCGTCGAAGCCCCTGTGGGTGGTCGACGGTGTGATTCAAGAGGATGTGGTAGACGTCGATGCCGACGCGCTGTCATCAGGTGATGCAGAGACGCTGATCTCGAGCGCCATCGCAGGACTGAACGCCGACGATATCGAGTCGTTCCAGATTCTGAAGGACGGTTCGGCAACCTCTATCTATGGTGCCCGCGCCATGGCTGGTGTGATTGTCGTCACCACGAAGAAAGGACAGCAAGGTACGGCCCGCATCAACTACACGGGTGAGTACACCATGCGATTGATTCCGAGTTACTCGACGTTCAACATCATGAACTCGCAGGACCAGATGTCTATCTATCAGGAGCTGCAGCAAAAGGGTTACTTGCTCTATGCCGGAACAGCCAATGCCTCGAGCAGTGGTGTCTACGGAAAGATGTACCAGCTGCTCTCGCAGTACGACGAGACCAACGGTCAGTTCGGACTGGCCAACACACCTGAGGCCAAGGCTGCTTACCTGCGCGACGCTGAGTACAGAAACACCAACTGGTTTAAGGAGTTGTTCTCGAACAACATCATGCACAACCACTCTATCAGCATCTCGGCCGGTACCGACAAAGTGCAGTACTACGGTTCGCTGAGTGCCATGTTCGACCCGGGATGGACGCTGCAGAGTAAGGTGGAACGCTATACCGCCAACCAGAATGCCACATTCAAGATTTCCAAGAAGGTCTCGCTGAACATGATTGGTAATGCCTCGTTCCGCAAACAGCGCGCCCCCGGTACGCTGGGACAGTCGACCAACGTGGTGACCGGTGAGGTATCGCGCGACTTCGATATCAACCCCTACTCTTACGCCTTGAACACCTCGCGTGCCCTTGACCCCAATGTGTTCTACACCCGCAACTATGCTCCGTTCAACATCTTGCATGAGTTGGACAACAACTACCTGGATGTGAATGTGGCCGACGTACGTGTGCAGGGCCGCTTGAACTACAAGCCCATCACCAAGGTGGAGCTGAGCGTGCTGGGTGCCGTGAAATACTCGGCCACCTCGCGCGAACATTATATCTTAGATGACTCTAACCAGGCACTGGCCTTCCGCGCCATGGACACAGCCACCATCCGCGACAACAACTCGCGTCTGTATTCTGACCCTGAGAAGCCCTACGACCTGCCAATTACCGTACTGCCCTATGGAGGTATCTTCGAGCGCAGGGACAACAGCATGTTCGGATGGGACTTCCGTGCCACCGCACAATACAACGACGTTTACAACAACGACCACATTCTGAACCTATACGGCGGTATGGAGACCAACTCGTACGACCGTCATTCTACATGGTTCCGCGGATGGGGTATGCAATACGACATGGGTGAGGTACCCAACTACGACTATCACGTGTTCAAGAAGGGACAGGAAGACGGCAGCAACTACTACAGCATGGGCAACAGCCACTCGCGCAGTGCCGCCTTCTTCGCCAACGCCACCTATTCTTATAAAGGCCGCTACACGCTGAACGGCACCTACCGCTACGAGGGAACCAACGGACTGGGTAAGGCCCGCAGCAGCCGCTGGCTGCCCACATGGAACGTCTCTGCCGCATGGAATGCCCACGAGGAGAGCTGGTTCAAGAACTTGCAGCCTGCCCTGTCACACCTGACGCTGAAAGCCTCTTACTCGCTGACTGCCGACCGTCCGGCCGTTACCAACGCCCTGCCGATCATCCGCAGCCAGACGCGCTGGCGCTATTTCACCAAGGACAGTGAGACAGAGCTTTACATCTCCAGCATTGCCAACCCCAACCTGACTTACGAGAAGAAGCACGAGCTGAACCTAGGCTTCGAGGCAGGTTTCGTGAACAACCGCATCAACTTCACCTTCGACTGGTATAAGCGTAACAACTTCGACCTGATTGGCCGCGCCGATGTCGATGGAACCGACGGTTTCTCGAGCAAGAGCGCCAACATTGCCGAGATGAAGTCGAATGGTGTGGAGCTGAGCCTCTCGACCACTAACATCAAGACCAAGGACTTCACCTGGAGCACCAGTTTCATCTACTCACATACGCACAATGAGGTGACCAAGCTGAAGACCACCACCCGCATGTACGCCTTCCTGACCGGTACCGGTTTCGCACGCGAAGGCTATCCCGTGCGCGGACTGTTCTCTGTTCCGTTCAACGGACTGAACTACGAGGGTCTGCCCTCATTCATCAATGAGGACGGTGAGGTGACCGTGACCGGCATCAACTATCAGCTCTCCGACATGGAGAAGCTCGGATTCCTGGTCTACGAAGGACCGACCGATCCGACCGACACAGGTTCGTTTGGAAACATCTTCAAATGGAAAGGCCTGACGCTGAACATATTTATTACCTATTCGTTCGGAAATGCCATCCGTCTGGACAACTCGTTCAGAAGCAGCTATAGCGACCTGGCTTCTATGCCGAAGGAGTTCCGCAACCGTTGGATGGTGCCCGGCGATGAGAATATCACCAACATTCCCACTATTGCCTCGCGCCGCCAGAACTGGAACCTCAGCGGACTGAGCTATGCCTACAATGCCTACAACTACTCATCGGTACGCACGGCCAAGGGCGACTTCATCCGCATGAAGGAGATGTCACTGTCGTATGACTTCCCGAAGAAGTTGATCCGTACCATCGGACTCTACAACCTCTCGATGAAGCTGCAGGCTACCAACCTCTTCTTGATATATGCCGACAAGAAGCTCAACGGACAAGACCCCGAGTTCTTCAATACAGGTGGTGTTGCCGCGCCTCTGCCCAAGCAGTTCACACTCACGCTGAGACTCGGTATTTAAGTAACAGAAAATTGATAATTGACAATTGAAGATTGAAGATTATGAATACACATATATATAATAAGATAGTAACGAGCGTACTGGCCGGTCTGCTGATGCTTGCTCCTTGTCTGTTGTCTTCGTGCGACGAATTCCTGGACGAGATGCCCGACAACCGTACGACCATCGATAAAGAGAAGAAAGTGAAGGACATCCTCACCAGCGCTTACCCCGACCATGAGTATGGAGTGGTTTGTGAGTTCTCCTCCGACAATGTGGATGAGTTCAACAACACCAATGGCTCCAGCAACAGATGGTTCATGCAGCTGGGACACTGGGAGGACATCACCGAGACCTTCAACGAGGGACCTAACAACCTATGGACTGGCTATTACTCAACAGCCGTGACAGCCAATATGGCCCTCGAGGGCATTGAGAACCTGGGTGGTCCTCACAATGCCCTGCTCACCAAATGCAAGGGTGAAGCCCTTGTGTTGCGTGCCTACGCCCACTTCATGCTGGCCAACATCTTCTGCAAGGCTTACGACCCTGCTACTGCAGCCAACGTGCTGGGTGTGTACTACCAGTACGACACAGGTACGGAGGTAGGAGTGGTTAATCCGCGTGGAAACCTGCAGGAAGTATATGAGAAGATTGAGGCCGACCTGGAAGAGGGTCTGCCGCTGCTGGACGACGACTACGCCTCGCCAAAATATCACTTCAACCGCAAAGCCGCCTATGCCTTTGCCTCGCGCTTCTACCTGTATGCAGGCAAGTGGGATCAGTGCATCAAGTATGCCAACCTCTGCCTGGGCGAGGCTCCGCAGAGCATGCTCCGTGACTGGGTGGCTTACGCTGAACTGGCCACCAGCGGTACAGCCCGTCCGCTGAACTACGTGTCGACCGAGAACAACTGCAACCTGCTGATGACGGCCTGCTACTCGCGCTTGGGTACCATGTTCCTCAACTATAACAGCTACAAGCATTTCGCCCACGGACAGTACATCAACGGCAACGAGACATTCGGTGCTGCTCACATTTGGGGTGAAGGTAAGAATGCCTATAAAGACGGAGGCACATCCTACTATCCCAGCGGTACCGACCTGGGCTACTGCGTGGCACGCCGCTGCCCGTACTTGTTTGAGACCACTGACCCCGTGGCCGGTACTGGTTACTATCGCACCATCTTCCCCGCATTTACTGCCGACGACTGTCTGCTGGAGCGTGCCGAGGCATATATCCATCTCAAGCAGTACAACAAGGCTTGCGAGGATATGAACCTCTGGATGCATAACTATACCACAAACGAAACCTTGATACTGACTCCCGACACGATTCAGAAATTCTACAGCAAAGTTGGTTATTGCTACGAGATTACCGAGGAAGACCAGACGGGTATGGTATCAACCATTAAGAAGCATCTCCATCCCGTTGGCTTCACCATCGAGGCCGAGGGCAGTGTTGACGAGTGCATGTATCAGTGTCTGCTCGATATGCGCCGCATCGAGACCATCCACCGCGGCATGCGCTGGTTCGACATCAAGCGCTTCGGTATGGAGATCAAGCGTCGCATGATGGAGAACCATGTTCCCGGAAGACTGGTCGACGTCCTGACTGTCGACGACGAGCGCAAGGCCATCCAGGTGCCCCAACAGGCCCGCGATGCCGGAGTAACACCGAATCCACGTTAAGTTGATTTATCGTAACATTTATAATCCGACGTGATATGAAAAAATATATAATCTTTTCAATAGCATTACTGGCAGGAGCGTTCTTCATGACATCCTGCTCGGAGGATGAGCTCAACAAGGAGAGTATCATCACCCTCGACAAGGTTGATAAGAATCCTTTCGACGAGTGGCTGGAGGCCAATTTTGTCAACACCTACAACATCGAGGTGAAATATCGTTTCGAGGATATCGAGTCAGACCACAACTACTATGTGATTCCTGCCGAATACAACCAGGCTATCAAGTTAGCACACATCGTGAAATATGCATGTCTGGAGGCTTTCGACGAGGCTGCCGGCATATCATTCACACGTGCCAACTTCCCGAAGCTTATCTATATGGTAGGAAACTGGGAGTACCGCAACAACGGTACGATGGTGCTGGGTACCGCAGAAGGTGGTAAGAAAATCTTCCTGTCTGGTGTGAACCATGTAAACGAGTACACAATGAGTCGTGCAAACTTGAACCACTACTACCTGAAGACTATCTTCCATGAGTTCACCCACATCCTGAACCAGACCAGGGACTACTCACCTGAATACAAACTCATCACACCCACTACATACATTGCTGGTGAGTGGAGCTCGGACACTAACAACAAGGATACCGTTTATCTGCCCAAGGGCTATATCTCTGGTTACGCACGTCATAGTGCCGGTGAGGACTTTGCAGAGATGTTCTCCATCTACGTAACCAACGACAAGGCTACCTGGGACGGTTTCTTGGAGACAGCCGGTAAGGAAGGCGCAGGCTGGATCAATGCCAAACTCGACCTGGTGAAGAGCTATATGCGCGACTCTTGGGGCATCAACATGGATGAGCTACGCGAAATCGTATTGCGACGTGAGAACGACGTTGCCAACCGTATTGTAGATTTGACCGACCTATCCGTAAAATAAAAAAGGAACGATTATGAAAAAGAACATATTTTATCTGCTTTTCCTGCTTCCGGCACTGATGTTTCAATCGTGCCTGAAAAATCAGGAAGATACGTTCGACGACCTAGCTACACACCGTCTGACCGAATACAACGAGAAAGCCAAGAGCACGCTCATGAGCTCTGAATACGGATGGGTATTCGAGATTTTCCCAAAGAACACCCAAGAGTATGGCGGCTACGTCTTCACCTGTAAGTTCGACGAGCAGACAGCCACCATCATGAGTGAGCCCCTGCCCGGAACTGGTACTCCCAAAGGCACCGACGTGTGCTACTACAAGCTGAGCTACGAGGACGGCCCAACGCTGATCTTCGATACCTACAGCCCGATTATGCACTATTTTGCCGAAGGCTCCAGCAAGGGTTATCAGGCTTATGGCGGCGATACAGAGTATGTCATCGACAGCATTGGCAACGACATCATCAAGGTGCATGGTGCCCGTTCTAAGAACAAATGTTATCTCTATCGCCTGACGGTGCCCGCCGAAGAGTATCTGGCATCGCTGAACACCTTCCAGACCGACTTCTGGGATCCCGAGAAACAGTCGTACAGCTGCATGAAAGGCACCATCAATGGCGAGCAGTTCAACGCCGAGTTCCTCACATCACGCCAGATGGAGTTTACCGTTGGCGAGAACGACTTAGAGACCGAGGCCTACACCTATACACCGAACAGTTTGCGCCTCTATAAGGCACTGACGGTGGGCGGTGTGAAAATCCGCGAGTTTGCCTACGACATGACCTCTCATAACTACACGGCCATTGACGAGCAGGGCAACCGCTATCCGCTGGAAGGCTCATTCCCGCAGTGGGTCATCAACTACGACAGTTGGGCAGGCAATTACGAGCTCATGATTCGAAGCAAGGCCGTCGATGGCGACATCAGTACCCTCAATGTGTCGCTTGAGCCTGTTCCCGACCGTAGCGTCTACCTCATGAAGGGCGTCAATCCCAACTACGACCTCGAACTGGAGTACAACAAGGCCGAGAACTCGCTTACGCTGCATCCACAGCTCGTGGGTGAGCCGCTGGCCAACGGCAATGTCATCCTGTTGGCAGGATGGTCGTCGAAGGGCTTTGTGCACTACGGACTGTACACCACCAAGGTGAATTCGGGCATGAAGCTCTACTGGAGCGAGTCGGAGCAAATGTACAAGTGGACCGACAACGGTGCATGGGGCTCTTACAAGGTAGAGGGCTGGTGCATCTATGTCTTCAAGGGCACTTCACGTGTGGGCTATATCTCTCTGACAGACGCCGAGCAGGCTGCCTATGCTATTAATGGTAACACCCGTATTTACGGAATGGTAGGACTTAAACGGAAATAAGATATGAAAAAGATTATAAGTTTCGTCAGTATTCTGATGTGTGCGTTCCTCGTGTTCTCATGCGGCGAAGATGAGACCGAGAACCCCTACGCAAAGAAATCTTCCATCACCATCGAGAAGGCCGATGTGGAATTCCAATGCGTTCCCTCGCAGGGAACCATCCAATGCTCATCGCCCAACGGTATTACCCGCGTGGAGTCGAGCACCTCTTGGTGCACGGCTTCAGCCAGCGGCAACACCGTGACAGTGAATGTGGAGCAGAACCTCGACCGAGCATCGCGCGCCGCCAAGTTGAAGATCTACTCGGGCAACGACTATGCTGAGGTGACGGTACAGCAGATGGGTATTACCTTCTGTGTCAACAACGGTAATGATCTTAACGCCAGTGCCGCACCAATGACCCACGACCTTGTCGTCGCCTATACTGGTAACAAGAACTATACGGTGGCACCATCGGAGGTCGACTGGGCTACCTTCCGCCTCGAAGACGGCATCCTGCATGTCACTCTGAAGGTGAACCCCAACAAGGCCAGCAGAAGTACTGTTGCCAAACTCACCGACGGAGAGAGCACTACAGAGATAAAAATCTTGCAGAACGGTCTGTCGTTCATCGTCAACGACGGCAACAGTTACTTAGCCAACGACGGCGCTACCACAAAAGAACTGGCCATCGAGGCCACTCCTGGCATCACATATACGGTGGCACCATCAACCGTCGACTGGGCTACGTTCAGCATCAAGGACGGTGCACTGGTAGTCAAACTCAATGCAAACAACACGGGTGATGTCCGCAAAACCACAGCCACCATCACCTATGCAGGAGAGCTGACCTATACCGTTAAGATTTATCAGTGCGAGATCGAGAAAGACATGCTGGGAGACTACACCTTCTATTATGGTACGAATGGTGCAAGCAAAGTTGACGTAAAACTACAAAATGATGGTGGAAATTATTATTTGGTATTCGATCAAGGTGCTATACCTATAAGTATGACCCTTGGAGACTCCGAGAATCCCAAAATGAAGTTCAACAACCTTGATTTTGTAGGCAACTGGAAGACATCCAGCGTGACTACCGACCAGGCTATCGTGCTGTTGATGTATACGAACGGATCATCGATTTACCGCACCAGCAATAAAACCTCCGTATCACTTGATGGTACTTCCTCATTCGATTTGTCGGCGGGTGCTATCACATGGAATCTTGTAGGAACAGCTCCTTCAGGATACACATTCTATGCACTGCGTGTGGCTAACACATCTGCCGGTACCTATGCTAGCATTACCAATACGAACATTACAGCTTTCAACTATCCTTCGAAGCTGGTAAAGAAATAAAAGCGTGACAACATGAAAATGGAGTTGATTAAAACTCAATAAGTTCTCCTCCAATATTTGTTAGTCAAATGAAGAGCCGTTTTCCCGCGAGGGACGACGGCTCTGTTTTTTATCACCTTTTACAGGATAGGAGATTGAGGAACTACAGGTGCCTTCTTATGAAACGACCAATGGAATTCGTTTCAGACATCAGGACACCATGTATCAAGCATGATAACACAGCCTTTCAGGAACAAAAACGCCCTGTTTTTCTTGCCTAAAACGGATTGTCTATGTGACAAGAACACTTCACAAGATGAACTAGTAGAACTTGTGCGACGAGATATGCTAGCAACACAAGTTCTACTAGTCTATGGAATAAAGGATAGATATTAATCTTTATAAATTACCTTATTGGCCCCGGAGGTGATGTGCAGCGCCTCTGGATGCTCGCGGATATAACTGTCGATATGACGGATGCGCTTTTCTTCCAGAATCTCATCGACAGCAATCAGGATACCGGTCTCCTCCACATCACCAAAACCATAGTTAATAGCCGTGCCAAACAGTTTCATGGTGGGTGACAAACTCATGTAAGCATTCACCAAAGGAGGAATATTAAAGCCGAGTTTACGCACCTCAGCATTAAGAATACGATAGTCTTTTTTGAAATTATCCTCGCAGAAAAGAGCCTGCAATTCGCGCTCGTCAGTCTCAATTTTCAGCGGTTTCATCGGGATAATGAGGTTTTCCTTGTCGTCGAAATGCTTCTTCAGGAAATAGAGAATCATATCTCGTCCCTTACGCACATAGGAGGGGTACATGGTCATCTTGCCGAAGAAATATTTCACGTTGGGCTTGATAACGGTAAGAGCGCCCAGTCCGTCCCAGAGATTGTCGAGGGCGAAGAGGCTTTTGGCACCCATGCGCGAGCTCTGATAAGGCAGCGAGACAAACGACCGTCCCAGCTCAATGGTGCGGGGCATATACTCATCGAGGAACTTCTTCGAGAAATGGAACATGTGGCTGGTGGCCAAAATGGGCTGTCCGTTGTCGTCGAGTTCCCAGTCGGTGCCGCACAGATAACGGTAGCCGCCGATAATTTCCTCAGCTTCAGGATTCCACACGATGAGCTGCTTGTAGCAGTTCTCACAAGTGTCGAACTCGTCAATATCGACCTCTTTGCCTGTACCACCGCCCGCCTCACGGAAAGCAATCTCGCGCAAACGGCCAATCTCACGCATCACATTGGGAGCCTGATGGGCCGTAATGACATAAATCTCATTATGACTCTTATTCGTCATCCGCAGTTGGCGTTCACGCGTCAGTTCTGCTTTCAACAGTTGCTTGTCGACGGGCTGGATAATCTCTTGTTCCATGCTAGTTGTTATATGCTATGATTACTAGAGTTGATAAACGCTGTCTTCTACAAATTTTGCCCATTCCATCGGTGTTTTTGACTTATCGAATGTCTGCCAGGGGATGGGCTTCCCGATGGCCACACGGAAGGTTTTATGCACATTTTTGTACATTTCATCGACAAGAAAGAGCATGGCGATATTCACCTTCTTCACATACTTGTCGCTGAAGTTGGCCAATTTGTAGAAGAACTCCGAGTTCTGCCCGCCAAAATGGATGGGCACGATGTCGCGCTGATATTGCACGCTTTTGGTGATGAAGGTTTTCTTCCAGGGGATGTCGTGCACCTGACCGTTGATTTTCCGCGAGCATATTCCTGCCGGGAACATCAGCATGTGGTTGTCGCTTTGGAAACCAGCCTCCACCATGGCAGGGAAATCGCGGCTCTGCTTACCGGTCTTATTGATGGGGATGCAGACAGGAGCAAGTCCTGGCAGATTCATCAGGATATCATTCACAAGATAACGGAAACGGCCGTCGTAGTGCCGGCCAATGACCGATCCGAGTGCCACGCCATCGACACCTCCCAACGGGTGGTTGCTGACAAATGTATACAATCGGCCGTCGTTTTTATCGGGCAAGTTCTCCTTACCTTCAATCTCTAGTGTCATGTCGAGGTAGCGTACGCACTCCTCGAGCCAGTCAACGCCTGTTTTGCCGCGGCTCTCCCACAGGAAACGATTCACCTCGTCCTGATGGACGATGCGCTTGAGCCAGCCCGTAGGTACATATTTTGCCTTAGGACCCATTTTTCCACGTAGGATGTCATCAACGTCGACTGTTTTCTCTGAAAGTTGCTTCATGCTATTAAATGATACTAACAATTTGCAAAAATAACGCTAATTTTTCAAAATCGTGGCATTTTTCCTTAAAAATATTCCAAACATGAAACTTTTTTTGCGTCTGAACGGTTTTTTCTGTCATGCGCCCACTCTTTTTTCTCTCTTCATCAAGCATCAATAACCATCACGGGCAACCCCTTAATAGCTGCAAAGACAAGACGGAAAATGACACCATCCGACAGAAATCAGCCCAACGGGAAAACTCTCTTTCGAGAGAAAAGATTGCGAGAAATCAAGAAAAATGCAGCTTTTTGAAAAATTTGTGGAGAAAAGTGGTGGATTGTGGTGAATTTTATGTAATTTTGAAGCCGAATTCCATATTTAAATGTACGTATGCGGTTTTTAGGAAATATAGAAGCAAAGATCGACGCCAAGGGAAGAGCCTTCCTGCCGGCTGTTTTTCGCAAGGTGCTCCAGGCATCCGGCGAGGAGCGTCTGATGCTTCGCCAGCATGTACATGAGAAGTGCCTTGTGATTTATCCCGAGTCGGTATGGAACGAACGCACCGACATGCTGCGCAAGCAGCTGAGCATGTGGAACAAGGCACAAGAATCGTTGTTCCGTCAGTTCACCTCGCAAGCCGAGGAAGTAGTGCTCGACGGCAACGGCCGTCTGCTCATCTCGAAGCGTCTGCTCCAGGCGGCAGGCATCGAACAGGCCATTCGTTTCATTGGCAACGACAACACCATAGAGATATGGGCAGAGGGCTCTTTGGAACAGACATTCCTGAACGATGAGGAATTCAGCAGCGAACTGGAGAAGATTATGACCATGCCTTTCTGATACGATGATGATGACGGCTCCGACATATCACGTGCCTGTACTCTTGAAAGAGAGTATTGACGGCTTGAATATCAAGCCCGACGGGATTTACGTGGACGTAACGTTCGGCGGTGGCGGTCATAGTCGCGAAATCCTGTCAAGACTAGGCAAGAACGGCCATTTGTACAGCTTCGACCAGGATGCTGACGCCGAAAAGAACATCGTCGACGACGGGCGGTTCACCTTTGTGCGTTCTAACTTCAGGTATCTGAAGAACTGGATGCGCTACTATGGGGTGGAGCACATAGACGGTCTGCTGGCCGACCTGGGTGTCTCGAGCCATCACTTCGACGACGAGACCCGAGGCTTCTCCTTCCGTTTCGACGCTCCGCTGGATATGCGCATGAACAAAAGGGCACAACAGACGGCTGCCGACATTGTGAACGACTATACGGAAGAGCAACTGGCCGACCTCTTCTATTTATATGGAGAACTGAAAAACGCTCGGAAAATCGCCGCCGCCATTACGAAGGCCAGAGCCGGCAAACGCATCGAGACCACACAAGACCTGATGGAGGTGACGGCACGGCTGATGGGACGTGAGCGCGAGAAGAAAGACACGGCCAAACTGTTTCAGGCCCTGCGCATCGAGGTGAACCACGAAATGGAGGCCCTGAAGGATATGCTCCGGGCAGCCACCGAGCTGATAGCAACGGGCGGAAGACTGTCGGTCATCACCTACCACTCGCTGGAAGACCGCATCGTGAAAAATGTCATGAAGGCCGGCAATGTAGAGGGAAAGGCCGAACAGGACTTCTTCGGGCGCATAGCATCACCCTTCACGCTGGTCAGCAATAAGGTCATCACTCCCAGTGACGAGGAACAAGAGCGAAACCCGCGCAGCCGCAGCGCAAAACTTAGAATTGCAGAAAAAAGATGAGTGACAAGATAAAAGACATACAAGAAAAGGAACAAGAGGCACCTGCCACTGGCAACGCCAACCCTAGCGACAAGGCTCCAACGAAAGAGGAGCCTTCGCTGAAGGAGGTCATTCAGGAACAGGCGCGCGAGGACGAGGAGACACTGACCTCCAGCATCACGCTGCGCAAAATCCTGGGTGGAGACTTCCTGACCGCCAGCATGCTCAGGAGGCAGATCGGCATCATCCTCATCATCGTTGCCTTCGTCATTGTCTATATCTCCAACCGCTACAGCTGCCAGCAGAACCTGCTGGAGATTGACAAGCTGAACAAAGAACTGTTGGATGCAAAATACAAAGCACTCTCGAGCAGCAGCATGCTCACAGAGAAATGCCGCGAGAGCCACGTGCTTGAAATGCTGAGAAACAACAAAGACAGTGTGTTGCACATTGCCGATCAACCACCATATATCATCAATGTACCAGAGAAATGAGCAGCCAATTTGACAGAAAGAAAATCGTACCACGCTACAAGATGATAGCCTATGTGATGCTTCTCATAGGCGTGCTCATCGTGGGCAAGGCGCTCTACATCTCTACGGTGAAGCGCGACTACTGGATGAAGGTGGCCTCCAGACTGAAGAAAGACAGCGTCGACGTGAAACCTACACGCGGCAACATCCTCAGCTGCGACGGACGGCTCATGGCCAGTTCGCTGCCCGAGTTTAAGATGTATATGGACTTCCAGGCCTTGCACGACGCAAAGAACGACTCGCTATGGTATGCTAAGCTGGACAGCATCTGCGACGGACTGCACCAGATTTTCCCGCAGAAGTCGGCCACTGAGTTCAAGCACGACCTGGAGGCCGGTCATAAGAAGATGAGCCGCAACCTGGCTGTCTGGCCACGACGCGTAGACTACAGCACCTACTCGGAAGTGAAGAAACTGCCCATCTTCAACATGATATCCTACAAGGGCGGATTCCATGTAGAGGAGTTCAACGCCCGGAAACGACCGTTCGGGTCGCTGGCAGGACGAACGGTGGGCGACATGTATGGTGCCAAAGACACTGCCCGCTTCGGACTCGAGCTGTCGTACGACTCCATTCTACGCGGAAGCAATGGTCTGATTCATCGCCGGAAGGTGATGAATCGTTACCTTAATATAATGGACACCCCGCCCGTCGATGGCGCCGACATCGTGACGACCATCGATGTGTCGATGCAAGACTTGGCGGAGCGCTCGGTGATTGATGAGTTGAAGAAGATCAACGGCAACGTGGGCGTAGCCATTGTGATGGAGGTAGCCACAGGCGACATCAAAGCCATCGTCAACATGGAGAAATGCATTGACGGTGAATATCGCGAGGTGAAGAACCATGCCGTGAGCGACTTGCTGGAGCCCGGTTCCGTGTTCAAGACGGCCTCTATCCTGGCTGTACTAGACGACGGGATGTGCGACACATTGAAGAAGGTGGATACTGGCAGCGGCATTTACCAGATGCACGGACGCCCCATGAAAGACCACAACTGGCACCGTGGCGGCTACGGTGTGATATCGCTGCCAAGGTCGCTGGAGGTCAGCTCGAATGTCGGAGTGAGCCGCATCGTTGACGAATACTATTTCAACCAACCCGAGAGATTCGTGAAGAAAATCCACAGCTTCGGACTGGCCGACGACCTGCACATCCCATTGCAGGGAGCCTCACCAGCCAAGATACGCATGCCCCGGAAAGACAAAACAGGCAAGCACTGGGCCAACTGGAGCAAAACGGCACTGGCGTGGATGAGCATTGGATATGAGACGCAGGTGCCGCCCATCTCAACACTGACCTTCTATAATGCCATTGCCAACAACGGGCGCATGATGCAACCGCGATTCGTGAAAAAGGTGATGAAAGACGGTCAGGTGATTGCCGAGTATCCGCCTGTGGTCCTGAAAGAACAGATTGCCAAGCCACAGACCATCAAGACCATGCAGACCATTCTGCGCCATGTGGTCAGCCAGGGACTGGGCAAGCAGGCCGGTTCGCAGTCATTCCCCGTATCGGGCAAGACTGGAACGGCACAGATTTGGAACCGTGGCGGTAAGACTTCGTCATACCTGCTCTCGTTTGCTGGCTTCTTCCCATCCGACAATCCCCGCTACAGCTGCATCGTGTGCATCCAGAAGTCGGGTCTTCCGGCGTCGGGCGGCGGCATGAGCGGTCTGGTGTTCCACCACATATCGGAAGGTATCATGGCCCAGAATGTGAAATTGAGTGTCGCCGACGCTAAAGACTCCACTTCCATATTGGTGCCCGACGTGAAACAGGGCAACCTGCTGGCAGCCGACTATGTGCTGGTCCATCTGGGCATCAAGGCCGACGACGGATGGAACGGCAGCTATGCCGAAGGCAATCCCTTGTGGGGAAAGGTGGTAAGAAACAACAATGCGTTGCAACTGACACGCGTCAAACAATATGGCAATGCCTACATTCCCGACGTATTGGGCATGGGGGCACGTGATGCCGTCTACCTCCTGGAGAGCAGAGGTGTCAAGGTGAGACTGGAGGGCCGTGGCAAAGTGACGGCACAGAGCTTACCTGCCGGCCACTTCATCAAGAAGGGCGAAAGCTGTACACTGACAATGAAATAATAAAAAAGACAAGGATATGGAACTGACAACGTTGATCAAGAACATCGAGCCTGTTGCCATCGTTGGCGACAATACTGTCGAGATTACAGGCGTCAATATCGACTCGCGGCGCATCCAGCCGGGTCATCTGTTCGTAGCCATCAAAGGCACTCAGGTGGACGGCCACTCTTTCATCCAGAAAGCCATCGACCTGGGTGCTGCGGCCATACTCTGCGAGGACATGCCCGAAGCGCGCGCAGAGGGAGTGACATATGTGCAAGTGGCGTCGACCGAAGACGCCGTCGGTCCTGTGGCCACCCTTTTCTACGGAGACCCCACATCCCGGCTGAAACTGGTGGGCGTAACCGGCACTAACGGAAAGACAACCATTGCCACCTTATTATATAATATGTTCCGCAAGATGGGACATAAGTGCGGACTGCTCTCGACAGTCTGCAACTACATTGAAGACGAGGCTATCCCCACCAGTCACACCACCCCAGACCCCATCGAGCTCAACGCCCTATTGAAACGCATGGTGGACGCCGGCTGCGAATATGCCTTCATGGAGTGCAGCAGCCACGCCATTGCCCAGAAACGCATCGGCGGTCTGAAGTTTACCGGCGGTTTGTTCACCAACCTGACGCGCGACCACCTGGACTACCATAAGACCTTCGAGAACTATCGTGATGCCAAGAAGGCTTTCTTCGACAGCCTGCCCAAAAGCGCATTCGCCATCACCAATGCCGACGACAAGAACGGCATGTTCATGGTTCAGAATACCAAGGCCACGGTCAAGACCTATTCCACACGGTCGATGGCCGATTTCAAGGCCCGCATTCTGGAATGCCATTTCGAGGGAATGTACCTCGAAGTCGACGGTCATGAGGTCGGTGTACAGTTCATCGGCAAGTTCAATGTCAGCAACCTGCTAGCCGTCTACGGAGCAGCAGTGATGCTGGGCAAACAGCCTGAAGACATCCTGCTGGTGATGAGCACGTTGAAGAGTGTCAGCGGACGACTGGAGCCCATTCATTCGCCCGAGGGTTATACAGCCATCGTCGATTACGCCCACACTCCCGACGCCCTGGAGAATGTGCTGAAAGCCATCCACGAGGTGCTCAATGGCAAAGGCAAAGTCATCACCGTGTGTGGTGCCGGCGGCAACCGCGACAAGGGCAAGCGCCCCATCATGGCACAAGAGGCAGTGCGCCAGAGCGACAGGGTGATCATCACCAGCGACAATCCGCGCTTTGAAGAGCCGCAAGACATCATCAACGACATGCTGGCCGGCCTCAACAGCCAGCAGATGAAGAAGGTGGTGAGCATTGTAGACCGCAAAGAGGCTATCCGGACGGCTTGCATGCTGGCCCAGAAGGGCGATGTGATACTCATTGCCGGCAAGGGCCACGAAGATTATCAGGAGATCAAGGGCGTGAAACACCATTTCGACGACCGCGAGGTGGTGAGAGACATCTTTGCACAGTAACGATGGTCAGGGCAGCTAGTTGAACTGGTAATCCTTGTTGGACAAGTTAAACTGGTAATACTAGCAACCCCAGTTCTTCGAGAAAAAACGATCTATTCACATCAAAAAATATACAAAAATGCTATACTACCTTTTCCGTTTCCTCGAGCAGTTCGACATTCCTGGCGCCCACATGTGGTCGTACATCTCTTTCCGCGCGCTGCTGACGCTGATTCTCTCGCTCGTCATCTCGGCATGGTTTGGAGAGCGGTTCATCAAATTCATGAAACGCCGGAAGATTTCGGAGACCCAACGAGATGCCAGCATCGACCCGTTTGGCACACAGAAGAAAGGCGTACCGACCATGGGCGGCATCATCATCATCGTGTCTATCCTCGTACCGGTGTTGCTGCTGGGCCGTATGCGTAACATCTATCTCATCCTAATGATTATCACCACCATCTGGCTGGGGTTCTTGGGGTTT
Organism: Prevotella sp. UBA2850; assembly: GCA_002350805.1. Lineage (GTDB taxonomy): Bacteria > Bacteroidota > Bacteroidia > Bacteroidales > Bacteroidaceae > Prevotella. The sequence continues at coordinate 17,247 of DEFO01000036.1, forward strand.
CTCGACGACTATATCAAGATTTTCCGCAAGAACAAAGAGGGCTTGAAAGGCAAGTATAAGATTGTCGGACAAGTGAGCATTGGCTTCATCGTTGGCATTACGCTCTATCTGAGTCCTGATGCTGTGATGCGCGAGAATGTGAGCATTCCGCAGCAAGACAAGACCGAGATGGTGGTGAAACATGAGGCTGTGGCCCACAAATCGCTCAAGACAACCATACCGTTCATCAAGAACCACAACCTCGACTACTCGAGCATCATGTCGTTCTGCGGAAAATACAAGACGGCTGCTGGCTGGATTCTGTTCGTCGTCATGACCATCTTGGTGGTGACCGCCGTATCGAATGGTGCCAATCTGAACGACGGCATGGACGGCATGTGTGCCGGCAATGCGGCCATCATCGGTGTGGCATTGGGCATCTTCGCCTATGTCTCGTCGCACATCGGCTATGCCAGCTATTTCGACATCATGTATATTCCCCACTCGGAAGAGCTGGTGATCTTTATATGTGCCTTCGTAGGCGCCATGATTGGTTTCCTTTGGTACAACGCTTACCCGGCACAGATTTTCATGGGCGACACGGGTTCGTTGACCATTGGCGGCATCATCGGTGTATGTGCTGTAATTATCCACAAGGAACTGTTGGTGCCCATCCTGTGTGGTATCTTCCTGGTAGAGAGTCTGAGCGTGATTATCCAGACTCAGATATTCAAGTATTATAAGCACAAGGGACAGCGCGTCAGAGTATTCCGCGCCACCCCTATCCACGATAACTTCCGCAAGCTGGACTCACAGCTCGACGAGACCAGCCGGTATATTTTCAAAAACTGGCCGGAACGGCAGTTCCATGAGTCGAAAATCACCGTCCGATTCTGGATTACAACCATCATTCTGGCTGCACTGACAATGATTACCCTAAAGATACGATAAGAACAATGAAGAAAAGAATTGTAGTTTTGGGAGCTGGCGAGAGTGGCGCAGGTGCCGCCGTACTGGCCAAGAAAGAAGGGTTCGACGTGTTCGTTTCCGACATGTCGCTCATCAAAGACAAATATAAGAAACTGCTTGACGACCACCAGATAGAATGGGAAGAAGGCCATCATACAGAAGAGAAGATCCTGAATGCCGACGAAATCATCAAGAGTCCAGGTATTCCCGATAGTGCCCCGATGATTCAGAAACTGATTCATCAGCATACACCCATCATCAGCGAGATAGAGTTTGCCGGACGCTACACGAACTCGAAGATGATTTGCATCACCGGTTCGAACGGAAAGACAACTACTACGTCCTTAATATATCATATCTTCAAAGAGGCTGGCTATGACGCAGGACTGGCAGGCAACATTGGCAACTCGCTGGCCCTGCAAGTAGCCGAGAGTCCTCATGAATACTACATCATCGAGCTGAGTTCCTTCCAACTGGACAATATGTACGACTTCCGCGCAAATATTGCCATTCTGCTGAATATCACGCCCGACCATTTGGACCGCTACGACAACTGTATGCAAAACTATGTCGACTCGAAGATGCGCATCATTCAGAACCAGACGGCCGACGACGCCTTCATCTACTGGAACGACGACCCCATTATCAAGCGCGAGTTGGCAAAATATGACATCCATTCTGTGCAGTGCCCCTTCTCTGAGCTGAAAGAAAAAGGTTCCATCGGTTATATCGAGGAGGGGAAATACAAGATTGAGTGGCCCACCCCATTCAACATGGAGCAAGAGGCACTGAGCCTTACTGGCAAGCACAACATCTACAACTCATTGGCTGCCGGTATCGCCTCGAATATCAGCGGTATCAAGAAAGAGGTGATCCGCAAGTCGCTGGGCGACTTCCCCGGGGTGGAGCACAGACTCGAGAAGGTGTGCAGCGTTAGGGGCGTGCAGTATGTCAACGACTCGAAAGCCACCAATGTCGATGCCTGCTGGTATGCACTTGAGAGCATGAATACCAAGGTGATTCTCATCATCGGAGGCAAGGACAAGGGAAACGACTATAACGCCATCAAGGATCTGGTGAAGGAAAAGTGCGCCGGACTTGTTTACCTGGGAGCCGACAACACCAAATTACACAACTTCTTCGACCCACTGGGCATCCCCGTGCGCGACACCCACTCGATGAAAGAGTGTGTCGAGGCCTGCTACGAGATGGCAGAACCGGGCATGACCGTGCTGCTGAGCCCATGCTGCGCCAGTTTCGACCTGTTCAAGAACATGGAAGACCGCGGCGAGCAATTCAAGACATTAGTAAGAGCATTATAACGACAACCACATGTTAGACAAATTCTTCAGCAAGAAATTCAAGGGCGACGGAATCATTTGGACAGTATTCTTCCTGCTCTGCATCATCAGCATCATCGAGGTATATAGTGCCTCGAGCGTGCTGTCGTACAAGAGTGGCAACTACTGGAGCCCTGTGTTGAAACACTTCGGACTGCTGGTAGTAGGTTTTGTCTGCATGATTGTGGTCCTGAACATCAAGTGCAAGTATTTCAAGATTGTCACGCCTTTCATGCTGCTGGCGGCGTTTGTCACGCTGCTATGGGTATTGGTGGCAGGACAGTCGACCAATGGTGCACAGCGATGGATCAGTCTGGTAGGCATACAATTCCAGCCTTCTGAGATAGCCAAAGGAGCCATGATACTGGCAGTGGCCCAGATCCTAAGCGCCATGCAAACCGAGCGAGGTGCCGACCGGCGCGCATTCAAGTACATCATGATTGTCAGCGCCTTCATCATTCCATTGATCATGGTCGAGAACCTGTCGACTGCAGCCCTGCTCTGTCTGGTCATCCTGATGATGATGTTCATCGGACGAGTACCCATGTCGCAGATAGGTCGGCTGATGGGTATCGGCATGCTGCTGCTCATCTTTGCCGTTTCGATGATTATGCTGGTAGGAAAAGAAACTCCGGCACAAGGCGACGCGAAAATGGCAATGACCGAGCAGACCGACGATGTGGTGACCGAGAAGCCCAGCAAACTGGAGAAGATCTTCCACCGAGCCGGTACTTGGAAATCGCGTATCGTCAAGCACCTCGACAACAAAGAGATATCGCCTTACGAGTTCGACCTCGACAAAGACGCGCAAGTCGCTCATGCCAACATAGCCATTGCCTCGTCGAACGTAGTGGGAAAAGGCCCGGGCAACTCGGTTGAGCGCGATTTCCTGTCGCAGGCATTCTCAGACTTCATCTATGCCATCATCATCGAGGAGATGGGCATTGTGGGCGCCGTCGTTGTCTGCCTGCTCTACATCATCCTGCTGTTCCGCACAGCCAGCATTGCCAACCGGTGCGTGAATGCGTTCCCAGCCTTGCTCATCATGGGACTGGCCCTGCTGCTCGTCACTCAGGCACTGTTCAATATGCTAGTGGCTGTCGGGCTTGTACCCGTCACCGGCCAGCCGTTGCCGCTCATCAGCAAGGGAGGCACCTCAACCATCATCAACTGCATCTACATAGGAGTCATCCTAAGTGTCAGTTACTCAGCCAAGAAGAAAGACGACGAGACTACCGACGAAGGAAAAAACAAGCAGCTGAAAGTGGCTTATCAACAAGCATAACAAATTTTATCAAAGAAAATATTGAAAAAAGAAATATTTTCATTAATTTTGCACGACATAGAAAAACGACTATATGGAGAACGAGATAAGAGTTATCATCAGCGGTGGCGGTACAGGTGGACACATCTTTCCGGCCATATCGATAGCTAATGCCATCAAGGCGAAGCGCCCTGATGCTAAAATACTGTTTGTAGGAGCTTTGGGGCGCATGGAGATGCAGCGCGTGCCGGCAGCAGGCTACGAGATCAAGGGTCTGCCCATCAGCGGTTTCGACCGTAAGCACCTGCTGAAGAATTTCTCCGTACTGCTGAAGATATGGAAGAGCCAGCGCATGGCCAAAAATATCATCAAGGAATTCCGTCCGATGGCTGCAGTAGGTGTAGGCGGATATGCCAGCGGCCCTACACTCAACAAAGCGGCATCGATGGGTATTCCCTGTCTGATTCAGGAGCAGAACTCCTATGCTGGCGTCACCAACAAACTGCTGGCCAAGAAAGCTCAAAAGATATGTGTGGCCTACGAGGGTATGGAGCGTTTCTTCCCTGCCGAGAAAATCATCATGACTGGCAATCCTGTTCGCCAATCACTGCTCGAGACGAGCGTCGACCGCAATGAGGTGATCAGCGCTTTGGGCCTCGACCCCAAGAAGAAGACCATCCTGCTGGTGGGCGGAAGCCTGGGAGCCCGCACCATCAACGAGAGTGTCATGCAGCATCTCGACCTGGTGGCTTCGTCGGGTGTGCAATTCATCTGGCAAACGGGTAAGTATTACTACCCCACCATCAGCAAACAGCTTGAGGGCAAGAACCTGCCCATGCTCAAAGTGCTCGACTTCATCAGCGACATGGGTGCAGCCTACAAAGCAGCCGACCTGGTCATCAGCCGCGCCGGAGCCAGCAGCATCTCAGAGTTCTGCCTCATTGGCAAACCCGTCATCCTCGTTCCCTCACCGAATGTGGCCGAGGACCACCAGACGAAGAATGCCATGGCACTGGTGCAGAAAGACGCTGCCCTCTACGTGAAAGATGCCGATGCACCGGCACAGCTGCTGCCGATGGCAGTCAGCACCGTTCAGGACACTGCCCGTCTAGACGCATTGAGAACAAACATCCTGAAACTTGCACTACCCCACTCGGCCGATATCATTGCCGACGAGGTATTGAAGATGATCAAGCAGTAAGAACGAAAAAATGGAACTAAAGAATATTAAAGCAGTATATTTCGTGGGGGCTGGCGGCATCGGCATGAGTGCCCTTGCCCGCTACTTCATGAGCAAGGGAGTGGTCGTGGCCGGTTACGACAAGACCCCTTCTGAACTGACGCGCCAACTGGAAAAAGAAGGCATGCTGATTCACTACGAGGAAAACGTCGAGATGATACCCCATGCCTGTCAGAAAGCGGCCACCACACTGGTCATATATACCCCGGCCGTACCCAGTGAGCACCAAGAGATGGTGTGGTTCCGCGAAAACGGCTTTGAGATACAGAAACGCGCACAGGTATTGGGTACCCTCACCCGTGCTCACAAAGGCCTCTGCTTTGCAGGTACACACGGCAAGACCACCACATCGACCATGTGCGCCCACATCATGCATCAGAGCCATCAGGACTGCAATGCCTTCCTGGGAGGCATCTCTAAGAATTATGGCACCAACTACATCCTGAGCAAGGAGAGCGACTACGTAGTGATTGAGGCCGACGAGTTCGACCGCTCGTTCCATTGGCTGCGCCCCTGGATGAGCGTCATCACTTCTACCGACCCCGACCATCTTGACATCTATGGCACTCCCGAGGCCTATCTCGAGAGTTTCCGTCACTACACCACCCTCATCCAGCCAGGCGGGGCATTGATCATCCATCGCGGACTGGCCATGAAGGCCGATGTCCAGAGCGGTGTGCGCACCTTTGACTACAGTCTCAACGAGGGCGATTTCCATGCTGAGAACATAGTCATCGACAACGGTGAGATTACATTCGACTTTGTGTCACCCATCGAGACGGTGAGAGGCATCCAGCTGGGACAGCCCATCCCCATCAACATCGAGAACGGCATCGCTGCCATGGCCATGGCACAGCTCAACGGATGTACTGCCGAGGAACTTCGCTACGGCATGAAGACTTACGGAGGTGTTGACCGCCGTTTCGACTTCAAGATCAAGAACGACCGGCACGTATTCTTGAGCGACTACGCCCACCATCCGCAAGAGATTTTTCAGAGTGCCAAGAGCATTCGCGAGCTCTACCGCAACCGCAAGATTACGGCCATCTTCCAGCCCCACCTCTATACCCGCACCCGCGATTTCTACCGCGAGTTTGCCAATGCGCTGAGCCAGCTCGATGAGGTCATCCTCTGCGATATCTACCCCGCTCGTGAGGAGCCCATCCCTGGTGTCACCTCACAGCTCATCTACGACAATCTGAAGGAAGGCGTAGAGAAGAGCATGATCAAGAAAAACGAAGTGCTGGATCTGGTAAAAAGCCGCGACTTCGACGTGCTGGTGATTCTCGGTGCCGGTGACCTGGACAACTATGCGGCTGAAATCACCCGTATCATAAATAGTAAACAATAACAACAAGACACACCCCATGCGCTGGAAAAAAGTCGTTATCATCATACTCGACATCGCCCTGGCTGTCTACTTCGGACTGGCTGTCACGTCGTTCAATCATCCCGACGAGACGTCAAAGGTGTGCACCAAGGTGGCCATCAACATCGCCGATGAGTCGACCAACGGGTTTCTCAGCGCATCAGAAATCAAGCACATTCTTGAGCGCAACCAGATATATCCGCTCGAGAAGCGCATGGCTTTCGTCGACCCACGACGCATTGAGGATATTCTGAAGTCCAGCCCGTTTGTCAATACCGCACAGTGCTACACCACACAGGACGGCCACGTATGTATCAACATCACGCAACGGCTGCCCATCGTGCGTATCAAGAGCAACAACGGCGACGACTACTATCTTGACGATCACGGAGGTATCATGCCCAACTCAAAATATACTTCCGACCTGATTATCGCCTCAGGGAGCATCAACAAATGGTTCGCACAGACCTATCTGGGCTGTCTGAGCAAAACCATCATGGGCAACGACCTGTGGCGCAACCTCATCGAGCAGATTCATGTGCTGCCCGACCGCTCCATCGAGCTCGTTCCACGCATTGGCGACAACATCGTATTTATCGGCAGTCTGCCCGAGAGCAACGACAAGGCCGTCCGCCAGAGCCTCATCGACGAGTATGTAGCCCGTAAGATGGAGCGTCTGGAGAAATTTTACAAATACGGACTCTCCGAGGCCGGCTGGAACAAATACTCTTACATCAGCCTGGAGTTCGACAACCAGATTATCTGCAAGAAAAAGAAACATCAACCCGAAAATTGACAAATAATAATACAGACCCTATGGCAGCAAAGGAATTTATCGTAGCTATTGAACTAGGCTCATCTAAGATGACCGGTATCGCCGGAAAGAAGAATATGGACGGCAGCATCCAGGTACTGGCTGTTGTTCAGGAGGATTCGTCTTCTTTCATCCGCAAGGGCGTTGTGTACAATATCGACAAGACCGCTCAGTGCCTGTCGAATATTGTAAAGAAACTTACCAGTACCCTGAAGACAGAAATCTCTCATGTATACGTTGGAGTGGGCGGACAGTCCATCCTCAGCGTGAAAAATGTCATTATCAAAGACCTGCCCGCCGATACGATTGTCAAGCAGGAGATGGTCAACGAGCTCATGGACGCCAACCGCAACATGACTTATCAGGACCAGGAAATACTCGATGCTGCCACGCAAGAATACAAGGTCGACTCGCAATATCAACTTGATCCGGTGGGCATTCAGTGCACCCGCCTCGAGGGCAACTTCCTGAATATTCTCTGGAGGAAGCTTTTCTACCGCAACCTGAACAAGTGTTTCGACATTGCCCACATTGCCATCGCAGAGATGTACCTCGCCCCGCTGGCTCTTGCCGACAGTGTGCTCACTGAGGCAGAGCGCCGCTCAGGCTGTGCATTGGTCGACCTGGGTGCAGACACCACCACCGTATCGGTCTACTACAAGAACATCCTGCGCCACTTGGCCGTCATTCCTCTCGGCGGTGCCAACATCACCAAGGATATCGCATCGCTGCAAATGGAGGAAAGCGAGGCTGAGAAAATGAAACTGAAATACGCATCGGCTTTCACCGACAACAGCGATATCGACAACAACCTGCAGCTGCCCATCGACTCCGACCGCACCGTAGAGAGCCGTAAGTTCATCGAGATTGTGGAGGGTCGTATGGCCGAAATCATCGAGAACGTATGGTATCAGATACCTTCTGAGTATGCCGACAAACTGCTGGGCGGCATCATCCTCACCGGCGGCGGCGCCAATATGCGCAACATCGAGAAGGCTTTCCGCAACCACACACATATCGAGAAGATTCGCGTGGCTAAGTTCGTACAGAACACCATTACCGGCAACCAGCCCGAAATCACCAGCCACAACGGCATGATGAACACCGTACTGGGACTGCTGGCCAAAGGCGACATGAACTGTGCTGGCGAGGAGGTCAACCCCAACGGCGACCTCTTCGGACAGAAACCGGCTGCAACCACCACTGCCGACATTCACCAGAAGGCCCGAACCGCCAACGAAATCAAGAGCGGTGTGGTCATCACCGAGGCCGAGAAGCAAAAGGCTGAGGAAGAGAAGCGCCGTCAGGAGGAAGAGGAAGCTGCCCGCAAGGCTGAGGAAGCTGCCGCAGAGGCTGCCCGCAAGGCTGAAGAGGAAAAGAAACGCAAGGAGAACAGCGGCCTGAAAAAATTCGGCAGCAAGTTCAGGAACTTCCTGAACAACATTCTCACCGAGGAGGAATAAAACCAGCACCAGAGAGCAAGAGCCAGGGTGCTCACCCTGGATTTGAGGAACAGAAGACAACAACCCCATAAAAACGACAACCATTATGAACGAAACAAATCAATTCGACATATTAGACTTCGGTGAGCCCGAAAAAGAGAAAAGCATCATCAAGGTCATTGGCGTAGGTGGCGGTGGAGGCAATGCCGTCAACCACATGTACCGCGAAGGCATCCACGATGTCACTTTCGTGCTCTGCAATACCGATAACCAAGCCCTCAACGACAGCCCCGTGCCCGTTCATCTGCAACTGGGAAAAGAGGGACTGGGAGCCGGCAACAAACCCGAACGGGCCCGTCAGGCCGCTGAGGAAAGCATCGAAGACGTACGCAACATGCTCAACGACGGCACTCGCATGGCCTTTATCACGGCCGGTATGGGTGGAGGAACAGGCACCGGAGCAGCGCCCGTCATTGCCCGCGAGTCGAAAAACCTGGGCATCCTCACTGTTGGCATCGTCACCATCCCCTTCCGCTTCGAGGGCGACAAGAAAATCGACCAGGCGCTCGACGGTGTGGAGGAGATGTCGAAGCATGTTGATGCTCTGCTGGTGATCAACAATGAGCGTCTGCGCGAGATCTATCCTGAGCTGACAGTGCTCGACGCCTTCGGAAAGGCTGACGACACACTGAGCGTGGCCGCCAAGTCAATTGCCGAGATTATCACTGTGCACGGCCTTATTAACCTCGACTTCAACGATGTCAAGACAGTACTGAAAGACGGCGGAGTCGCCATCATGTCGACCGGATATGGCGAAGGCGAATCGCGTGTAAAGAAAGCTATCGACGACGCCCTGAACTCACCCCTGCTCAACGACAACGACATCTTCAACTCGAAGAGAATCCTGCTGAGCATCTCTTTCTGCAACGACAAGCAGAACAGTGGCGGTCTGATGATGGAAGAGATGAACGATGTCAACGAGTTCATGGCTAAGTTCGGCAACGACTTTGAAATCAAATGGGGACTGGCCACCGACCCCGAACTAGGCAATAAGGTAAAGGTCACTATCCTCGCCACTGGCTTCGGCATCGAGGATGTCGACGGTATGAGCACACACTTCAACAAACGTACTGAGGAGGAAGCCAACCGACTGGCCGAGGAAGAAGAGAAGCGTGCTGAGCGTCAGGACCGCCGCAACCGCTACTACGGCAAAGACGGCAACAACACCCAGTACAAACGCCGTCCACATATCTTCATCTTCCGCCCCGAAGACCTCGACAACGACGATGTCATCTCGGCCGTTGAGTCGACGCCCACCTACAAGCGCACACGCCAAGTGCTCGACAACATTCGCAGTCAGGCCTCTGGCAGTGTGGTCACCGACGAGCCCGGCAACAAAAACGACGAGCCGGTGCAGGGTGTCATCAGTTTCGCATAAGCACATTTGTTCTTATAGACACCGAGGGCAGGTGCTGCCTTCATGAAAGGAGCCGGACTTGCAGCCGGCTCCTTTCGTTTCTTATAGTTGCAAATATCAACAGACCATTTCTAACTGTTGCAACATGTCAACAGGCAAAGTCACTATTTAAACCCAATAAACCCAATCGTCTTTAGTTCATTAGGACTATAAATGTGCCTCCAAGCGCAGTCATTTCCAATTCATGCCTGATTGGGTTGCAATTAACCGACAAATTACACTCTAATTAATGCCTAATTGACCTGTAATTAATGCCTAATTGCAACGTAATTAGGGCCTAATTAGAGTGTAATTAATGCCTAATTAGAAATACGCCACCGAAACCACATGAAGCATCGCCGCTATAAGGTCTTTCATCGTTTTCCACCGATGCGCTGCAAGAACTCGCTAAGATTCTCTTTCTCGTCGAGGCCCAACTTCTTACGCAGGCGATAACGGCTGATTTCCACGCCTCTCACCGAGATGTTGAGCAACGGTGCAATCTCCTTCGAAAGCATGTTCATCTTCAGATAGGCACAGAGCATCTTGTCTTTATAGGTGAGCTGCGGATAGCGTTCGCTGAGCGTCTTGAGGAAATCGTGGTGCACAGCATCAAAGTCACCTTTGAAAGCCTTCAAATCATCGTCATGCTGCATGTTGGTGTCTATCTGGCCGATGAGCCTGACCACCTTTCGCTTGATACTAGGCAGGTTATCCTCGCTGAGACTATTGTTCAGGCTGACAGCCGTCTTCTTGATTTCCTGCAGCATCTCATTCTTACGCACCACATTCATTTGTGAGCGCATGAGTTCGTTTTGCTTGGAGCGCAGTTCAATCTGGATCTTCTCGTCCTCCAGCGTCTCAATCTTCTGGTTGAGCATTTGTGTGCTTTTTCTCAGCCTTCTGACAACGGCCCACACTACGCATGCCAGCATCAGCGCATACAACAGGTAGGCCCACCACGAGCGATACCAAGGCGGCAACACGCGGAATGTCAGCGATGCAGTCACCGGCTGTTGGTTGGTGGCTGTGACGATACGCACCTGGAAGGTGTACTTTCCCTCGCGCAGGTTGGTATACTCTTTGATGTGCTGCCGACTATAACTGCTCCATTGGTCGTCGGGCGACCCCAGCAAGCGGAACGAATAGAGCACGGTCTGCGACTTGTCGTAGTTATTGGCACTGAACTCTATGCGCAGCGAGTTGTGCGCATAACTGATGTTGAGCGGACTGTCCTCATGGTAGAAGCTACGGCTGTAGAGCAACGAGTCGTTGCCGTTGGTGGCAATGACGCGCCTGATGTGCAGAGTTAGCGGCAGAGCCGATGTCTGCTTGCGTCCATAGTTGAGCAGTGCAAAACCCTCTTGCGTGCCAATGATGGCCTGTTCGCCGCTCATCACGCCCACATGCTCAAAATCCTCAATGAGTTCGTCGCTCAGATAGGTTTCTCCTTTATTTTTATAATAGGTATTATGGCGGGCGTCGTAGCGAAGGATGCCCAGTATGCCGTCGGCTACATACCATATATTTTTGCGTTCGTCTTGATAGATATATGTATATCCTGTTCCCTCGCCCATCAGTTTCTCCAGCTGTGTGTGTGGCTCAAGGCGGTCGTCAGCCATATTATATCTGAACAGTCCCTGCCGCGCAGCCACTACCACCTCATGGTTGATACGGGTCACGCACACATTATCGCCAATGGGCAACTGAGGCGTATTATATCTTCTCGTTCGCACCACGCGTGTCAGGCTGTCGTTCAGCGTCAGCCGATAAAGTCCCATGGTTTTATTGGCCACCCACACAGCATTGCCATCTTCTTCGGTCATCATGGTCTTGGCCGAGAGCGAAGTGCCTTCCACCTTGTTTGCCACTGTCCATTGGCCGTCTCTCTTGCGCAGCACCTTCAGTCCCCAGTAGTCACCCAGCAACAATGCATCTGTCCGATGTCCCACAGGACAAACATGCCACACACCTCTAATGGGGAAGTGCTCCACACGGTTGCCGTCGACCATCACAAAGAAATTACGGCCACCACAAAACAGCTTACCATCAAAGAGGTCCACGGTATGCACCTGTCCTGCTGTTCCCTCGATAAAGACCGGTCCCTGCACAGCGTCCCCGTCCTGTATCTTGCCAATACGGTAGAGGCCTTGGTTAGTACCCATATAGAGGCTGCCGGCATAGTTGACCGAGCCATAGCCCGCACCGATGTCAGCCAACTGGCTGTTCATAAAACTAAGGTGTGAGTTGAGCACAACATTGGCAATACCATTGTCAAGGCCCAGCCATAAGTTCCCGTCGCGGTCGAACGTCACTGCCAGCACTGTTTTGTTCTGCAGACCTTCGTCACGCGAGAGTTGCTCGGTAGCACCTGAACGACGGTCAACGAGGATGACACCACTTTGCGTAGTGCCCAGCGCCAGATAACGGTCGCTGACGGCCGCACATGTGATTTTGTTACGGACGATGAGTTCGCCTCCGCCGTCAGTCCACCGCTGTAACTCACCTGTACGATACACATAGAGGCCAAAATCGCCTGTGACCACCAATATACTGTCTCCATAGGGCAACAAGGCTACGATAGCGGCTCCGTGCGGCAGAGAGATACCGCCCAATTTCTCAAAACGACGGTTGCGGAGCACATATACGCCATCGCTCGTGGCAACATAAAGACAGTTATGGATAACGTACGACGATGTGATGCCAGGATGGCAGGGGATTTTGCTGATATGCCCGTTCTCCAGCACAAACACTGCCCCATCGGCCTGAAAGTAGACACTATTGCCCATCGTGTGGATGTTCCAGACGTTGATGATACCCTCATTCTTCAACTGTTTCGACAGACAGGTGTACTGCGGGCGGCCGTTTTTACCTGCCTCAAAATAGCCGAATTGTCCGAGTGCCCCTACATAGATACGGCGCCCTGCCATCTTGAGGGAGCGCAATTTGGCACCATTGTCAATCGCATACGTATTCCAATAGACGCCATCGTACTCCAACAGTCCCTTGTTGTTGGCAAAATACATCCATCCGTTTTCGGCCTGACTCACCATCCAGTTCTGGTTGGCGGCATTATAGGTCTGCCGTGAGAAGTTAAACACGGCCCGCTGCCAGAACGATGCTGCCGGTGCAACCGTCTGCAAACAGAGAAGAAATGAAAGAATGACAGTTCTCATAGGTCACTGAATGTTTCTGCAAAAATAAATAATTTTTCAATACCAAACAAGAAAAAACATAAAAATATAATGATGTAATATTTATCTTTTTAAATTGCTGATTATTAACTATTTGCTATTTTGATGAGAAAGTGTTGATGTATGTTTGATGTGTTGGTATAGTAACCGTGATGTAGTACTTTTTGAACCAACCGCTCGTTTTGTACCTATCTTTGCGGCAGAATCTTTTACTAATTTAATCATCTATGGAAAAAAGAACAATGTCTTTAGGAGCATTAAGGCTGGGCTGGATGCTTTGCCTGCTGCTACTGATGGATGTGGGACTGTTTGCCCAGACAAACGGTCTGACAGTGAAAGGCCGTGTGCTGGATGCCCAGACACGTGAGCCTTTGATTGGTGTTACAGTAATGGAACGAGGCACCAACAATGCCTCGGTGAGCGACTACGACGGCAACTTCACATTGAGGGTTGCCCCGAGTGCCACCGTCAGTTTCTCGTATGTCAACTATGTAAAGCGTGAGCTAAAGGCCTCGCAGGTGAAAGGTGACATCTTCTTGCGCGAAGACGACAAGACGCTGCAGGAGGTGGTGGTCGTGGGTTATGGAACCCAGAAGAAGGCCAACCTGTCGGGAGCCGTCACCGCCATCGACGGTGAGAAGGTGGCTGTCAAACCCTCTACCGATGTACTGTCGGCCCTGCAAGGTGAGATGCCGGGTGTGGCTATTCTGCGCTCCAGCGGCGAGCCGGGCTCAGAGACCAGCGGTCTGCGCATCCGCGGATTCTCGTCGGCCAACTCCACTTCCACGCTGGTGCTCATCGACGGTGTGGAGGGCGACTTGTCGCTGCTCAATGCCGATGATGTGGAGAGCATCTCCGTGCTGAAAGATGCTGCTGCCTGTGCCATCTACGGAGCACGTGCCGCTGCCGGTGTAGTGCTGGTCACCACCAAAAGCGGAACTGCCGGCAAACCGAAAATCACATATAGTGGCTACTATGCTTTCAACACACCCGCCAACATGCCGAAGCGTTTGCCCGCATGGGAAGAGCAGGCCTGGATCAACGAGGGTCGTATGAACCAGGGCGGTAAGGCCGAATGGAACGACGAGATGAGCGGCTGGGTAGGCAACCCCAACTTCAACTATCGCCCGAACAACACCAACGGACGCTGGGATGAGTTCTCGGCTACCAACTGGGTGGCAGAGGGCACCAAGAACCATACCGACCAGACCAACCATAGCGTGTCGGTGTCGGGTGGCACACGCGACATCAACTACCTGGTGTCGGCCAACTATTACTATAAGAATGGTATGCTGAAGTATGGCAAGAACAACAACACCCGTGTCAACCTGCATGCCAAGGTGAACGCCGACCTGAACAAGTATCTGACTCTGGGCGTGAACGTACAGTACCAGAGCAAGAAGAACAATGCCCCCTCGTGCGGCGCATCGGCCATTATGAACAACCTCTACTCCAGCCGTGCCCGCCAGTTGCTCTACAATCCTGAGGAAGACGTCAACTACGCCACCAATCCCTACAATGGTGACCTGCAGTTCAATGCCATCCAGGTCATGAAAGAGGGCGGTGTGAACGAAACCCTCTACGAGGCATTCATCGGCAAGGGCAGCCTGACGGTGAAGAACCTGGTGAAAGGCCTGCGCCTCAACCTCAGCGCCAGCCGCCGTGCAGGTTACTACAGCGGCCGCAGCGAAAGACACTACCTGATATGGTACGGCATGAGAGGCGACAACAAGCGTCAGGACTACAACTCGCCCAACCAGTTGTACCGCATCAAGAACAACGACTACTACGATTTGTTCGAGGCTACGGTGAACTACGAGTTCGACATGCAGAAACAGCACAACTTCAAGTTCCTGGCCGGTACCAGCTACGAGAACTACCGTAAGGACGAGATGAGCGGCACTGCCAAGAACATGAACTCGAACGATTTCTACTCGTTCAACTACTACGATGCCTCTGTGGCCACCAACACCACCATTGCCGACAATATTGAGCCATGGTCGATGATGTCGTACTTCGGACGTTTCAACTACAACTTTGCCGAGCGCTACCTCTTCGAGGCCAACATCCGCTACGACGGCAGTTCGCGTCTGGCACCGGCTAAGCGCTGGAAGGCCTTCCCATCGGTATCAGCTGCCTGGCGTGTCAACCAGGAGCCGTGGTTCAAGGCCGACTTCATCAGCAACCTGAAGCTGCGCGCTTCTTGGGGACAACTCGGTAATGGAGCTATCCTGGGACTCTACGACTATATCCCGACCATCGCCCAGAGCACCGTCTACATGGGCGAGAAATCATACTATCAGAGTCAGCTGGCATCGAAAGACAAGACCTGGGAGACCATCGAGACGACCAACGTGGGTGTTGACCTCGGCTTGTTCAACGGCCGTCTGAATGCCAGTTTCGACTATTACTGGAAATACAACAACGACATGCTGTCGTCGCTGCAGCTGCCCCACACCATCGGTATCGGCATTCCACGCGTCAATGTGGGTAAGCTGAAGACATGGGGATGGGACTTCGAAATCCGTTGGAACGACAAGATTGGCGACTTCCGCTATCAGGTAGCCTTCAACCTGTCGGACAGCAGCAACAAGCTGATGGAATACGACGGCGCAGACGTCATCACTGCCGGCAATGTCAGCCTGCTTGAGGGCTATGAGATGAACACCATCTGGGGATATGCCACCGACGGCTATTGGACCAGCAAGGATGAATATACCCAATTCAAGGCCGACCACCCGGGCTTCAAGACATTCAGCGACGGTAAGATCGGCGCCGGTGACGTGAAATACATCACGCAAGGAGAGCCCGACCACCAGATTGGTGCCGGTGACGGAACGAAAGAGAACCATGGCGACCTGGTTTACCTGGGCAACAGCAACGGCCGTTACCTCTACGGCTTGAACCTCGCAGCTCAGTGGAAGGGCTTCGACCTGGCCCTGATGTTCCAGGGTGTAGCCAAACGCAAGGTGCTCATCGACAGCGAGGCCATCGCACCGTTTGCACGTACCTATCAGATGCCTTGGACCATCCATCGCGACTATTGGACCGAGGAGAACCAAGACGCCATGTGGCCCCGCCTCTACAACTACAATGGCGACTGGTTTAACTTCCAGCCTTCCGACAAGTGGATTCAGAATGCAGCCTACCTGCGCCTGAAGAATGTGACACTGGGCTACACCATCCCCATCTCGCGCAAATACATTGAGAAACTGCGCGTCTATGTGTCGGGCTCTGACGTTTGGGAGCACTCCGACATGCTGAAGGTGTTCGACCCCGAGTCGGGCAACAATGTAGGCCGTAACTACTATCCCTTCTTCCGCACATGGGCTTTCGGTGTGAACATCACCCTCTAAGATGACATCAACAACGTAATCAGTAACCATAAAACAGAATAGTTATGAAACGATATATTTTCAAATCAATGTGTGTCATCAGCGTTGTCTGTGGCTTTGTGGCACTGACCAGCTGTGAGCTGGACCGCGAGCCGGAGACCGTCTTGGCCGACAATACTTTCTGGAAGAGTGAGACCGACCTGCGCGGCGCCTGCAACAAACTGTATGTCGACCTGCCGGGCTTCAACCACGACCGGCGTGCCGACGACATCGTGGGCAGCTCGCCCAACTCCACCTCCAACGGCAACTGGAGTGTCCCTGCCAAGTCTGACGACTGGACGGGTCCCTATAATAAAATAGGTGTCTGCAACAACATCATCGCCAAGGCTGCCAACGCTCCGTTGAGCGATGCCCAGAAAAACCGCTGGATGGCAGAGGCATACTTCTTCCGTGCTTTCCATTTCTTTGACTTGGTGAAGAAATATGGCGACGTGCCCCTCATCCTGAAGGCATTCGACTCTACTGAGGATCCCGATATCAAAATGGCCCGCACTCCGCGCGAGCAGGTCATCCAGCAGTGCTACGAAGATTTGCGCTTTGCCGAGGAGTGGCTCCCCGACATCGACAATGTGAGCAGCGACACCGACTGGGGCCGTGTGTCTAAATCGGCTGCCCGCGGACTGCTGACGCGCATCGGTCTGTACGAAGGTACATTCGTGAAATACCACTCACTGAGCGGTGCCGACAGCAAATCACACCTGAAGGTGGCCATCGATGCTGCCGAGCGTTTGATCAACAGTGGCAAGCATGCCCTCTACTCCGACTTCCAGAAGCTGTTCTACTTCGATGGAGAAGGCCGCCAGAACAAAGAGAATGTGTTTGTGAAAGTGTACGGTCCCAACGGTGCCGGAGCCACCATCACCCACGGAAACTCACGTCAGTTGGAGAACGGCGTCAGCGTAACGCGCCAGGCCATCAACCAGTTCCTCTGCACCGACGGTCTGCCGCGCGAGAAGAGCCCGCTGGCAGTGATTCCCGAGACCAGCTACGACGATGTGTTCACCAACCGCGACCCGCGTCTGGCCATGACCATCTACCGTACCGGCGAGGAAGCCTATAAGGGCGGCTATCAGCCATTCAGCAACCAACACGGCTACGGCTACGGCATCAAGAAGGGCTTCATGCTCGACGAGTGGACCACCAACAGCAAGGAGACTGTCGACAAGATGATCATCCGCTATGCCGAGGTGCTGCTGTCGTACGCAGAGGCGCTCTATGAGTACAATGGAAGCATCACCGATGCTCAGCTCGACAAGACGGTGAACGCCGTCCGTGCCCGTGCCGGTTTCACCGCCAAACTGACCAACGACTTTGCGAAGGCCAACGGTTTGAACATACTCGACGAGATTCGCCGCGAGCGTCTGGTTGAGTTCATCGACGAGGGTTTGCGCTACAACGACATCATCCGCTGGAAGATTGCCGAGAAAGTGCTGCCCGTTAGCATCCTCGGACTGAAGTACAGCGAGGTGGACACCAGCACCAAGCGCGAGGACATCCAGCCCCGTCTGACCACCGAGGGCGGTATGTTCAAGGGTGCCAAGGTCACCGACCAGGCCGACATCTACGTGATTGAGGAAGCCTCAACACGCAGTTTCAATCCGCAGCGCGACTATTATTATCCCATTCCCACCTACGAGATTGCCACCTCTGAGGGCAGCGTCGAGCAGAACCCGGGATGGAATTAAGAAGTGATGAGTGACAAAAGTAACAAAACGTAAAACAAACGCAATATGAAAAAGAATATATTGAAGCTGATGGGTGTGCTCTTCCTGTTGTGCGGAGGCTTTGTGTTCACCGCCTGCGACGACGATGAGTGGGGCAACGACAATGCTGAGAAGATGAATGAGTTCTTTTTTGGCTTCCAGAACTGGGGCCAGCTGAAAAACGACGTGACGTTCAAGGTCAGCCAGGGCAGCACACTCGAGATTCCCGTTCAATTCTGGTGCACAGGCACACGCTCATTCAATGCAGAGGCTTTCTATTATGTTGACAGCAAGCTGACGCTGGGCACCGACTATCAGATTGTCGATGCCAACGGCAGCGCCCTGCAACCGGGTGCCAACGGTGCCTTTGTGATGACATGGGACCTGAAGAGCCCCGACACCACCAACAACCACCGCGTACAGAACATCTATCTGAAAGCCCTCAACGGCGCCAAGGGCGATGTGACCGTGCTGACCTTCGACCCCAAGGATGTCGATGACTCCGGCAAGATCAAGATCTCTAACACCTATACTCCCAACAACATCACAGGACAGTATGAGGTACATGCCTTCACTCAGAACTACAAGGTGAAAGTAACCATTCAGTAACGTCAGGCCGTTGTCTATGAAAAGGTTTATAGTAATAACCGCGGCCATAATTGTATCGCTCATGCCGGCAAGTGCACAGTCCATCTGGGACCCTGTGCATCTTGCCAACGTGAAGGCGTCGCTCGACCGACCAGCCTATGCGGCGGCATACCGTCAGCTGCTCAAGGATGCTGACCGCCAGATGACCGCCGAGCTGGTATCGGTGATGATGAAGGAGAAAACTCCTGTCAGCGGCGACAAGCACGACTACATGAGTCTCTCACGCTATTTCTGGCCCGACCCAGCTAAGCCCGACGGACTGCCCTATGTCTCGCGCGACGGCATCTCCAATCCCGAATTGGAGCGCTACGACCGCAACAAACTGTCTGACATGGCATCACGGGTAACCACCCTGTCGCTGGCGTGGTATCTGAGCGGCAACGAGCAGTATGCCCGTCGTGCCGTTGAGCAACTCAAGGTGTGGTTCCTCAACAAAGACACGCGCATGAACCCCAACCTGAACTATGCGCAGGTGGCTCCCGGCCGCTACGAAGGCCGTGGCCGCTGCTATGGCGTCATCGACGGCTATTCATTTGTCGAGATGCTCGATGCCGTACAATTGCTCGAGCAGTCGCCCTCGTTCAGCAAGCGCGACCAGAAGGCTCTGCGCTCGTGGTTCACCAAGTTCCTCGACTGGATTCTCACCAGCAAGCAGGGCATCGAGGAGGGCAACCAGCGTAACAACCACTCTATTGCCCACGATGTGCAGGTCATTGCCTATGCCCTCTATGTGGGTAATATGAAGGTTGCCGAGCAGTATGTACGCGACTTCCCCGAGAAGCGCATCTTCGCTCAGGTCATGCCCGACGGCCGTCAGCCACAGGAGCTGCGCCGCACACTGGCATTCGGCTATTCACAGTATAATCTCTCGCACATGATCGACGTGTTCCAGATGGGCCGCCACATGGGTATCAATATCGACGATGCCGTCTCTGCCGAGGGTGCCGGTTTCTACAAGGCCATGGACTTCATGCTGCCCTATGTGGGGGTGGGCGTCGACAAGTGGCCCTATCAGCAAATCAGTGAGTGGGATTACAAGCAAAATGAGTTCTGCAAGGACCTTTACCGCGCTTGGAAGCTCAATCCCACACGCACCGACTATCTGCAGAAAGCCAAAGACCATCTGTGCATGAACTGGAGCGACCGTTTCTTCCTGCTCTACTACGAGCCCGACACTACCGACGATGCCTTTGCCTCAGCCGACACGCAGCTTCGCTACCAGCTGGCACGTGTGAAGGAAGCGCGGCAGAAAGGCACCGACAAGTCGAAGCTGATGCCCCGTTGCGTGGAGAAAGACGGCAGCCTGCGGCTCGTTGGCGAGCGCGACTGGTGCTCAGGGTTCTTCCCCGGCGAGCTGTGGCTGATGTATGAGTACAGCCACAACCGCTTCTGGCGGCAACAGGCCGTGAGCAACACATGGCTCATCGAGAACGTGAAGAACCATCGCGGCACCCACGACTTGGGCTTTATGATGGGCAGTTCGTTTGGCAACGGCTGGCGCCTGACGGGCGAGGAGTCGTTCCGCGATGTGCTGTTACAGTCGGCCGAGAGCCTGGCCTCACGCTTCGACGAGCGCGTGGGCTGCATCCGCTCGTGGAGCTGGGGCACACCTGCCCGCTGGCAGTATGCGGTCATCATCGACAACATGATGAACCTCGAGCTGCTTTTCGAGGCCACTCGCCTCACAGGCGACAAACGATACTACGAGATGGCTGTCAGCCACGCCAATAAAACGTTGAAGAACCACTTCCGCGATGATTTCTCATCGTATCATGTGGTCGACTACGACCCTGCTACGGGCAACGTCATCAAGCGCATCACCCATCAGGGTATTGCCGACGAGAGCGTGTGGAGCCGCGGTCAAGCATGGGGACTCTACGGGTTCACCATGTGCTACCGCTACACCCACAACGATGAGTTCCTGCAACAGGCACGCAACATTGCCAGCTTTTTCTTCTCTCAGCCCGATATGCCGGCCGACATGATTCCCTATTGGGATATGCGCGACCCGGCTATCAAGACAGGCAAAGGGCCCGCTGCCGACGGTGGCGTTCCACGTGATGCCTCTGCAGCGGCCATCTTTGCCTCGGGACTCTACGAACTGGCCGGATATGTGCAACCCGACGAGGCACGCCGATATATCGACATCGCCAACCGCATCATGCAAAGCCTGCAGAACCACTACCAGCCGGCTCCGCAGACGGCACAGGGATTTCTGCTACTGCACTCCACCGGCAACTACCCGGGGGGCGACGAGATCGACGTTCCCATCAACTATGCCGACTATTATTACCTCGAGGCATTGTTGAGGAGAAAGGCGCTCAGCGCCGCACAATAAAACCATTCGGGAGGAAGGATTCTGGTATTACATATTACAAAAGGATCATTGAAAATGAAACACGGCATACATAAATTGTTTTTAAAGTTGAGTATTAGGTTAGTTGTAAATAAGCGCGTGTTTCTCGCCCTGATTCCTCTCCTCCCGTTCTTTTCCCACATGTCATCCATGGCTCAGCCGGCAGGCCGCGACACGGTCCGCCTCAGCCATGGTTGGCAGTTCATCCGCAACGACATGGCCAACACATGGGAGGTGTGGCGCCCCGTCAAAGCCGGTAAGCCCGAGAGCGTGCCCCTTTGGCAGGAGGTGACACTGCCCCACTGTTACAATGCCCTCGATGCCGTCGACCCCGATGTCAACTACTATCAGGGACCGGCCTGGTACCGCACGCACATCCACGTCGCCAATCCTTATCCCCAGGGCCGTACGCTGCTGGTATTTGAGGGCAGCGGACAAAAGACCGACGTCTTTATAGGCCAGCGCAAGGTGGGGTCGCATGTGGGCGGCTACGACCGCTGGCAGATCGACATCACCGACGCAGGCCACGGCGAACTGCCTCTTGCCGTGCGCTGCGACAACAGCCGCGATGTGGAGATGATTCCCTCCGACATGTCTGACTTCAACCTCTATGGCGGACTCTACCGGCCGGTCAGCCTCGTCTACCGGCCCGCAGCGGGTGTCGACGACGTGCGCATCGATGCCACAGCCTCAGCGGTCACTGTCACCCCACTGCTGACAGGCAACTCCGACAATACGCTCATCACCCTCCGCATCTACCATCCCAACGGTAAGCTCATTCACAGCCAGCAGCAACGGGGAACAGCATGCGGTCGCCCGATGCACATCGTCATGAAGCGCCCGCAGCTGTGGAGTCCCGACACACCTTATTTATATAGATGTGAGGTCGAGGCTGTGGCCGACGGACAGCACTCCACGGTCAGCAGACATTTCGGTCTGCGCTCTTACGAGTTTCGCGAGCATGGCCCGTTCATGCTCAACGGGCAGCGGTTGCTGCTGCGCGGCACCCACCGTCACGACGACCATGCCGGCGTGGGGGCAGCCATGACCGATGAACAGACACGTCGCGAACTGCACCAGATCAAGCAGATGGGGGCCAACTTCATCCGCCTGGGACATTACCAGCAGTCGGAACTCGTGCTCCACCTGTGCGACTCACTGGGACTGCTCGTGTGGGAAGAGATTCCCTGGTGCCGTGGCGGACTCGGCGGAGAGCGCTACCGCCAGCAGGCCCGCAACATGCTGACTGCCATGATCAACCAACACCGCCATCATCCCAGCATCATCCTCTGGGGACTGGGCAATGAAAACGACTGGCCCGGCGACTTCGCCGAGTTTGAGCAAGACTCCATCCGCGCCTTCATGAGTGAGCTCAACACACTGGCCCATCAGCTCGACAACTCCCGTCTCACCACCATCCGCCGCTGCGACTTCTGCAGCGATATCACCGATGTCTACAGTCCCAGCATCTGGGCAGGATGGTACAGTCGCAGATACACCAACTACCGCGAGATGTCACAGCAGGCCATCGCCCGCCATCCCCGTTTTTTCCATGCCGAGTGGGGCGGCGACAGCCATGCCGGCCGGCATACCGAATACCCCACTGCCGACGGACGGATGCCCGCCGACACCGAGGCCGGCGACCGCAATGGCGACTGGTCGGAATCATACATCGTCAGACTCTTCGACTGGCATCTCAAGGAACAGCAGTCGATGGACAGCCTCACAGGCAGCGCCTTCTGGACCTTCAAGGACTTCTCCACCCCACTCCGTCCCGACAACCCCATCCCATACGTCAACCAGAAGGGGGTCGTCGAGCGCGACGGAACACCCAAGGAGAGCTATTACGTATTCCAGTCTTACTGGAGCAAACAGCCCATGCTCCACATCTACGGTCACTCATGGCCCGTGCGCTGGGGCAAGGCAGGACAGACGCGCGAAGTGCTGGTCTACAGCAACTGCCCTGAAGTAGAGCTGTTTGTCAATGGCCATTCTGCTGGCCGTCGCCAGCGTCGTACGGCCGACTTCCCTGCCCAGGGCTTCCACTGGAATGTCTGCTTCCGCGAGGGAACCAATGTGGTTCGTGCCGTGGCTGGCAAGCTCACCGATGAGATAACCTTCGACTACCAAACTGCCACATGGGGCGCCCCTGCCGAGGTACGGCTGAGGACACTCGACGAACAAGGTGACACTCTTTTGGTTGAGGCGCAGCTATACGACGCAAAGGGCATACGGTGCCTCGATGCCGCCAACCGCATCACCTTCTCTGTCGCAGGCGACGCACAACTGCTTGACAATCAAGGCACCAGCACGGGTACCCGTCGCATACAAGCCGCCAACGGCCGTGCCCTGATGCGCATTCACCGCTCAGGAGCGTGCGCCGTGGGAGCCACCGCCGAGGATGTCAGCCGCTCCGGTCTGCTTGTTTTGCCCGAATAATGACCGAGGTCCCTAATTCTTTCAGCCACAAATAACAAAACTAGTAAAACCAGGACCACCAGGAAAATGTCTCACCGAGGTCCTGTACGGTGCGGCATTGCCGCATCGATTCCCCATTCTCCCCCATCTACACCCCCTGTTTCATCCCTGAATTGAAAGAAACAACACAAAAAATAGGCGAAATGGAATGAGTTTTGAATGAAAAATGCTAACTTTGTAGTCGATAGGCATTCTATGCCTTTCAAGCAGCTATTCACTCATCATCACAAAACCCTTTTTCCTATGGACCAAAATACTTCGGCTTTTAACACAGGTGACCAGCCACGCAGCAAACGCGGACTCATCGTTCTGCTGATACCGGGATTACTGTTAGGCCTGACCCTGGCCATCTTTTATTATTTCTCTTACGATGGTATCCGCAAGGACGTGAAGCAACGGGCGGAAAGCGAACTGCGCGAGACGAGCCTCAAGATCAAGAGCATCATGTCGGTCGTCGAGGTGGCTGCCAACAACATCTCGTGGGCGGTCGAGGGCGACCTGAGGAATGCCGACGATATGTACCTGATTCTGGAGAAGTTGGTGAGCGACAATAAGAACATCATCGGAGCGGGCATTGGCTTCGTTGAGAACTACTACCCGCAAAAAGGGCGCTGGTTTGAGCCCTATGTGGTGAGAAACATCAACAACCGCATGGAGTGCAAGCAGGTAGGCTCTGCCCAGCACGACTATCTGAAGATGGACTGGTTCACGAGCGCCATCACCTCCGACAGTTGCAGGTGGAGTGAGCCTTACTTCGACGACAGTGGAGCAGGCACGCTGGTAGCCACCTATACCCATCCGTTGCACGACAAGACAGGACGGGTGGTGGCCGTGCTGGGTGCTGACGTATCGCTCGACTGGCTGAGCCATATCATCAACGACGACCACGGTTACCCCTCTGAGAATATCGTGCTATCGCGGCAAGGCCAGATTATGGCATGTCCCGTAGAGAGCTTGGTGATGCGTAAGAACGCCCTAGAGGTGTCTGACAAAATGAACGACACGATGGCCACCGAGGTGAACCGCCGCATGATAGCCGGTGAGAAAGGCGAGCTGACGGTACACAACGACCTGGGCGAGAAAACCTATGTCTACTTCGCTCCTATTGACGACACGACAGGATGGTCGATGGCCATCATCTGCAAAGATAAGGAGATCTACCGCAGTCTGCGCACCGTGGGCTTCAACCTGATGCTGCTCATGCTCTTCGGCCTAGCCCTGCTGGGATATATCTTGTGGCGGGCGGCACGGCAGCTGAAGCGCATACAGACCATTCACACGGAGAAAGAGCGCATCGCCAGCGAGCTGCGCATTGCCAGCGGCATTCAAAATTCCATGATTCCGAAGACATTCCCGCCCTACCCCGACCGCGACGACGTGGAGATTTTCGGTGTGTTGGAGCCGGCCAAAGAGGTGGGCGGCGACCTGTACGACTTCTTCATCCGCGACGAGAAACTGTTCTTCTGCATCGGCGACGTCAGCGGGAAAGGAGTGCCGGCATCGCTGGTGATGGCCGTTACACGATCGCAGTTCCGCACCATCTCGGCACATGAGTCGAATGCGGCACGCATCACCGAACTGATGAATGAGTCGATGGCCAACATGAACGAATCGTCGATGTTTGTTACGTTCTTCATCGGGGTGCTCGACCTGCCCACAGGACGGCTGCGCTACTGCAATGCCGGACACGACGCACCCATACTCATCACCCCGGCAGGAGCCGATGCCACCGAGGAGAAAGTGAATCATGTAGAGTTGCTGCCCGTAGTGCCCAACGTGCCTATTGGCATCATTGCCGACCATAAATTCGAGGGACAAGAGACCGTTATATCCCCCCAGACCACCATATTCTTATATACCGACGGACTGACCGAGGCCGAGGACGCCTCGCACCAGCAGTTCGGCAGGAAGCGTGTCTTCAAGGTAGCCGAGGTCATGAAGGAGGGAAAACAGGATGCCAGCGAGCGGTCGACGTTGGAGCATAACGTGAGCGACATGAACAACGCCGTGAAAGCGTTCGTGGGCGATGCCGAGCAGAGCGACGACCTGACGATGCTCTTCATCCAGTATACCAAGAAGCAACGGCCTTTGCGACTGAAACGAAGCATCACCCTGCCCAACGATGTGCAAACCATCCCCGACCTCAACAGATTTGTCGAACAGGTTGCCGAGGAACTGGGTTACGACATGTCGGCAACCATGAACCTCAACCTCGCCCTCGAAGAGGCAGTGGTCAATGTGATGAACTATGCCTATCCGCCGGGCACCGAGGGCGAAGTGAATATAGCTGCCGAAGCCAACGACCTGCGACTGAAGTTCATCATCACCGACAACGGTGTTCCCTTCGATCCCACCGCCAAAGAAGATGCCGACACGACCTTGTCGGCTGAGGACAGACCCATTGGCGGACTGGGCATCTATCTTGTACGACAGTTGATGGACTCGATGAACTACGAGCGCTTAAACGGACAAAACATACTGACGCTCAGAAAGAAGCTCGAGGTCAATCTGCCGTCGGCAAATGCATAACCATCGGACCACCACAGCGGTTCGATGGATGATTCCAACAAAAAAGCAAACGAATGACTCACCGACAATCGACAGCCTTCATCGGCATCCTGCTGCTGGGTCTTCAGCTTTGTCTGACGGCTCAGGCGCAAAACATCTCGCTCGATGCCAGCCATCCCATTGTGATCAGGGGCGCATCATTTGGCTATGACGGACAAACCATTGCCCTCAACGAGCATAGTATCTTGGTGAATGGGCACATCAACGGCGGCCATGAGATGCCTCCCTATGTGTTTTCCACCTTTCAAGATGCCATGCACCACGTGCAACAGGTGACCGACGGACAGACCATCAGGGTCTATCTGGCGCCCTACGTATATTGGGTCGACAACCCTGACACGCCGGAAGTGGTAGAAGGGAAGAATGGTCGTGAGCCTTTTGGCATGACCATCCGATACAAAAAGCTCCATCTCATCGGACTGACACCCGATGCCAGCCGTGTAGTCCTGGCTTCGCAACGAGGACAGACGCAGGGAGCAATAGGCAATTTCACCATGTTTGATTTCCACGTTGACAGCCTGTGGGTGAGCCATCTCACCATGGGTAATTATTGTAATGTGGACCTCGACTATCCCTTATTGCCAGCCTTGAACAGGAAGAAACGCGGTGAGGCCATCACACAGGCCCATGTGGGTTATGTGCACGGTGCCTATCTGTCGGCCCGGAACGTACGGTTCATCAGCCGGCTGAACCTCAATCCGTTGAACGGCGCGGCCACCTCAGCATACGATAGTTGCCACTTCGAGTGCACCGATGATGCGCTGAACGGCACCGCCACCTACCGCCATTGCGACATCGACCTGTACGGACAGAAACCGTTTTGGAGCACTTTCGGACAAGGTGCCACCTTCATCGACTGCGACTTCTACGTAAAGAGCGACAACCGTGAGATGTATTTCTGTAAACAAGGCGGACCGCTGACACTGATTCGTTGCCGCTATCATGCCCCTGAGGACACTTACCTGGGATGGACAGCCTATCCGCAACCATGGATGCGATGCTATCAGCAAGATTTCACGATGAACGGCCAGCCGTATGTCATTGGCAACCGGCAGCCGCAGAACTCGGTTGTGATGGATGGCAACCGGCCATTGGACGGTCCTATGTTTTTGAATATTGACAAGCATGAAGCCACCTTGGTGACGGGCGGAGAGTCATTATGCTTGCATGCTGGCTCTGCCGACGAGCACATCAGATGGGAAGTGCCTGCGCAGTATGTCGGGTATGTGCAGTTATCGGCGACAGAAGGCACATCGATAGAGGTCAAAGCTATAAATAACACCGATGAAATGGCTGTTTTTTGCATTTCAGCCCATGCTGACGACGGGCGCGAGGCTGCTTGTCTGCTGAAGGTCAAGCCATCGGTACTGCCCCCACCCGCCATAGTTGAACATCCCCACATACGCATAGAACAGGGCGCTGCATGGCTCGACTATCGTCTCCGACTGCAAGGAGCCACCGACCTGTCGGCCATCGTGTGGTATGCCGACGGGCGCCCGATAGGTGTGGGCAATGGCATCACACTGACCGACGGTGAGACTGGACGACGGCTGAAGGCCCGGCTACAACCCTGTTCCAGCCGGAGCAGCACAGGCGAATGGACGGAGACGAAAGGAAAAGGTACGCGCGTGAAGGCAAGACAAGTGACAGAACATCGTAAGATGGACACCGACTTCAGCCATTTCTATTGTGACTGGCAACCGGAGATAGCAGAGGGCGGGTGGACAGTAGACGGCTATAAGCCTGCCGACACAGCAGCATTTCCCTGGAGTTTCGACCGGCAGAAACCCATGTGGGAATATGGCGAGGGATACAATGGTGCCGTGGGAAGTGGACTCCTGCAGGCACAACGGGGAGCCAGAATGATGTACACACCCGTGGAAGATAAATATGGAGATATGTCGTTGACATTGAGAGTAGACCCCACAAAAACCGCAGGACAAGGATTCGGCTCTGCCACCGGACAATATATGGACGTGTGTCTGAAGTTCGACACGCATACCCTCACTGGCTACGGACTGCGCATCATCCGCACGGTGAAACATGCCAAGGCCGTCGATTTCTATCTCGTGCGGTATGAAAACGGCCACATCACAGCCATTTCCGACCCCGTATCGGCCACCTGCTATCGCACAGGATGCACCATCAGCCTGAAGGTGAAGGGTACCAAACTGACCGCACATGTGGAAACAGAAACGCCCCAACCTGCCGACGCTCAGTTGCCGCATGTGGTAGACCTCACTGCCGACATCACACCCAATGCTTTTGGTGGCATCGCCATACAGCATACCGGCTCATGTGGCGAAAGCACCACCATGCTTCACCGGCTGACAGTAGATTGGCAGTGATAAAGAAAAAAAGTGGTGAATCCATGCAAGGTTTTCTGAACTGTTGTGTTTAAGGGGTAAACAACATAAAGAAAAGTAATGATGAAAAGTATCAGGAACATCTATCTCTCAGCGGTCGTTATCACTGTCACTGGTATGCTGACAGGCTGCGCATCATCGGAATTGCCCGACAGCCTGCCCGACAACTATGTAGTCAACATGGTCATTCCCGAACAGCAGATTCAACTGACTGGCGAACAGCAGGCTTTTGCTGTAGCCAACAACCAATTTGCATTCAACTTCTTCAACCGCATCAATGCCATCGATGGCACTAAAAGCAGCTTCTGCTCGCCCATCAGCGTGAGCTATCTGCTGGGCATGCTGCAGAGCGGTGCTACCGGCGAGACCCGTCAACAGATTCAACGTGTGTTGGGGATGGCAACAGAAGAGCCTACTGCCATCAACGGCTATTTTGCCAAACTCATGGATGAGATGCAGACGCTCGACCCTCAGGTGACACTCAACATCGCCAACAGCATTTTTGTCAACAAAGACAAGGCGACCACCAAACAGGCCTTTGCCGCCGACATGGAGCGCTACTACCAAGCCACCATCGACAATCTGGACTTCAGCAACCCCTCGTCGGTGAATATCATCAACGACTGGTGTAACGACAAAACGAAGGGGATGATACCCAAAATCATCGATGAAATCGGCAAAAATGCAGTTATGTACCTACTGAATGCCATCTATTTCAAAGCCGACTGGACAGAGAAATTTGAGGAGAAATACACACGCAACGAGACATTCAGAACCATCACGGGCAAAAGCAAGGAGATACCCATGATGCACCAACGCGTAAGAGCGCGCTTTGGCGAGTGTCCCGACTATACCAGCATCTACCTACCCTATGGCAAAGGAGCCTTCACAATGACCATCGTGCTGCCCAACGAAGGCAAAACCATCGACGACATCCTGCCTCGCATAGGTTACGACCTCTTACCAAAGTTCTGCGGAGTGGGCGAAACCTATCAGGAGGGTATTTGCGATGTCGACGTGAAAATACCACGTTTCGAGACAGCAACAGAGATGGAGGAGCTGCCCGACATCTTGAGCGAGATGGGCATGCCACTGGCCTTCAACAGTGATTTTGCCGAGTTTACCGGGATGGTGAACGAAGGGACACTCTATGTCGACAAGATGAAGCAGAAAGCCAAGATAGAAGTGAATGAGAAAGGATCGAAAGCCGCCGCTGTCACCATTGCAGAGATGGGGTTCGCAACGGCTGTCGGTCCCAGTCAGAATACTGTTTACGAGAAACGCGACTTCCACGCCAACAGACCTTTTGTCTATCTCATCAAAGAGCGTGGAAGCGGCATTGTTCTCTTTATCGGTAAGTACACAGGGGAGTAGTCTCTCAACCGCGCACCTTACTTAGTCACCATAAATGGCATTGCCCGTGCAGCCGGTAGGCATCTGTATCTTCAACATGGCGCAGACGGTCGGGGCAATGTCGTTGATGGCTACCGGACGGTTGGTGAAGCCATGATTGACATGCCAGCCCATGATGATGAACGGCACGTGTGTGTCGTAGGGATTCCAGGCCACATGCGTGGTGCCCTGCTCATAGCTGTAGTCCATATATCCCGAGCGGGTGATGACCTGAATGTCGCCCGAACGACCGGGACAGTAGCCCATGATGACACGGTCGCGGATGGCGGGCGGCAATGACGAACTGCCCACTTCTTCGAATGGAACGGCATACATCAGGAGGGAATCCTCGGCCAGCTTGGCGGCAATCTCGCGTCTCACGGCACAGAAATCGAGGTTCTTGGCCTCGATGGCGGCACGGTTCAGGTGTACTTGGTTCTGGAAGAAATCGCTGATGATGTTGGTAATGCCGTATTTCTGGGCATACAGGGCATTCAGTTCTTTCTTCTTCGCACTCTGTTTCCACACACCACCGGGCATCTTATGGTCGTTCATGAACTTGGCATTGTGACATCCGGCATGGTCGGCAGTCAGGAAGAGCAGGTAGTTGCCACGTCCCACACGCTGGTCGAGCGCATCGAAGAGTACCTTCAGCTCACGGTCGAGCGTCAGATAAATCTCGTCGGTCTTCTCGCCACGGGTGCCAAAAGAATGGCCCACATAGTCGGTACTGGAATAGCTGACCGTCAGCATGTCGGTATCACCCGTAGGATTCTTACCCAACTGCTCACCATCGAGGGCGGCAATGGCGATACGGGTGGTGAGCGTGACGCCAATGGGCAGCGGCGCAATGTCCTGATTGAGGTCTTTCTTGTTCTTTTTGTTGAAGTCCTTCAGCCATTGTGGCAGGTCCTGCATGTAGTAGGTGCTGGTGATGAAACATCCGGCCGACTTGTCGAACCAGAACGCACCATTGGCGGAATGACCTGCAGGCAGGATGGCGGCACGGTCTTTGATGCTCACACCTATCACCCGCGAACGGAAGTCGGTGGCCAGGCGCAGCTGGTCGCACATATTAGTCACCATCATGTTGCGCGGTGACATCTGGCCGGCCTTGCTCTTCGAGCCTACAGTCTGCACCGTTGTGTCGCCACAGCAGTACACTTTCTTCCCGTTCAGGTAGTAGTTGTTACCAGCAATACCATGGAAGGCAGGTGTCGTTCCGCTGAACACGCTGGCGTGGCCGGCAGCGGTCACGGTCGGTACATAATTATAATGCATGTTCTCGAAATTGTAACCGTCGTTGATAAGACGTTTCAAACCGCCTTCACCAAACTGGTTGTAATAGCGATAGAGGTAATCCCACCGCATCTGGTCGACCACAATGCCCACAACCAGTTTGGGACGCTCCAGTTGGAACTCGGCCTTGACGCTTGTCACAAAAGCGCATGCCAAAACGATCAGTAATAATAGTTGTTTTTTCATCATCTCTAAGATTTTTTGCAAAAATACGAAATAATTGGCTATTATTCATACTTTCAATAAGAAAAAAGCAGCATGTAGAGTTTTTTTCTTAGCCCCAGCCACTGAACCAGAATTCATCAAGAAAACGCAAAATATGTGTGTCGATAGGCCTTCATTCAACTTTTTTATGTAAATTTGCGGTATGAAGATAGCAGTTTATTGTTCAGCTAACAGTCAGTTAGACCCCGACTACTACCGCATGGCGGCAGAGATGGGGACATGGATGGCCCAAGAAGGGCACACGTTGGTATTCGGAGGCACCGACCTGGGCCTCATGGAGAGCATTGCCCGTGCCGTGCACGACGGTGGAGGGCGCGTCATCGGTGTGGTTCCCTCGAAAGTAGAGGAACGGGGCCGCACCTCGCAGTGGCTCGATGTGCATATCCCCTGCGACAACCTGAGCGACCGCAAACAACTCATGGAACTGCAAAGCGACGTGTTTGTGGCATTGCCTGGCGGTGTGGGTACGCTCGACGAGGTGTTTAACGTAGTGGCAGAGGCCAGCATCGGCTACCACCAGAAACGTGTGATCCTTTATAATATGAAAGGGTTCTGGGACTCGCTCATCCGCATGATGGACGACCTCCGACAGAAAGGCGTCATCCGCGGTGATATCGACCGCCAGCTCCTCGTCGCCCATTCTCTGGAGGAACTGAAGAACATGATTGGAGAAGAATGAAGAACACTTTTTAAGTGAGAAGCTTATCTAAGTGACAAGTGACAAGTGAGAAGTGATAAGTGTGTATTACCTTTGAATCTTGAATTATTGGGGCAGCGAGCACCAACAAGCTTGCTTGATTGGCCGAGATTCCCGCTAATGCGCCTACCCGTAGCCTTTCGTGACAAAAATCATGGACTGAAAGGACATAACTTGGAACTATTTAAGGAGTGTAGGAGCTCCTAAATAATTGAGAATTGAAAATTGAGAATTGAGAATTGTTGCCTGCCGGTTTGAACAAAAAGATTTTTTGAATAATTTGTGGTCATTTGTGTCAATTTGTGTTTTATACTTAACACTAATTCCTGTAAATTTACACAGCAAAGCAGACACGGTTCATGTAGTTGATATCTGGGACACAAGACGAGAACCTAATTAGCTGTCTAAGAGGATTAAAAAAGAGTCAATAAACTTCATAAGGATTATACATTTTTGTGTCATACATTTTGTATTATCCAAATAAGTTTGTATATTTGCAAAAAGAAGTTATTTATCGCATCATACTAACTTAAAAACATTAATAAATTACTAAACCTATGAAGACAAAGACAATAATCATGAACTCACGGGGCAACCTGTGTAAGATGCTGTGGCAGTCGTTTGCCGTACTGTTGCTCTCCTTCCTGCTCCCCTCTGTGGCAAAAGCCGACGACATGGTGCTGCAAGTATGGCAGGCCGATGGCAAGGTGATGAGCATCAATCTGAATGAGCAGCCTGTTACCACCTATTCAGACGGTCAGCTTATCATTAAGACCACCAAGACCACCGTCACATTCCCGTTGGAGCAGGTGGTGAAGTATACCTACACAGACGCCACGGGCATCAGCACTCCCTCTGCCATGGGCAGTCAGTTCTCTGCCGATGGTGAGAGCATCACCTTTACCGGATTGAAACCCAACACGCCTGTCTATCTTTACACAGTTGCCGGTCAGTTGCTAAAAACAGTCACGGCTACTGGCCAGTCCAAGACCGTTGTTTCCGTCTCTCGTTTCCCCGTCGGGGTGTACGTGGTAAAAGCAAATGGTGTAACCTTTAAAATCACAAAGCAATGAAAACTAAAAAAATTAAGAAGATTGTATTATTGCTGATTATTTGGATGTCACTGCCTTGTTTGGCTCAAGACAAATTTACAATTCATTTCAAAGACGGAAGTGACAGAACCTTTCATCTAGACAATATTGTATCCATATATACATCAAAATATGACTCTAAGAACATCTTTCATAGCGATGAGAGTTATCAATATGTTGAGACCCTACAAGGTAGCTTTATTTATGATATTTCTTCTATTGAAAACATTGCTTTTACAAAATTCAATGAAAATAATGTGAGTAATAATATAGAAGAAGTAGCCAATACTGTTAACCCAATTATTTTGGAAAACGATAATATAGAGGAGATTAAGAATAAAATAGACGACATTAAATCTTTAGAATGCGTTGAGGATGCATGGTGTGACAACCATAGCTTGTTTGTGAGAATAAAGAATTGGGAGACTATGGTGTATCATATTGATCATGATGAGAACTATGAAATCGTTTTTCCTGATGATACGCTTCTATCTTCTCCTAATCATATCATTGCTTCTCCTAACCATATTACTGCTTCTCCCCAAAAAACTGCAGCAATTAAACAAGCAAGTGAACCTTTAAAGGTTATGATTGCAAATATGGAATATAGAGATGAAAAAAGACAATCTCAGGTAACGAATTGTGATAGATTGGTAAATCTTTTTGAGTATTGTAATATCCATCCAGATTATAATGACCCATTACCTACTCTGGAGTTTTTTAAAAATGACATATATGATTATGATGTTATATATTTGTTAGCTCATGGAACAAGGAAAGGTAAATATCATGCTTTTATTACAGCAGATGAGTTAGCTGTAAATGATGGATCTACTTTTACTATGACCTATACAGATTTACTTAACAAAGTTCTTGCAATTAGGAAAGGTTTCCCCGGTGCAACAGAAGATCATATCTTTTTAGATAATGTTAAAGAAGTGCGAAATGGGGTGACTTGTATTGTTTATCGTCTTGCTATTACTGAACCTTTTTTTGAAGAATTGGTCAAAAAAGAGTTTAGCAATCTCAATTCGGTTCTTTTTACATGTGCCTGCCAATCTCTTCAGGACAATTACAATCTTGCATATACTCTATACAAAAAGAATCTTGGTTGTTATTTAGGATATACTCATGCAAACTCAGTAGGTGATGAGGCTGGCGTAGAGTTTTATATTTCCATGCTCAAAGGTTGTTCTTTAGGAGTTGCGTACCGCGATTTACCATATAATTATAGGATCGAGGATAAAGGAAACAATGAAACTGCCAACCTCGTAATTGTTCCCAATGATGATTATGAAGGAAATGTGCGTAAATTATTTTTAGCCCAAACAATTACAGCTCCACCTGATGAGAATTTAATCAATTCTGAATACAAAACGAACAAGAAAGTTACTATTGAAGGGTATGCAACGCTCTTGCAGACAGGTTTGTTAGGGTTTGATGTTAGTAAAAACGAAAATATGGAAGAAAGTATAGAAACTAAGAATATAAGGTATGAAAAGACTTATTTGAATGGTAATATCAAATTCAGTACATCACTTTCAGGATTAGAAGCAGGAGAAACCTATCATTTTCGTGCTTTTTCCTACGATGGCGTTGTATATAATTATGGAAAGACCTATTCGTTCAAGATTGACGAGAAACAATCAGACACCAGAGTTCAGATGTTGACTGGAACTGTTAATAATGCTACTTACTCCATCTACAAGGAAATAACTGATGAGAGCGATTATCATGAGAATCCAGACGGATGGAAATGCTATCGGTCCAAACTTACTCTGGACATCACCAAGAACGGGACCACGAATACTTACGTAGTAGATGACAACATCTATCTGGATAAGGAAACACAACACCATGGCGGTCAAGTGCCATGTATGATGTTAGACTACAACAAGAATAAGATGTATATCTTCTGCAATTCTAAGGATGACCAGCCGTACTATTCGATGGATGGTAATTTCTACTCCTCATCCATCAATAGTATCAGTTTCTCAAAAGAAACGGTCTTTGAAGGAGCAAACTTTGGATGGTATCCCTATTTCCGCGATAGCGGTAATGACGAAATCCACCTCTGCAACTTCAGTTATGCAGGCTATTTCACAATCCTTGCAAAACGCAGTACCAGTAATGAGTGGACCCTCTATTACGATAATCCCGAAATAACCCCTGAAGATGCAATTAAGGAATGGGAACAGGTACCGCATATCTTAGTCATAGGCACTCCATGACAGGATGGCGTTATCTCTTTGAAACACTCATCAAAAATCTTACGAAAGAGTATTTTTCATGAGACAATAAGGAGATTAAGTATTAATCATGTACGTTCACAAATCTTCAGGAATCGTACATTGTTTGCACAAATAATACCCTAACTTCGCAGTTGGGGTATTCCTTTTTTTTTACTAAAAAACCAATGTAGTATTAATGAAATATAAATATATGTTTTAAAGAGTATAATCTTTTAAGTCTGTGGACAACTTTGATTTTTTGGAGCAGCGAGAACCAACAAGCTTGCTTGATTGGCCGAGTCGTGACAAAAATCATGGACTGAAAGGACATAACCTTGAACGTGCTTCAGCCTTGCTCTCCCCCTCGGGGGAGTTGGTGGGGGGCTGCGCATTGACCCGGCGGCTTGCCGCCTCTGTGGGCAACGAATTGCTTTTCCCGGCAAATAAATTTGGTTGTTCTCAGTTTTAATCGTATCTTTGCAACATCTTAACCTATACTGCAAATCAAATGAATACATTTCGTGCGCTGAAACACATGTTGCTGCTGGCTGTCGTGCTCTGCAGCCTGTCGGCTGTTGCCCAGTCGAAATACGACCGCTGGGGCGGTGTCTACTATGCTTACCATGCTCCCGAGGATGCAAAACTCACACCGGCACCCGAGGGCTTCCGTCCTTTCTATATCTCGCACTATGGCCGGCACGGTTCGCGCTGGCTGCCCTCCGACAGCCGTTATAAGTGGGTGAACAGTCAGTTTGCCGACAATAAGAACCTGACGAAACTGGGCAAGAGCGTCAAGAAACGCCTGGCCAAGATTTGGAAAAATGCCCAGGGTAATGGCGGCAAGCTCACACCCCTGGGTGCCGAGCAGCACCGTGGCATTGCCCGTCGCATGATGGAGCACTATCCTGAGGTCTTTGCCGACGCGCACAAGAAGATAGAGGCACGTAGCTCGGTCTACGACCGTTGCCGGAAGAGCATGCAGGCATTTTGCGGGGAACTGCCCCAGACTGCTCTCACGCTGACCACCGACTCGGCCGACATGCAGTGGATCGCTTATACCTCCCCTGAGTTAAAGGCGTTTGAGGCCACCGTTCATCCCCGTGGCTGGCTTACTGGCGACCGCGTGGCGGCTGCCTTGTTCAAGGATCCTTCGAAGGTAGCCGATAAGAACAAGCTGATGTCTGAACTGCATACCATTGCCTCCGACATGCAGGATGTGCAGCTGGACATCACGTTCAACGATGTGCTGACCGACGGCGAGTGGCGCTCGGTCTACGACCAGAACAACCTGCGCATGTGGACGGTCAACGGCATGTGCCCCGACAACTACGGTGCGGCCGCCCGTTCGGCCATCTCGCTGTGGGAGCGTATCGTCAGCGATGCCGACGAGGCCATCAGTAAGGGCAATATGGCGGCTCACCTGCGCTTTGGCCACGACACCAATCTCTACCGGCTGCTGGCGCTCATCGGCGACGAGACGCTTAGCGACGAGCGCACCGACAAGATGGACGAGGTGCTGCCCATGGGTGCCAACATGCAGATGATTTTCTATACCAATGGCAAAGAGGTCATTGTCAAAGTGCTCAAAAACGAGCGCGAGGTGAAGCTCGGACTGCGCTCTACGAAGATGTACCTCCGTTGGAGCGACATGAAGAAACTCGTCCGCCAGCGCATCATCGACTATGTGAACCAAGGCCGACTGAGAGATATCAATACTATGACCGGTACCGACTATGCCGTCACTCGTTCGGCAGGCCGCTACGGGAAAGGCTCCGAGGAACACGGACAGACCATCCCTGCCGTGCTCGAACCTAATGGCATGAACTTCTGGACACCGCAGACTCGCGACACCGAGCGCAAGTGCATCGCACCTTATTATTATCAGGACACCCATCTGCAAGGATTCCGCAACAGCCACTGGCTCACCGGTGGCTGCACGCAGGACTATGGCACCTTCACGCTGATGCCCCTCATGGACAAGCTGCGCCTGAAACCCGAGGAGCGGGCCAGTCGTTTCAGTCATGCCGACGAGGTGTCGCATCCCGACTACTATTCCGTCATCCTGCCCGACGAGCATCTGAAGGCCGAGATGACGGGCATGAGCCATTGTGCCTTCTTCCGCTTTACCTATCAGAAAGACGGCAAAGCCTACTTCGTGGTCAATCCCAACAGCGACGAGGGCGAGGGCTTTGTGGCTGTCGACACCACCAACAACTGCATCTACGG
The DNA here is from genome assembly GCA_002350805.1 of Prevotella sp. UBA2850. Classification (GTDB taxonomy): domain Bacteria; phylum Bacteroidota; class Bacteroidia; order Bacteroidales; family Bacteroidaceae; genus Prevotella. The sequence goes on from DEFO01000036.1 coordinate 54,989, forward strand.
CTACAACCCCGTGCACCGCATCTATCAGGGATGGGGTGATCCGGCAGGCTTCAACGGCTGGTTTGCCGTGCAGTTCGAACTGCCCATCGAGGAGTTTGGCATCCAGGACACCAGCGAATCCGGTGATTCCGGGAATACCGGCAAGCCCAAGAGTCCTGTCGCTTGGGTGGCTTTCGATGTCACTGAGGGTCAGGAGGTGCTCGTCAAGGCGGCCAGCAGCTTCGTCGACATGAAGGGCGTGATGAACAATATCGCCCAGGAGATGCCCCACTGGGAGTTCTACGATACCCGTTGCCGCGTCATTGAGGCCTGGCAGAAAAAGATGCGCCGGGTGCTCGTGACCGATAGTGACAACCCCGAACAGACGGCTCAGTTCTACGGGGCCCTCTACCGTGCCAGCTTCCTGCCGCGGGCCTTCAGCGATAAAGACGGGCGTTACCCGTCGTTCGCCGGTGGAAAAGAGATAACGCAGCACTCGCTCGGAAAGATTGGCGGCAAGCCCATCTTTAAGCGCACTTACATGGACTTCTCGATGTGGGACACCTACCGGGCGCTCCATCCCCTCAACATCCTGCTCGAGCCGGCCACCAGCAGCATGATGGAAAGTCTGCTCCACATGTACGACCAGGGTGGATGGCTGCCCATCTTCCCCTGCTGGAACAGCTATACGGCGGCTATGATTGGCGACCATTGCACCGCGGCACTGGCCGATGCGCTGGTGAAAGGCGTCAAGAACTTCAATGCCGAGAAAGCCTATGAGGCCATGCGCAAGAATGCCTTCACCATTCCCTCGCCCGAGGAATACCGCGACGGAAAGGGCAGACGCGCCATCGACAGCTACCTGAAGTATGGATATATTCCGCTGGAGGACAGTGTGCCCGAGGCTTTCCATACCAACGAGCAGGTCAGCCGTACGCTGGAATATGCCTACGATGACTTTGCGTTGGCGCAAGTGGCGAAGCTTCTTGGCAAGACCGACGACTATCAGGTGCTCATGCGCCGTGCCGCCAACTGGCGCAATGCCATCAATCCGCGCACGGGCTGGGCTGACGGACGCTATCAGAACGGCCGCTGGATGAACAACCTCGACCAGACGCATCGCGTGAAGTTCATCACCGAGGGTGCCACCTGCCACTATACATGGTACGTGCCTCACGATCCCTACGGACTCATGCAGGTGATGGGCGGTCGCGACCGTTATGTCAACCGCCTCGACTCGATGTTCACCGAAGGCCTTTACTGGCATGGCAACGAGCCCTGCCATCAGGTGGCCTATATGTTCAACTATGCCGGTGAGCCCTGGCGCACACAGAAGTGGGTGCGCCACATCCTCGACACCGAATACCTGGATGTGCCCGGTGGACTCAGCGGTAACGACGATGCCGGCCAGATGTCGGCATGGTATGTGTTCTCAGCTCTCGGCTTCTATCCCGTCTGTCCTGCCACACCTTATTATATAATAGGCACCCCCACCTTCCCGCAGGCCCAGATCGGCCGTTTCGTCATTCAGGCCGACAATGTCAGTCACGACAACTGCTACATCCAGAGTGCCACATGGAACGGTCAGCCCTATACCCGCAACTACATCACCCACGACATGATTCAGAATGGTGGCATCCTCCGTTTCGTCATGGGTCCCCAGCCCAACAAAGAGTGGGGTAGCCATCCCACCGACTGTCCCCCCGATGTAATGAAGGATTGAGAACTTGGCTAAGTGAAAAGTGACAAGTGAGAAGCTTATCTAAGTGACAAGTGACAAGTGAAAAGTGACAAGTGTGATTACCTTTGAACTTCTTTTAAGGAGTTTAGGAGTGTAGGAGTGTGGGAGTGTAGACAATACTCCGCCTCTTGCAAATCCCACTCCGCTAGGCGCTTTCCCCCTCGGGGGAGTTGGTGGGGGGTCTGAACTTTGAATTTTTGGAGCAGCGAGCGCCAACAAGCTTGCTTGATTGGCCGAGATTCCCGCTAACGCGCCTACCCGTAGCCTTTCGTGACAAAAATCATGGACTGTAAGGACATAACCTTGAACATCTTAAATTAGCCTACCGGTTTGAGCAAAAGAATTTTTGATAATTTGTGGTCATTTGTGCCAATTTGTGTTTTATACTTAACACTAATTCCCGTAAATTTCCACAAATTATCAAAAAATCTTTTTGCTCAAGTCGCAGGCAACAATTCTCAGTTCTCAACTGTGGTTATTCTTCGGCAAGATACCATTTTGAGTACTCGACGTAATGGCGGGCGTATGACTCGGCCTGGTCGGGATTGGTCTTCTTGATGAATTTGGCTGGCACGCCGCCCCAGATCTCGTGGGGACCGATGACGGTGCGACCCAGTACCAATGCACCGGCAGCCACTACGGCTCCCTCGCCGACGATGGCATTGTCGAGCACGGTGCTTCCCATGCCGATGAGGCAGCCGCGCTTCAGGGTGCAGGCATGAACAGTGGCATTGTGGCCGATGGTGACATCGTCTTCGATGATGGTGGGACCGATCTTGTTGGTGACATGCACCACAGCTCCGTCTTGAACATTCACACGGTCGCCCATGGTGACGGGTGCCACATCACCACGCACGACGGCATTGAACCACACACTACACTCGTCGCCCATGGTCACTTCGCCCACGATGGCGGCATTCTCGCTGAAATAACACTCCTTTCCCCAACGCGGAGTAAGGCCCTTTACTGATTTGATGATTGCCATTTTTCGGCAAAGGTACAAAAAAGCAGGGAAATGAGAAAGAAAGAAATTAGAATAATTAGAAAAAATACGTAGGATAATGGCGGAGTCGAAGTTGCCCACAGATTTCCACAGATTTTCACTGATTCTTTCTCAAGCTAGAAAGCATATCATACCTGTCAGCTCTCACCTCTCAGTTCTCAGCTGTGATGTTGCCCACAGAAGGCAGCAGAGCTGCGGTTCAAAGTTCCAAGTTCAAGGTTCAAGGTTCAAAGACCCTACCCAGCCTCCCCTATGAGGGGAGGAGCAAGGCTGACGCCGGTTCAAGGTTCCAGGTTCAATACTTTTAAGCTGGAGTCACAAGCTGGAAAGGTAATCACACTTGTCACTTGTCACTTATCACTTGTCACTTAGATAAGCTTGTCACTTAGATAAGCTTTTCACTTAGACAATCTTTTCACTTCGTCAATCTTCCCAGCGGAGGACGGCGCCATTACGGCGGGCGGGATCGGCGCCGGTGAAGTCGAGTGAGTAGGGACTGCCGGTGGTGGGACTCTTGCCGATATAGCGGTGGGTGCGCATCGACATGAGCATGAACTCGCGGTTGAGATAGTCCTGCCATAAGAACACTTCGGCCTTCTCGGGGTCGTTGGTGAGGCGCACATCGCCCGCAATGCCAAATCCGGCGACAAACACATAGCGGCCGTCGGCGCACTGCAGACTGACCTTACCCTGCCCCTTGTCGATGAGTTTGAAGCGGGTCTGCGGTGATTTGTCTTTCTGTTCAGTATCGTAAATCAGTCCGTGCTCCAGCGCTTTCATGGGTTTGCCGGTGGCCATGTTGATGATGCGGAATGTCTTGCCGTACGGTATGTTGGCAGAGCGGTCGGCCTGCGGCTCGTCGACGGTGAAGTTGTCGAACTCAGCATATCCGCCGTTCTTGCCCTTCTTGTTGAAGGCAAAGAGAGCGTGGCGTGAGCCCTGGAAGGAGATGAGCTGGTAGCTGAGCGGCATCATGCGGCCTACGTTGTGGAAACTCTTGCCATCGGTAGAGTAGGCGTATTGCGCCTGGTCGTTGTCGTAGTCGCCGATGCAGCGGAGCCAGATTTTGCCGTCGGACAAACCGACGGGCATGTCGAGCGTATCGTTTGTGGCCTGCTCAAAGCAGCACAGGGTGTATTTCTTGCCCTCTTTCACGATGCCAATCCACGAGCAGGGTACGTTGATATTGCCCAGTCCGCAGACGTCGCCGTCTTTCATGCCCTTCGTGTAGAGCTCGACGGTAGCGACGGACGTCGGGCCGATGACGCGCTGGGTGAGCGTGTTGCGGGCCCACATGAGTTGTTCGGCAGGCATGGTGTTCAGGCGCAGTCGGCCGTTCCGGAGGCTCCACATCTTCTCTTCGGGATTGTGGTTCCACTGCCAGATGCGCCCCAGCTGCTTGCCGTTGAAGTTCTCGCTGCGCTCATAGGGAGCGTGGGGTTGTAGCTGTGATGATGCAGCAGACGGGATGTTGGGCTTGAACCAGGTGCGGGGGGCACGGCCGAGGTTGCCCTCGAGGCCGAGCATGGGCCAACCGTCCTTCCATGTGATGGGTGCCAGCGTGACGGTGCGGCCTATCGAGTGGAAGTCCATCATGAGCAGAGCCCACCATTGTCCGTTCTGGTCTTCCACGATGCCTCCCTGATGGATGTTGGTGCAGGCGGTAGCGTCTTTGTCGACCTCGGGAATGCCAAATTTGGTGCCGTCGTGGCCGATGCGGTATTTTTCGCCCCGTGGCACCTGCGTGAGCGAGGCGGCATGGTAGCCGAAGGTCTCGTCGGCCGTGATGGTGATGGTCTCGTAGGGTCCCCAGATGCTCTTCGAGCGCGAGCAGAGCGTGCGGCCGTTGGGCTTATAGTCGGTGGAGATGAGATAATACATGCCATTGATTTTATACATGTGGTGGCCTTCGCCCACGGCATTGCCCTCGGGAATGATGGTGCGCTCGGTCTCGTCGATGGGACCGCTCATGTCGGGTTTCAGCTCGGTGCATTTCACCTCGCCGTAGCCGTGGATGGCATAGATCTTGCCGTCGTCGTCGAAGAGCACGGAGAGGTCGTAGATGCGTCCCTGCATATTGTGGTGCTTCCACGGTCCGCGAATATCCTTCGAGGTGTAGCACTGCAGTCCCTTGCCGTTCACATTCGAGTAGACATAGAACTGTCCGTTGGCATGGCGGATGCAGGGAGCCCAGATGCCCTGTCCGTAGATCTCCTTGTGGTTCTTCAGTGCGAAGGCATCGTCGTTGAAGTCGAAACGGTCGAAGCAGTAGCTGATGTTCTCCCAGTTCACCAGATCTTTCGAGTGGAGGATAACCAGTCCGGGCACGGTGTGCATGGTGGTGCCCGCCAGATAGTAGTCATCGCCCACGCGGAGGATGTCGGGGTCGGAGAACTCATCGTAGAACAGCGGATTGGTGAAGGTGCCGTTGCCGTTGTCGGCTGTCCACGACTTGGGCTGAGCCGATGCGGTCAGCGCGAAGAAAAGCGAAAGTGCAAGGAAGAGATGCTTTATTTTCATGCTGGTTGTCTTTGATATGAGGCGCGATGACCGGCGCCCCGTTGTTAGAAATCAATACAGGAGGAGTAGTCCGGCAAAGCCGGCATACATAATCATGCGTATGGGGTTGATTTTCATCCAGTAGGTGCCGACGAAGGTGGCACAGAAGAGGAACACACTGATCCAGAACTGCCATGGATTCTCGGTCGGTGTGGAGAAGTTCTCACTGGTCATTAATAATAAGGTGGCGGCACCCAGGAGTCCGACCACAGCCGGACGGAGTCCGCGGAACACCGACTGCACGGTGGGCGTGTGCATATACTTCATGAACATCTTGCTAATGAGAATCATCAGGATGAGCGACGGAAGAACCAATGCGAAGGTGGCGGTGAAGCTGCCCAGAATGGCCATCAATCCGCTGTGGCCAGCATTCTGCACAGCCGTGTAGCCGCAGTAGGTGGCAGAGTTGATGCCGATGGGTCCGGGCGTCATCTGACTGATGGCCACGATATCGGTAAACTCGGCCGTGTTCATCCAGTGCCAGTGGTGCACCACCTCGCCCTGAATGAGCGACAGCATGCCGTAGCCTCCGCCGAATCCGAAGAGACCAATCTGGAAAAAGGTGATGAAGAGATAGAAGTATATCATGGGTTCCTTCTTGGTGTTTTATCGTTTTTCTTGCTGGTCAGCCGAGTCTGTCGTGACCGTCACTGCTATTCTGACCATGCCGTTTGTGCTGTCAGGCTTTCGACTCGGGAGCCTCAACGAATTTGCCGTAGAGCCAGCCGCCCAGTCCGGCAGCCACGATGACGAGGATGGGCGACACGCCCAAGGCCCAGATGGCCAGTGCGCCGGCGATGGGAATCCAGCAGTTGACCAGTGATATCTTGGCACTTTTGGCCAGTTTGAAGGTGGGAACGGCAATGAGAGCCACCACAGCCGGACGTATGCCGCGGAAGATGGACTGCACCACCTGGTTCTCGGAGAACTGGTGGAAGAACATAGCGATGAGCAGAATGATGAGGAATGAGGGCAGCACAGCCCCCAGACAACAGCTGACGGCGCCTTTCACCTGCCGCAGCTTATAGCCGATGAAGATGCTGATGTTGGCAGCAAACACACCGGGACAGCTCTGCGCGACGGCAATGAGGTCGAGAAACTCTTCTTTCGTGATCCATTTGTGCTTCTCAACCACCTCGGCCTCGATAATAGGAATCATGGCGTATCCACCCCCGAGGGTGAATGCGCCAATCTTAAAGAAGGTGAGAAAGGATGTCCAATAGATGTTGTTCATCATTCAGTCATCAGTCTGTTACTTGTCAATTGCCTTGCGTTGATGATTGTCAATCTTCAATTATCAATTTTCAATTATCAATTCTCAGTCTTTCCCTCGATCCAGCGGCGGGCATTGACGAATGCCTCCAGCCACGGTGTCACCTCGTCGTTGCGATGACGGGCGGGATACCAGGCGTTCTGCCATGGGAAGATGGCACGCTCGAGGTGCGGCATCATGGCCAGATGGCGACCGTCGGCGCTGCAGATACCAGCCACATTGTAGTCGGAGCCGTTGGGGTTGGCAGGGTAGCCGGCGTAGTTGTACTTGGCAATCACATTGTAAGCACTCTCGGCCTTGGGCAGATGGAACTTTCCTTCGCCGTGAGCCACCCAGATGCCGAGTTTCGAACCGCTCAGCGAACCGAACATCACGCTGTCGTTCTGCGGAATGCTCAGTGAGATAAAGCCGCTCTCAAACTTATGCGAGTCGTTGTGCAGCATCTTAGCTCTCAGACTGTCGTCCTCCACCTGTCCGTCGCCCAGCAGGCCGAGCTCCACCATCAGCTGGCATCCGTTGCAGATGCCCAGCGAGAGGGTGTCGTGGCGGGCATAGAACTTATCCAGGGCCTCCTTGGCCTTCGGGTTGTAGAGGAAGGCGCCGGCCCATCCTTTGGCCGAACCCAGCACGTCGCTGTTGGAGAATCCGCCGCAGAAGACAATCATATTGATCTCCTCGAGTGTCTCGCGCCCGCTGATGAGGTCGGTCATCATCACGTCTTTCACGTCGAAGCCGGCCAGATAGAGCGAGTAGGCCATCTCGCGCTCACCGTTGGTGCCTTTCTCGCGGATGATGGCAGCCTTGGGTCGGCGGTTGTCATCGTCGTGTCGCCACTTGAGGCGGTATTGGGCGAGTCTGCCCGTGAAATCTTTCGGGAACTTCATCTCCAGCGGCTGCTGCTTGTAGTTCTCGAAACGCTCCTTGGCTTTGCCGTTGAAGCTCTGCTTGCGGTCCAGCAGATAGCTGGTCTTATACCAGACGTCACGCAGGTGGTCGATGTCGAAGGTGTATTCCTCGTCGCCGTTCTTCACAATCAGCTCGCGCTGGTTTTCCATGGGATAACCAATCTTGGCATAGCCGATGCCATGGTCCTCAAGATAGTCGAAGAGAGCGAACTTCAGCTTGTCGCTCACCTGAATGACCACACCGGGATTCTCGGCAAAGAGTGCTTTCACCGCATCGCCGTCGGCACAGATGTTATGCAGGTTGATGTGCATACCGCCACGGGTGTTGGCGAAGCACATCTCCAGCAGCGTGGTGATGAGTCCGCCGGCAGAGATATCGTGTCCGGCCATGATCCAACCCTTCTCGATGAGTTCCTGAATGGCATTAAAGCAGTCGGCGAAGTACTCGGCATTCTGCACGGTGGGCACGTCGTCGCCTACCTTTCCAAGGCTCTGTGCGAAAGCCGAACCGCCCAACCGTTGCTGGTCGAACGAGAAGTCGATATGATAGAGGCTGCTGTTCTTGTCGTTCACCACCACGGGGCTGACCACTTTCTTGATGTCAGACACCTCGCCGCCGGCACTGACGATGACGGTACCCGGAGAGATGATCTTCTCGCCATTGGGATACTGCTGGCTCAGCGACAGCGAGTCTTTACCTGTGGGCACGTTGATATGCAGGTTGCAGCAGAAGTCAGACAGTGCCTTTACGCCCTCGTACAGACGGGCATCCTCGCCTTTCTGCGAGCGGCAGGGCCACATCCAGTTGGCCGAGAGGCTGATGCTGCCGAGTCCTTCGGTGAGCGGAGCCCACACGATGTTGGTCAGTGCCTCGGCCACCGACAGCACACTGCCTGCTGCCGGCGAAGCCAGACCAGCCTGCGGGGCATGTCCCAGGGCAGTGGCAATGCCTTTCTTGCCACGATAGTCGAGAGCCACCACACCACAGTCGCTCAGCGGGAGCTGGATTTCACCCTGACACTGCTGGCGGGCAATCTTACCCGTCACCGAACGGTCGACCTTGTTGGTCAGCCAGTCTTTGCAGGCCACGGCCTCGAGCTGCAGCACCCGCTCGAGATATTGGTTGAGTTTCTCGGCTGAAACAGTATATTGCACCGGAGCATAATGACGCTCAACGGTCTCGTCGCGCATGATGGTCTTCGGAGAGTGACCGAACATCTGGGCCACATCGAGGTCGAAGGGCTTGACGCCGTCGGCCTGCTTGAACGAGAAGTGGGCGTCGCCGGTGGTCTCGCCGACCACATACAGCGGGGCACGCTCGCGCTCGGCAATGCGGCGCACATGCTCGATGTGCTTCTCGTCGATGAGCAGTCCCATGCGCTCCTGGCTCTCGTTGGCTATAATCTCCTTGGCGCTCAGCGTCTTGTCGCCAATGGGCAGCTGACTCATGTCAATCTCACCGCCGCACTCCTCCACCAGCTCGGAGAGACAGTTCAGGTGTCCTGCCGAACCATGGTCGTGGATGCTGACCACGGGGTTGTTGTCCTCCTCGCAGAGCGCACGCACCAGGTTGTAGGCGCGTTTCTGCATCTCGGGGTTGGCACGCTGCACGGCATTCAGCTCGATGCCGTTGCTATAGCGGCCCGTGTCGACCGACGATACCGAGCCGCCGCCCAGTCCGATGCGGTAGTTGTCACCGCCAACCACCACTACCTTGTTGCCTTTTTGCGGCTCTTTCTTCAGGCAGTCGCGCTTGGTGCCATAGCCCACGCCACCGGCCAGCATGATCACCTTGTCGTAGGCATACTTGGTGGCTGAGGCCTCGTCCTGGCTGTTGTCACCCTCCTGATGCTCGAAGGTCAGCACCGAACCGCAGATCAGCGGCTGGCCGAACTTGTTGCCGAAGTCGGAAGCACCGTTGGAGGCTTTGATCAGTATCTGCTCGGGCGTTTGGTAGAGCCACTGGCGAACGGGCAGGATGTCTTCCCAGTCGCGGGTGATGACCGACTGCTCGGCAGTGGCATCCTCCTTCAGCCGCGGATAGGCAGTCATATAGACGGCTGTGCCGGCAATGGGCCATGAGCCTGTGCCGCCGCCCATACGGTCGCGAATCTCACCGCCGGTACCCGTAGCGGCACCGTTGAACGGCTCGACGGTCGTGGGGAAGTTGTGGGTCTCGGCCTTCAGCGAGATGACACTCTCGATATCTTTCACGCGGAAGTAGTCGCTGGTCGACTGGTCGGCAGGTGCGAACTGCTCGACCACCGGGCCCTGTGCGAATGCCACATTGTCCTTATAGGCCGACAATATCTTGTTAGGATTCTCCTGAGTGGTCTTCTTGATCATCTGGAAGAGGCTCGACTCCATTTCCTGACCGTCGATGATGAACGTACCGCCGAAGATCTTGTGGCGGCAGTGCTCCGAGTTGATCTGTGCGAAACCGAAGATCTCAGAGTCGGTCAGCGGCCGGCCGTTTTGCTTCTCAATCTTGTGCAGGTACTCCATCTCCTCGGGCGAGAGTGCCAGTCCCTCCTGCTCGTTATACTCCTCAAGATTTTCGATGTGCTTGATGGGCTCGGGCTGGATATTCACGGTGAAGATGTCCTGGTTCAGTCCGTCGTACATGCGTTGCAGCATCTCGTCGTGCTCAGCATCCTTGCTGCCAACAGGGAAATACTCCTCGATGCGCTGAATGCCTTTCAGTCCCATGTTCTGGGTGATTTCCACGGCGTTCGTGCTCCAGGGAGTGATCATCTCGCGGCGCGGACCGACAAAGAAACCCTCCAGTTTCTCTGCCTGTTCTACTGCGGCATTGCCGTACAGCCAACAAAGTTCGTTGATCTCGTCCTGATTGAGCTGGTGGTCTACTTGGGTAGCAATGATGCTCTTCTGGGTGGTTCTAAAAAAAAGAATCATACTGATATTATTTGTTGTTTTGATTTCTGCCTGCAAATTTACACAAAAATATCGAATTATGAGCCAGTAGGAGAAAGAAACTTCAAGAACGGACAACCTTTTATCGTTTACACCCATAAAGCAGGTTGGAGGAACCCTAACTCGCAACTCTTTCAGATTGCAAATCCGACCGAGCAGGGAGGCATTATCTACTTATTGATTGCTTTTGTAACTTTCTCTTTTACCTTTATGTATAAGAAGCACAACAAAGTGATTACACAAATACTATATATGATATTCATATCAGAGTTGTACCACCAAACTCTTTCATAAACATCTTTTCCAAAAACTATTCTATGATTCCACAGTTGGTTTTGAGGAACAAAAAATAGGATGAGATTATCAATATATGTAATCAATTTTACAAAACATATACTTTCTGCCACAACTTCTATTGGAGTAAATCTGTATTTATCCTGCATATTTCATACCCTC
>DEFO01000033.1 GCA_002350805.1 Prevotella sp. UBA2850
AAAAAATGAGAAAAGTCATGTCTCGTCCGGCGGGGCCAATGAGAAGGGCGAACCTTGGTTCGTGGGCAGGAATGTGGCTAGACGGCAGGGGTATCAAAACACTCGAGACTCTCTGAGAAAACACGTAGATGAAGAAGGCAAACCACCGTCGCAATTTGCGACACTGGTTCTAACTACAAAAGTCAGGCGGTCCTCGTCAACGAGCCGGGTCTGCGGCTCTCTGATTCTATCCTCGCAACTGCCACAGACAAAAATACTAGCTGAAACCGGGCGAAAACGGGTCGTTTGCTGCATGAGAATTTTGGTGGTTTCAAAAATTTTTTGTATCTTTGTAGGGTAAACGGAAGCGTCCGTTTATGTATCACAATCAATGTATTTAAATATCATAAAAGGGTCTAAATGGATGCCGATGGAGTAACGAAACGTTACCCCGTGAGGGTTTCGGCACGCCGAGCGTTCTTTGACATGTAGTTGTAATAGAAATAGATATTCGCCAAGAAATGATGATCAAACTAATCGCTTCTCGCTTCTCGCTTGAATTTGGGCTGGCCGATGGCTGGGGGCTCAGCGGCCAGCGTGCCCGGCACTGGGGAGAGTGCACGGGCGCAATTCTGGGCTGTTGCCGGGATGTCAGCGGATGACATATTTCTTGCCCTGCCTGATGTAGACACCCTTCTTGGGATGACTGACGCGGCGGCCGTCGAGGGAGTAGACGGCATCGTCGGTCGGGCTGTCTGCCGAGTGGATGGCCGGCACGGAGGAGGTGCTGACGTTGAGCTCTACAGAGCAGCCCCAGAAGGCGTTGAGCATGGTGGTGACCTCGGTGCCGTCGGCCTTGATGAGTGCGGCGCGCTTGACGACGGTCGTGAAGGGCGACGACTGGGTGTATTGCAGGGTGATGCGCTTGACGGTGGAGCCTAGCGTGGAGCTGTTGAAGGTGATGGTGCTGACGGTCTGGCTCAGTGACTGGAATTGCTGCAGGTTGTCGCTCTCGCCATAGACTTTCACCTGCAGGTTGCCGGCCGGCTGCTCGGCCAGTTCCACCTTGATACCTTTATAGGTGGTGAGCTGGAAGGGCGAGTCGTAGAGGTTGGCCTCGCTCCACTGGCTGTTGTAGCTGATGGTGTAGTGGTGGTCTATGTCGTCGAGCTCGGGAATGACGGGCGAGAACGAGCTGCCGTGGTAGGCCTTGACGATGCGCTCGGCGAGGTCGGGCTGGCTGAAGGCTGGCAGGGAGCGTATGGGGCCGTTGGTGAGTCCCATCCACCAGAAGGTGCCCATGTTGCTGGCCTTTGCCTTGCCGATGAAGTAGTCGACGAAGGCCATCACGTTGTCGCGCCGCACGGCGTAGTCGGTCTCACCGTCGTTGGCCGTACCCCATTCGCCGATGATGACGGGTGCTCCCTTGCTGACGAGGTGCTCGTTGAGGGCGTTGAACATGTCGTCCATCTCGGTTCTCATGCTGCTGAGGTTTTTCACGTTGGGGTAGGCGTGCACCTGGAAGATGAGGTGGCCGCTACCGGCAGGGTCGGTGGGCAGTTGCATCTCCTTCAGGGGGTCTTTCAGGTGGGCGTTCCAAGTGCCGCCACCCGAGCAGGCGCCGTAGGTGTTGACCACGAGGTTGCGGTGGGCGTTGTTGCCTCCCGTCTGGCGCACCACGTCGACAAAGCTCTGCGCATAGCGGTTGATGGCTTCGTAGGCATCGGCGGCCTCGGTGGCGTCGTATCCTCCCGAGCGGGCAAAGGTGGCGAAGCACCACGAGTTGTAGCGGTCGAGCATCTCGTTGTAGCTCTCGAAGAGAAGTCGCTCGCCGTAGCTGCTGAACTCGTTGGCTATCTGCCGCCACAGGTATTCGTAGCGTGCGTGCTGCTGCTGGTAGGTGTCGGTGTTGGCATGTAGCCAGTGGGCGTCGCCCGCGCCAGTGTCGTGGTGCACGTTGAGCACGCAGTAGAGGCCTGAGTCGAGCACGTAGTCAACCACCTCGTGCACTCGCTTCATCCATGCCTCGTCGACCTTCCCCTCGTTGTCCATGTGGGGAAACCAGGTGACGGGTATGCGTATGGCTCCGAAGCCGGCATAGCGCATCATGGTCATCAGGGCAGGACGGGTGAGGGGCTGTCCCCACATGGTTTCCGACCTGACGATGTCGGGGCAGGCATTGGCGCCGTCGTGGGCGTCGAGCGTGTTGCCCAGGTTCCAGCCCACCTTCATGTGGGCGATGGCCTCGGTGGCCGTCTCAAAAGAGCCTGACTGGGCATGGGCGGCCACGGCCATGATGGCGGCGGCGAGCAGCAGGAAGAATCTTCTCATGGTGACTGGTCTTTTTTTGTTCTGATGGCACAAATATATGAATTATCTTCGAAAGAGGCAAGCCAATTGCAAAATAATATCAAAAGATTTTGATTTCTCAGAACTTCTCAGTAATTTTGCACGGTTAATAGTAAAAACACGATTTCAAATACATTCCAACTATGCAAAGCGATCCCAAGCAGTGCCTCTACTGCACCAACAACCAAACGTTGCACGACTTGATGATAGAGATTTGCGAGCTCTCCGTCTCGCGGGCATTCCTCTTCAAGGAGCAGACCTATCGCGGCCGTTGCCTGGTGGCCTACAATGGTCATGTGAACGACCTGAACGAGCTCTCCGACGATGAGCGCAACGCCTTCATGGCCGATGTGGCGCGCGTCACCCGGGCCATGCAACAGGCCTTCCAACCCGAGAAAATCAACTATGGTGCCTATAGCGACAAGCTCTCGCACTTGCATTTCCATCTCGCCCCGAAATATGTCGACGGCCCCGACTACGGCGGAACCTTCCAGATGAACCCCGGCAAGGTCTACCTCACCGACGAGGAGTATGCGCAGATGATCAGCCAAATCAAGCAATACCTTTAATCTTACAATCAAAATACTATTATGGCAATCATTAAACCTTTCAAGGGCATCCGCCCACCAAAAGAACTAGTAGAGAAAGTGGAGTCGCGCCCCTACGACGTGCTCGACTCTGAAGAGGCCCGCGCCGAGGCTGGCGACAACGAGATGAGCCTCTATCACATCATCAAGCCCGAAATCGACTTCCCCGTGGGAACGAGCGAGTACGACCCGCGCGTCTACGAGAAGGCTGCCCAGAACTTCCAGAAGTTCCAGGACAACGGCTGGCTCGTCCAGGACGACAAGGAGCAGTACTACATCTACGCTCAGACCATGAACGGCAAGACCCAGTACGGACTGGTGGTGGGCGCCTACGTGAACGACTACCTCACCGGCGTCATCAAGAAGCATGAGCTGACCCGCCGCGACAAGGAGGAAGACCGCATGAAGCACGTACGCGTGAACAATGCCAATATCGAGCCCGTGTTCTTCGCCTATCCCGACAACGAGGTGCTCGACCGGCTCATCATGCGCTATGCTGCCACCGAGCCCGAGTACGACTTCATAGCCCCCATCGACGGCTTCCGCCATCAGTTGTGGGTCATCAGCAACGACGCCGACATCAAGACCGTCACCGATGAGTTTGCCAAGATGCCGTCGCTCTATATTGCCGACGGTCACCACCGCTCTGCCGCCGCCGCACTCGTGGGTGCCGAGAAACAGAAGCAGAACCCCAACCACCGTGGCGACGAGGAGTACAACTACTTCATGGCCGTTTGCTTCCAGGCAAGCCAGCTCACCATCCTCGACTACAACCGCGTGGTGAAAGACCTCAACGGACTCACCTCTGAGCAGTTCCTCGAGGCCCTGCGCAAGAACTTCATCGTAGAGGACAAGGGCACCGACATCTACAAGCCCGCACGCCTGCACGAGTTCTCACTCTATCTGGACGAGCATTGGTATAGCCTCACCGCCAAGGAAGGCACCTACGACAATACCGACCCCATTGGCGTGCTCGACGTCGACATCAGCAGCCGTCTCATCCTCGACGAAATCCTCCAGATTGGCGACCTGCGCTCCAGCCAGCGCATCGACTTCGTGGGTGGATTGCGCGGTCTTGGCGAGTTGAAGCGCCGTGTAGATAGTGGCGAGATGCGTGCCGCACTGGCCCTCTATCCCGTCAGCATGCAACAAATCATGGACATTGCCGATAGCGGTAAGATCATGCCGCCGAAGGCCACATGGTTTGAGCCCAAGCTGAGAAGCGGACTCATCATCCACAAACTCTCGTAAATGACTGATACCTATCACACGATTACGAATCAAATAGGCGAGGGCTACTACACCGAGAAGCGTAGTAAGTTCCTCGCCTTTGCCCACCATGTCGAGACCGTCGACGAGGTGAAGGAGCTCATTGCCGCCTATCGCAAGAAATACTACGATGCCCGCCACGTGTGCTATGCCTACATGCTGGGTGCCGAACGAACGGACTTCCGAGCCAACGACGACGGGGAGCCCAGTTCAACGGCCGGCAAGCCCATTCTCGGACAAATCAACTCGAACGAGCTGACCGACATTCTCATCGTGGTCATCCGCTATTATGGCGGCGTGAACCTCGGGACGGGCGGACTCATCGTCGCCTACAAGACGGCAGCCGCCGATGCCATCGCCCATAGTCAGATGGAGGAGCGACAGGTCGAGGAAATCGTCAGCTACACCTTCACCTATCCCATGATGAACGATGTGATGCGCATCGTGAAAGAGATGAACCCGAGAATCATCAGTCAGACATTCGACAACACCTGTGAGTTGAAAATGAGCATCAGAAAAAGCGAATCCGACCAGCTTCGGGCGCGTTTGAAAAAATTATCTTTCGAATAATTTTGTCGTTTCAAAAATAATTCGTAAATTTGCAGCCGCAAACGAAAAAGGAAGGTTGGCAGAGTGATCGATCGCGCTGGACTCGAAATCCGGTATACCCCTTTCGGGTATCGGGGGTTTGAATCCCTCACCTTCCGCCAAAAGAGAAATTCCAAAACAAGCAAAAGAGGGTGTGTCAAAATAGGCACACCCTCAATTTTTTTTGCAAAGCCCCGACTTTCTCAAGCCAGGGCTTTTTTTGATGGTATACATTAGATTCCGTCTTTTCCCTGCTAAGACTGGCGCATGAGGTACTGCTTGAAGTCCGAGAAGTCTTTGCTCATGGCAATGCTTTGCTTCTCGCCCTTCATGAAGGCAGCCAGCCGCTCGGGAATCTCGATGTCGATGCCGAGAATGCTATCGACCTTCTCTTTGAACTTCGCCGGATGGGCTGTCTCGCAAAACACACCCGTCTCACCTTCGGCAAGTCCTTCGCTCAGCGCACGGTAGCCGCATGCTCCGTGGGGGTCGAGCGTGTAGCCCGTCGCGGCGTAACAATGGCGCATGGTCTCGGCAATCTGCTCGTCGTTATAGGTGGCACCGCTGATGATGCTTGTGATGGCCTCGTGAGAGCCTTGGTAGAGGTCGTAGATGCGGGCAAAGTTTGAGGGGTCGCCCACATCCATCGCATTGGCCAGCGTCTGGACGGAGGCCTTGGGCTCGTATTTGCCGGTTTGCAGATAGTGATAGAAGATGTCGTTGGCATTATTGGCGGCAATGAAACGCTTCACGGGCAATCCCATGCGGTGGCCGAACAAGGCTGCGCAAATGTTGCCGAAATTACCGCTGGGCACACACATCACCAGTTGGTCGGCCAGACCTTGCCTCTTCATCTGCGCATAAGCATGGAAATAGTAGAAAGCCTGGGGCAGGAACCGTGCCACATTGATGGAGTTGGCGGATGTGAGCCGCATGTGCTCATTCAATTCTTGATCCATGAAAGCCGCCTTCACCAGCGCCTGGCAATCGTCGAACACGCCGTCGACCTCGATGGCGGTGATATTCTGGCCGAGTGTGGTGAACTGGCACTCCTGGATGGGACTTACTTTCCCTTTCGGATAGAGCACGTAGACGTGGATGCCCTCGACGCCGAGGAAGCCATTGGCAACGGCCGAGCCAGTGTCGCCGCTGGTGGCCACGAGCACATTCACCTGCTCCTGGCCTTCCTCTCGGATGAAATACTGAAGCAGACGTGCCATGAAACGGGCGCCTACGTCCTTGAATGCCAGCGTGGGGCCATAAAACAGCTCAAGCGTGTAGATGTTGTCGGTAATCTTGACCACCGGGCAATCGAACGGAAGCGTGTCGTAGACAATCTCCTGAAGGGCGTCAAGGTCGACATCCTCGCCAAAGAAGGCACTGGCCACGTTGTAGGCAATATCCTGGAACGACATGTCTTGAATATGCTGGAAAAACTCCTTTGGCAACTGCTCTATGCGCTCGGGCATGTAGAGTCCGCGGTCTTCGGCCAGTCCTTTCACGACGGCCTTATGTAAATCGGCCATAGGGGCCTTTTGGTTGGTGCTATAGTATTTCATGCTGATAATAATGTTTTTGTGCTTAATGGATGCTCATGAGCGTTTCCATGAACTGGCGTAGCCGAAGCAGTCCATATCCTCCGCTGACGCACGCCACTTCGTCGTAGTGTTGCACATGGTCGGGTTCTATGCCCCAGTGCCAGATGAGGAACGGCACAGGTTGTCCCACGTGGATGCGCTTCTCGACGGGTGTGAGATGATCGGGCAGAACGGCCATGCACACGGGTTCGCCCCATGTCTGCACCTCGCGATAGATGGGTGCTATCAGCCGTTGGTCAAGATATTCTATTGTTTTCAGTTTCAGTTCCAGGTCGCCGTCATGACCGGCCTCGTCGCTGGCCTCAACATGCACAAACACGAAGTCGTCGTGCTTCAGGGCGTCGATGGCAGCCATAGCCTTTCCCTCGTAGTTGGTGTCGGCCAGTCCGGTGGCTCCCTCCACCTCAATAATGCGAAGGCCGGCATAGTGGCCGATGCCTCGGATGAGGTCGACGGCAGAGATGACCGAGCCCGACTTGATTTCAGGGAACTGTTGCATGAGGGTCTGCATCTTGGGCCGATAGCCGCCCGACCAAGGCCAGATGCTATTGGCCTGCCGTAGGCCCTTGCGTGCGCGCTCGATATTGTAGGGATGCTTGGGCAAGAGTTCTTGCGATCGAAGTATCAGGTCGTTCAGCAGGTCGGCCGTAGCTTGTGCCTCGGGCGTCTCTGCTTTAACCATCAAGGGCCGCCACTCATCGTCGGGATGGTCGTGGGGCGGGGCACAGACAAGATGCTTGTTGCCGCCTTTGATAATGAGCAGATGGCGGTATTGGATGCCCGTGATGAAACGCACCCGCTCATTGCTCAGGTGTTCGTTCAGATAGCTGATGAGCGCATCTCCGTCGGTAGTCTCCAGGTTGCCGCCATTATGGGTGACGATGCGGCCGTCGCCCAGGGTGATGATGTTGCAACGCAAGGCCAGGTCGTCGTCAGCCATCTCGTAACCGATGCTAGCCGCCTCTAATGGGCCTCGCCCCTCGTAGACCTCATTCAAGTCATAGCCAAGAATGGCCGTGTTGGCCACCTCGGAGCCTGGAGGAAATCCCTCGGGAATGGTGATGAGCCTGCCCGTGCGTCCCTCTCTGGCCAATTGGTCCATCATGGGTTTTCGGGCATATTGTAGGAGAGTCTTACCTCCTAGCCGCTCTACGGGAAGGTCGGCCATGCCATCGCCTAATATGACAATGTGTTTCATGTTCAATCCTGTTAATGGTTACAACAGATGCACCACGGTCGGTGCTTAGATATTCGCAATCGACATGATGTTGGCAAACACTCCGGCAGCTGTCACGCTCGCACCGGCGCCATAGCCCTGAATGAGCATGGGATACTCGCGGTAGCGCTCCGTGGTAAGCAAGACGATATTGTTGCTACCGGCAAGATTATAGAAGGGCGAGTCTTTGCTGATCTCCTTGAGCGACACATCGGCCTTGCCATGGTCCATGGTGGCCACGAAACGCCAATGCTTTCCCTCTTCGTCGAGTTGTCGGCGGCGTGCCTCGAATTCAGCATCGAGCGAGGGAAGGTTCTTCCAGAAACTCTCTACCGAACCCTCAAAGTAGCTGTCGGGTACGAACAGATGTTTCTCAACGTCCTCCTGCTCAATCTTGTAGCCGGCCTCGCGAGTGAGAATCACCAGTTTGCGCACCACATCGGTACCACTCAGGTCGATGCGCGGATCGGGCTCGGAATAACCTTGTTCCTTGGCGCGTCTGACCGTCTCGGAGAATGGCACATCAGCACCAATTTCGTTAAAGATAAAGTTGAGCGTTCCAGAGAGAACGGCCTCTATCTTCAATATCTTGTCGCCCGAGTTGCACAGGTCGTTAATCGTGCCGATGATAGGAAGTCCGGCACCTACGTTGGTCTCAAAACGGAACCATACGCCACGCGAACGGGCAGTCTCTTTCAGCTTCACATAGTTGTCGTAATTGCTCGAAGCGGCAATCTTGTTGGCTGCTATGACGCTGATATTGTGCTCAAGGAAAGTCTGGTAGAGTGATGAAATCTCTTTGCTAGCTGTGCAATCGACAAACACCGAATTGAAGATGTTCATGCCCAGCACCTCGTCGCGTATTTTCAGGTAGTTGCTGGGTTCCGACTGCTTGAGCAGCTCACGGTAGTTGTCGAGGTCGATGCCGTCGCGGCTGTAGATGCCAGCTTTCGAGCTGGCAATACCCACCACGTTGAGCTTCAGTCCGTTGCGCTTCATCAGCGTTTCGTATTGAGAGCGGATTTGCTCGATGAGCATGCCTCCAACAGTACCTACGCCGCAGATGAATAGATTGAGCACCTTGTATTCTGAAAGGAAGAACGAGTCGTGTAGCACATTGAGCGATTTACGCAAGAACGCGCCATCGACAACAAACGAGATGTTGGTCTCCGACGCACCTTGAGCACAGGCAATGACCGAAATACCGCTTCGGCCCAGAGTGCCGAACAACTTACCGGCGATACCTGGCGTGTGCTTCATGTTCTCGCCTACAATAGCGATGGTGGCAAGACCGCTCTCAGCATGCATGGGGAACATGGCGCCTGTCTCAATCTCCTTGGCAAATTCCTCGTTCAGCACGTCGACTGCCGCTTGGGCATCCTCATCGCGCACACCAATAGACGTAGAGTTCTCTGATGAAGCCTGGCTCACCATGAATACCGAGATTCCCTTGTTGGCCAGGGTGGTGAAGATACGTCGGTTGACGCCAATCACGCCCACCATCGAAAGACCTGTCACCGTAATCAGAGTGGTGCCCTTGATGCTGGAAATACCCTTAATGGGTTTGCGGTCGTCTTCTACCTTTTCTTTGATGAGTGTTCCAGGATGGTCGGGATTGAATGTGTTCTTTACTTTGATAGGTATGTTCTTGACGCATACGGGGTAGATGGTAGGCGGGTAGATGACCTTGGCTCCGAAGTTGCAAAGCTCCATGGCCTCTACATACGAGAGTTCGTTGATGGTATAAGCCGATTTGATGACACGCGGGTCGGCAGTCATGAATCCGTCGACATCGGTCCAAATCTCCAATATCTCTGCATTAAGGGCAGCTGCAATGATGGCTGCCGTATAGTCGCTACCGCCACGGCCAAGGTTGGTGGTCTCACCTGTGTTTCGGTCGCGGCTGATGAAGCCGGGAACCACCAAAATCTCGTTCGAGCGGCCTATCGGATGCTCCACGCCACGGAAATACTCACGCACGAGCAGGTTGGTCAGTTCGGAGTCGAGCACATGCTTGCCATTTTTCCGCTCTGTTCGAATGAAGTCGCGTGCGTTCATGCGCCGTCCGTTCTTCACGAGTGCTGCCACAATGTTAGAGCTGAGCCTTTCGCCATAGCTCACGATGGCATCCTCGGTCTTGCGGCTGAGGTCGTGAATGAGGTAGACACCATAGTAGATGCTCTTCAACTGCTCGAAGAGTGCATCAACCGTATTGAATAAGTTCTCACGTTTCTTGGGGTCGGTAATAATCGTGTCGATCATCTGGTGATGACGGTCAACCATGGCATCGAACTCTTCTCTGTATCGTTCGTCACCCCGGAGTGCCATTTGGGAGGTAGCAATCAGTTGATCGGTAATGCCGCCAAGGGCGCTGACCACCACTACGACAGACTGTTTCCGTGCCTCTGCCTCCACAATGCGTTTTAAGCTAAGAATGCTTTTTACGGAACCTACGGATGTTCCGCCAAATTTCAATACTTTCATTTCTGATGATAGTTTAGTCGTTTGGTACCCCGAAACAACCGGGGCAGAATCCATTCGAGGTGCAAAGATAATGCATTTTTTTTATTTTCCGTGAGAATTGCCGACTTTTTTCACGCTCGTATTCTGCTTTTGCGCATCTGTAGTGTTGATTTGAAAAAGGATGCAACCCCTTGAGGCTGCATCCCTAAGACTATATTGGCATTTTTTATGTGTTGGTCTTTTATACAATACCTTGGGCCATCATGGCTTTTGCCACCTTCATGAAACCTGCAACATTGGCGCCTTTCACATAGTTGATGTAGCCATCTTCCTGCTTGCCATATTTCACACAGTTCTCATGAATGTCGTTCATGATGCGCTTCAAGTAGTCGTCCACCTCTTTGGCTGTCCAGCTCAGACGCTCGGAGTTCTGACTCATCTCCAGTCCCGATACCGATACGCCGCCTGCATTGCTGGCCTTTCCCGGTGCATAGAGAATCTTGGCATCCTGGAAAATCTTGATGGCTTCAGGAAGCGATGGCATGTTGGCTCCCTCGGCCACGGCGATAACACCATTCTTGATGAGTGCGGCAGCCTCGTCGCCGTTGATCTCGTTCTGGGTAGCGCAGGGCAGGGCAATATCGGCTTTCTCGTACCAGGGGCGCATGCCTTCGTGGTAGACAGCTGTTGGATATTCCTCAACATACTCTCTGATGCGGCCACGTTCCACGTTCTTCAGCTCCATGATGTAGTCGAGCTTCTCGCGGTCAATTCCGTCGGGGTCGTAGATGTAACCGTCGGAGTCTGACATAGTGAGAACGGTAGCACCCAGTTGCAGGCATTTCTCAGCAGCATACTGAGCTACATTTCCGGCACCCGAGATCAGCACTTTCTTACCGGCGATCCCAATGTTGCGAGTGCTCAGCATTGAGGTGAGGAAATAAACGCAACCGTAACCGGTAGCCTCGGGACGAATCAACGAACCTCCGAACTGAATGCCTTTACCAGTCAGTACTCCCTGGAACTGGTGGGTAAGTTTCTTGTATTGTCCGAACAGGTAACCCACCTCACGGCCACCTACGCCAATGTCGCCTGCGGGTACATCCTCGTCTGGACCAATATGGCGGTAAAGCTCATTCATGAATGCCTGGCAGAAACGCATGACCTCAGCGTCGCTCTTGCCGCGAGGAGAGAAGTCGGAACCACCTTTGGCACCACCCATGGGCAGCGTGGTGAGCGAGTTCTTGAATGTCTGCTCGAATGCGAGGAATTTCAGAATACCCAGATTCACCGACTTGTGATAGCGCAAGCCACCTTTATACGGACCAATGGCATTGTTGTGCTGAATGCGGTAACCCATGTTGGTCTGCACGTTGCCTTTGTCGTCTACCCATGTGATGCGGAATTCCATCACGCGGTCGGGAATGCACAAGCGCTCAATCAGGTTTGCTTTCTCAAACTCTGGATGCTTGTTGTATTCCTCCTCGATGGTAGGAAGCACTTGCGATACTGCCTGAATGTACTCAGGTTCATTTGGGAATCTCTGCTTGAGTTCCTCTACGATTTTAGCTGCGTTCATAATTTCAATCTTTTTATATTAATACCTTTTTGACGTTGCTAGTTGTTCGTCCTGTGTGCGATAACTGTGTGCAAAGGTAAAGTAAAATTTTGAAATAACAAACAAAATGAAAGAAAAAGTTTCAAATAAGTATTAAATAGTTATTTTGTATCAATTCCTGTTGGCCTACACCTTATTTATATATAGCGGCTTTACAGATGAGGTTCTCTGTTTGATGGAGAATTTAGTTTTTCATCATACAAAACATGGTGTTTCGCTTTTTTTTATTATCTTTGCAGACACAATCACAAATAAGATGAATAAAATACAATTGTTTTTTGTCGCCTCGTTGGCTGGTTTGATGCTTGTTGGATGCAAGGAGAAGCCTAAGAGCGACGATATCATTGCTCCCAAGCCTGTGAAGCAGGTTCAGACGGGGCCCGAGAGTATGCAGGAAATCAAACAGTCGCAAGATGTCGACTGGGTGGGCAGCCAGTATAAAATAGAGATTGTTCGTACGCCTGACAAAGAATTGGCCTTGACCAAAGATGAGTCGGGTAAGGTGTATCATGATAATAAGATTTCGATGAGAATCTTGCGTAAGGATGGTTCGCAATTTTTCGGCAGGACGTTCACCAAGGCCGACTTTGCTTCCTTGCTCGACGAGGATACTCGCAAGAACGGCGCTTTGCTGGGTATTGTACTCGACAAAACCGAGGAAAACCAGTTGCGCTTTGCGGCCAGCGTGGGGTCACCCGATGTCCTCAGTGACCAGTATGTGCCTCTTCTCCTTACTATTACTCGCATGGGAGCAGTATCGATGGCGAAAGACGATCGCCTCGATTCTGGTGGTGCGATGGAAGAGGATGAGGGAGTGTAGGTTATTGAGAATTGAAGATTGAGAATTGAGGATTGAATATTGAGAATCATTTATTTTTCCTATGATAAAGTTTATTTCGTGGAATGTGAATGGCCTTCGGGCTTGTGAGGGTAAGGGCTTTAGTGACATTTTCCGTCAGCTTGATGCCGATTTCTTCTGCCTTCAGGAGACGAAGATGCAAGCCGGACAACTGGATTTACACTTCGATGGTTATGAGTCGTATTGGAATTATGCTGATAAAAAGGGATATAGCGGAACGGCTATCTTTACGCGCAGAAACCCGTTGAATGTCACTTATGGCATTGGAATTGACGAGCACGACCATGAGGGACGGGTAATCACGATGGAAATGGACGATTTCTATCTAGTTACCGTCTACACACCTAATTCGCAAGACGAGCTTCGTCGGCTTGACTACCGCATGCGTTGGGAAGATGACTTTCAGGCTTACCTGCAACAGCTTGACCAGAAGAAACCTGTCATCGTGTGTGGCGACATGAATGTGGCGCATCAGGAGATGGATTTGAAGAATCCGAAAACTAATCGCCGCAATGCCGGCTTTACTGATGAGGAGCGCGAGAAGTTTACTCAGTTGTTGGGCAAGGGCTTTGTCGATACGTTCCGATGGAAGTACCCTGAGCAGGTCACATATTCGTGGTGGTCGTATCGCTTTCAGGCACGTCAGAAGAATGCCGGGTGGCGTATTGATTATTTCGTCACGAGTGAGCGGCTGAAGCCACGGATCGACGATGCCATTATTCATACCGAGATTTATGGTTCCGACCATTGTCCGGTGGAACTGGTGCTGAAGGAAGAATAAATCCACGCGTAACAAGTTTTTTTCTGACTGAGCCGAAAATAAAAGAACGCATCTGATATCATGTCCAGACGCGTTCTTTCTTTATCTCTGTTTGTTCAGGTCTTATCCCAGACGCTTCAGCTGGACGGTAAAGTGGCGCATGAGCGGGGCTTCCCATTCGATGGCAACACCACGGGTAATCTCGTTGCGGCGGTCGTAAACATTCTTCAAAGCGGCGGCAATGACATTCATGTGGTTGTCGGTATACACACGACGGGCGATGCACAGGCGCAGCAGGTCGAGTCCGCCAAAGCGGTTCTCACGTGTCACGGGATCGCGGTCGGCCAGGATGTAACCGATTTCACAGCCACGGATACCGGCCTCGAGGTAGAGCTCGCAGGTGAGAGTCTGAGCGGGGAACTCCTCCTTGGGAACATTGCAGAGCACTTTGTCGGCATCGATGAAGAGAGCGTGACCACCAACGGGGCGCTGGTAGGGAATGCCATATTCGTCGAGCTTCTTGGCCAGATACTCTACCTGATGGATGCGGGTCTCCAGCATGTCGAACTCAGTATTCTCATCGAGTCCAACGGCCAGGGCATTCAGGTCGCGGCCGTTCAGTCCACCGTATGTCAGGAATCCCTCGAACGGAATGCAGAACTGCTTAGCACCTTCGTACCACTCCTCGCGGTTGGTGGCGATGAAGCCACCCATGTTCACCAGTCCGTCTTTCTTGGCCGACATGGTCATAGCGTCAACGTAGCTGTACATCTCGCGTGCAATCTCCTTGATGGTCTTGTCGGCATAACCTTCCTCGCGCTTCTTGATGAAATAGCTGTTCTCGGCAAAGCGGGCAGAGTCCATCACGACGGGCACACCGTATTTGTGGCAGAGCTCGCAGGTCTCGCGGATGTTCTTCATTGAGACGGGCTGTCCGCCTACGGTGTTGTTGGTGACGGTCAGTACCATGAAGGGCACATTACCTGGATTCTCTTTCAGCACCTTCTCAAGCTTCTCCAGCGAGACGTTACCCTTGAAGGGAATCTCCAACTGGGTGTCCTTAGCCTCGTCGATGGTGACATCGATAGCTTTCGCCTTGCGGAACTCAATGTGGCCCTTTGTGGTGTCGAAGTGGGCGTTTCCGGGAACAACGTTGCCTTCCTTCACCAGATAAGAGAACAGCACGTTCTCGGCGGCACGGCCCTGGTGTGTGGGAATGACGTACTTAAAGCCGAAGATGCGCTGCACCACCGACTGGAATTTGTAGAACGAAGTGGCACCGGCATAACTCTCGTCGCCGAGCATCATCTCCGACCATTGGCGGTCGCTCATGGCGCCGGTTCCTGAGTCGGTCAGGCAATCGATATACACTTGTTCTGCCTTCAGCATAAACACGTTGTAGTGAGCCTCTTTCAGCCACTGCTCTCTTTCCTCACGAGTGCTCTTGCGGAGCGGTTCTATCATCTTAATTTTCCAAGCTTCTGCAAATGGTATTTCCATAATAATTCTATTTCTTTTTGTTTGTTTGTTGTAAAATAATAGTTGACGGTTGATGAAGTATTGAAGCGAAGAAGACACATTCTGCTCTTGCTCAATACGTTGACGAAAACACAGATTCTCACCTGTGCATCAGAAGCTTAGCGTGTAAAATGATCAAGTTCCTTGATATTGATGAACTTGTGTGAAATCATTGCTTTGGTGTTTAACATAGATAAGGTAAATGGTTGGTGTTTTGTACGTTGCAAATTTATACATTTTTCATGTAATCACCAAATAAGCTGCTGTGTTTTTAGCGTTATTTTGCAATCGGAAGTCTCTCGCGCATCTCTTTTGCGCTGGCATCAATCACGATGATGACCTCATCGTCTGTTTTTCCGTTCTCTACCTCGCTCAGCATGCTCATGGGGATGTTGCTCACATTGCCGAAATAGTTGAAAACACCCGTGACCGGGTTCATGGTGTAAATGCTCAATTGCGGACAGTCGAACAGGCTAAAGTCCACCATATAGTCCAGGTTGCAATAGTTGTAGATGAGTGCGAAGCGGTTTCCACGGCAGGCGGCCACCCGCTCATGCCCCTTTCCGTTGTTCATAATGAGTTGTTGGGCAGGCCGTATCTCGTCTATGGGGAATAGCTCCATGAGGTGTTTGAGATGTTTCATCTGCCGCCGCCCCGGGTCTTGCAAGGCCTGCCGCCAGGACTTTTGTGTGCCGTCAGCTCCGTAGGCGCCCTCTGTCTCGGTTTCGCCCACAAACTGCATGATCTCATTATTGCCGTAAGTATGGCCGCACGAGCCGGCAAATACTGACCAGTAGGCATAGCGCCTGACGTCAGCCGCCTGCCATTTGGGCTCTTTTGTGTCGTGCAATCCTTGCGGAATATTTTCATACGAAGGCTCGCCGTCCAGTACGGGGCGCAGGGGGCGGTATCTTAAGCACGAGTCCACATATTGGTAGTTGTCTTCCTCGGTACCTTCGGGGATAGGGTAGGCCTTGTCGTTGCCACGCTGGTTATATCGGCGGTGGCCGCTCTGAAACATGTTGAAATCCATCCACTCCCTGTTGTTGAACCATTTTGCCGAGAACGTTCTTCCGCGGGGATGAAAAGTCATCAGGTGTTGCTGGTCGATGCGCTTGATATTCAAGGCCAGCGAATCCCACACCTCGGGATGAATGTCGCCCTGGATGTCGCCTCCCATCAGCCAAATGATATTTGGATGATGAGCGTAGCGGCGAGCCAGGAAACGACCGTACTCGGCAGCCCGCTCAGCCGTCATGTTCCCGCTTTTCACTTGTGAGCCCCATACAGCCACCATCGCTATATAGATGCCCCTTTGCTCAGCTTCGCGCACGATGAAGTCCATCTTGCGCCAGTTGGGCTCTTTCCCGTCGCCCGTGATGACCTGCACCTGCACCACATTCATCTCATTCCGCTGGCAGTCGTCCAGATAGAGACAAATCTCACGGCGGTTGAGCTTATGGGCGAGCAGCCAACCCGTGTCGCCCAGCCAGAAGAACGGCCTGCCATCGTCATGTTGCAGATAACGCTGGTTGCCCGAGACACTCAGTTTCCATTGGTCAGCGCCCAGAGCCGATAGGGTCAGTAAGGCGAGAAGTGTGGTGAAGATGCTGATTTTCATTTGACGTTAAAGTGATAAATGTTTATAATTCTACAGGCATATGTTTTGGTTTGCGTCCTCAAAGATAATAAAATTCAAGTGAAGACCGCATGTTTCTCATAAAAATCAACGTTTCTTTTTAGTTTTTTTCTAGGTGTGTCGCATTATTCCTCTTGCATTCTGATTGTCACCGCCAAAGGGTGTCTCATTCATGAGAAGATTGAATTGGAGTAGGGCAGAAGGCTACAGAAAAAACAAAAGGGGAAACAGCCGTTATTGCCATTTCCCCCCTGATGCGGTTTACTTCATCAATTCATCCATATAATTGTAGAAATCCTGACTCTCGCCCACAATAATCTTGTTGATGGTGCCGTCGGGATTGATGATGATCTTGGTGGGATAGCCCTCTACGGCATATTTCTCGGGAGTACCGTCGGCAGCCTTGTTGTAGACGTGCAGCCAGGGCAGCTGATTGTCTGCTACGGCCTTCTTCCATTTCTCCACGGTGTCGCTGCAGTCAACACCCACAATCTCAAACTTGCCACGGTATTTCTCGTAGTACTTCTTCATGTCGGGCATGCCCTTGATGCACCAGCCGCACCATGAGCCCCAGAAGTCGAGCACCACATACTTGCCCCGCAGCGACGACAGGGTGAAGGGCTTGCCGTTAATGTCGTCGAGCGTAAAGTCGGGAGCCAACACACCAGGTTTGATGGCCTCTTTGGCTTCCTTGGCCAGGCGTTCGTTCTCGGCGTTTTTCAGCATGGCATCAATTACCGGTTTCATGCGGCCATTTTTAACGTAGTAGTTTAAGTTTTTGACTACCGACTCCAGGCTGTCTGTTTCAACAACCTGCAACAGGGGGGCACTCACCTCATCGCGCGGATGGCTCTTGATGTATTCGGCCATCTCTTTCTTCATCTCTGCATACAACTTCTCCTGCGATTCAATGTAAGCGGCTTTGTTGGCATCCATCTGTTTGCGGTTTTTCTTCTCGTTCTTTGCCAGTTTCTCATATTCTTTTTCGTAGGCATCTCGGTCGTCCGACATTTTGGCTTGATACATGTTCAGTTTCTCGCCGATGGGGGCATACTGCTCGTAGAAGTTCGAGCCGCTGATCTTCATGTCGGCAAAGCTGCCGGTCAGGTTGGCAAACTCGCCTGCCATAGCAGGAATGCTCACCGAGTGGTAGTGGTCGCCCGGGCGCATCAGCACCAGATTTTGCGGCTTGTCAAGTGGCAGGGTGATGTCCAGTTTGCCGTCTTTCAGCGCATATTTTTTTAAATCGTTGCGCTGCCAGTCACCAAAATACATCGGCATGATGACCACACTATCGGTCAGTTCGGCGAGCTTGCCTGTCAGGTGAAATGTTTCCAGCTTGTTTCCGTAGAGATTCACCAGTTGGCGGTCCAGACGGGCATCGCGGCAGTTGGTCTCCACAATCTCTCCTTTCGGTCCGATGAGCACGCAGTAGGGGATGCCGTTGAAGTTATAGGTCTTGGCTACCTCACCGAAACCGTCTTTGCAAATCAGCTGTGTCCACTTCATCTGCTCCTCGCCCAGAGCCTTGTGCCAGGCTTTGTTGTCGGTGTCCATCGATACGCTCACAATGTCGAATCCCTGTGGATGATACAGGCCGTAGAGCTGCTTCAGGTGGGGAATACTGCCTCGACAGGGACCGCACCAAGAGGCCCAGAACTCCAGCAACGTGTAGTTGCCCTTGCCCAGATACTCCGACAACTGGTGGTCGCGTCCGTCGGCGTCCATCAGCGTCACGTCGGCAAACGGGGCTCCCTGGGCGGTACGCTTAATCACGTTGGCATGCTCCAGCATGGTTTGTCCCTGAGTGGTGGCCTTCATCTTGTCGCTGATGGAGGCCACAAGGCCCTCGATAGTGGGGTTGTCAAACTGGCTGAGCGACTCGTCGAGTGCCACCACACCAGCCAGGTTGTCGCTGTTGCGCGTGATGAAGTCTTTCAGGAACGCGCAGGTGGCAGCCTTGGCAGAGTCCTGGCGGGCCAGCTCTTTCACCACGTAGTCCATCGGCGTCACGCTGTTCTTGTCGTAGTATTGCTTGCTGAAAGCCTCGCTCAGACGGCTTCTGCGCTTGGTATAGTCGGTGCGTCCCTGCTTGTACTCGCGGTACAGGTCGTTCAGGGGCGAGCCGCTAATCTTCGTTCCCTTATAGTCGTAGATGTCGTAGATGGCCACCATGAAGTCCTCCTGCCAGTCGTCCACATTGGCCTCGATGTTCACTTTCTCGTTGCCCATCAGCAGCGGCAGCACCGGGCGCATGGCGATGCGTCCGTTCTCCTGGTCACCCCGGTTGTCGTTGGGGAAATACTTCAGCAGCAGCAAACTGGGCTCGGCGAGCTTGCCCTTAAACGCAAACTGTCCGTTGCGGATAACGGTAGAGTCGAGCACCACCGGGCGGTACTTCAACTGTTCGTCGGTTCCACTCTTGCACAAATAGATGGTTTTACCTTCTACGTCGCCTTTTAGCCGACCTGTGATTTTGTAGTTTTTAGCCGTGATGCCAGTTACTGCAAGCAACATGGCACACACCAATACAATTGCTTTTTTCATATGCTTCAGTTTTTCATATACTTTTTTCTTTTTTACTAATGATAATACTGCGAAAGAGACGTTTTGTCATCGTTTGTTCAGACAAGTTTTAATTCTTTTACTGTTTTTAACAGTCATTTCTCGTCAACTGATGGCGGCTGACGGTGTCAGATATCTGTTAGAACGGCACTTGTTATCTCCCACATTCGTCTCATCTTACGCCTCACTTTCGGCTATGAGACGGGCCGTTTCGTCTTAATCACACAAAAAAGGGGCCCAGCTACCCGTTTGAGATAGGAAGCTGAGCCCGCTGTTACTTATACTGAAAAGGATACTTATTCAGGTGAAGAAAGCTTTATACGTAAAGGATGGATTCTTACTTGAGCAACTCTGCCAGTTGCTGGTCGAGCTTCTCGTCCTCGCCCTCGTTGATTTTGCAGACGATTCGGCCCTCTCGGTCGATGAGATATTTGGTGGGCAGGAAGTGGATGGCGTATTTCTCGCTAATGTCGTTCGTGGTGTCGCGCTCTCCAGTCTCACGGTTCATCTTGAAGCCGCGCAGCACGTGGTGGAAACCGTTGCCCGTGAGTCCGTCTTTCTCGACAGCCTTCTTCCATGCCTCGGGATTGCCGTCGTCGTCGCTGACGTAGACCATATCCAGTCCCTTGTCGTGATACTTCTCGTAGAGTGCCTTCATGTGCGGGTTGCTCTTGCGGCAGGGTACGCACCACGAGGCCCAGAAATCGAGAATCACCACTTTGCCTTTCAGACTCGACAGGGTGAACGGCTTGCCGTTGATGTCGTTGGCCGTAAAGTCGGGAGCGGTGGCGCCGGGCTGTGTCTTGGCGAGGGCATCGATTTCTTTCTCAATATCCTCGGTGTCGCCATAGAGGCGCACGCGCTCGCTGAATCCGTAGTACACCTTCTTGATGTCCTCGTAGCTCATCTCTCCCATCTCGGGCATGAAGAGGGCAGGCGAGAGGTAAGAGTCGGGATGGGTCTGATAGTAGTTTTTCATCAGCTCGCCGTATTTCTGCCCCAGCGGTTCCATCTTCTTGCGAATGGCGTTGCGCTGCTTGTCAGTCTTGGCTGCGTAGTATTGCTCGTTCAGCTTGGCGAGGGGCTCTGTGTAGGGCTTCACCATAGCCTCGTATTCGTTCTGGTCGTCCTGTGCCTTGCCTCCCTTGACGGTAGCCTCGGCCAGCTTGCCGCTGGGAGCGTCGACGGTGAATGTACCCTCCTCAAGAGCCAGGCTGGCATAGTCGCCCCCTTTATAGGGGTCCCAGTCGCCCAGCAGCAGTTGGCCGCTGCTATAGGGTTTGTCCATGACGCCCTTCAGCTGGAAGCGCCCGTCCTTGACGGTGGTGGTCTCTCGCTTCATCTTGTCGCGCGGGCCATAGCTCAGCGTCACCTGCTTGCCCTCGGCGTTGGCCACCGTTCCGGTGATGGTAAAGGGGTACTCTGGCTTTCCCAAGAGCCTCTCCAGCTCGCTGGAGAGCTGCTCGTCGCTCTCAATCTTGCACACGATGCGGCCCTGCTGGTCGATGAGATATTTCGTGGGCAGATAGTGAATGGCATACTTGCCGCTGATCTCGTTGGTCTTGTCATATTGGCGGGTCTTGCGGTCGATGAGCTTCAAGCCACGCAGCACGTGGTGGAAGCCGTCGCCTTTCAGTTGGTCCTGCTCAACGGCCTTACGCCAGGCATTCGGATTGTTGTCGTCGTCGCTTACGTAGACCATCTCCAGGCCCTTGGCACGATATTTCTTGTAGAGTTCCAGCATGTGAGGGTTGCTTTTGCGACAGGGCACGCACCACGAGGCCCAGAAGTCGATAATCACTACATGTCCCTTCAGGCTCGACAGGGTGAACGGCTTGCCGTTGATGTCGTTGGCCGTAAAGTCGGGAGCAGGCATGCCAGGCTGCACATTTGCCAGGGCTGCCAACTCTTCCTCAACGCTCTTCACCACCTCCTGACTGCCGTTCTTCTTTACGTTGTCGGTCAAGCGGCTGTAGGTCTCTTTCAGCTCCTCGTAGCTCATGCGGCCCATGACATAGCGCAGCTGGTCGAGGGCGACATACGAGTCGGGGTGAGAGCCGATGTAGTCGAGCATCACCTTCTCCACCTCGCTCCGGTCGGCAGCTTTCAGGGCCGCATTCAACTCGTTCATCTCGCTCTGTGTCTTACCGCCGGTGATGACGCCCTGCATGAAGTTGTCGGCATCAATATCGGCAGCCATCTTGCCAGGCTCGATGGCTATCTGGATGTATTTGGGTCTTTGTGTCGGGGATGTCTGTTGCAGACTGCCCATATAGAGCAGACCACTCTGATAGGGCTTGGCGGTTTCGCCCTTGAAGGCAAACTTGCCTTTCTTCACGATGGTGCTGTCGGTCTTGTCGCCATTCATCAGGTAGATGGTCTCGCCGTCGGCATGGGTGATTTTACCTTTCAGGGAGTATTTGCCTCCTTGTGCAAATGTTGCTGTCGCCAAACTTAGCAAGGCGACTAGCATGAGAGTTCTGGTCTTCATAGTTGCTTTTTTTGTCATTATATTTGTATTCACTATTTATTATACAAGAGATGACAACTTTTGTATCATGAATTTCAAGAAAGTTATCATAAATTTAAGGCAGTTAACATGTGGCGCATAGATGTAAAAAAATAAGGAGCTAATGGAACTCTTTCCCTTAACTCCCTATCTTCTTGTCTGTCATTCGCTTACTTCAGGTCGAAGCTCAGCTCCACGTCGCGTGGCGGCAGACAGGCATGCTCGTCGCACGTCTGATAGTTCACGGTGCAGGTCACCTTGCCGCGTCCGCTGCCCTTGATGCGCTGGCGGAACATCACGTCGCCCTCGTAGATGGTGGTGCCGGTGCTGCCCAGGTTCTTAAACGACGGAATCTGCAGGTCGCCCACCTTCTGGTAGTTGCCCTCGGTCTGAATGTCGAAGGTGGTGGCAATGTAGGGATCCTGGTCGCTGACAAAGCCGTAGATGTGGAAACCGTTGTGCATCTTCACGCGGATGACCAGCTCTTTGTCACCGTCGACGAGGTTGTTCACCACACCGGAGATGAGCACGGGATTGTCGCGGTTGGTCTCACCGCTGATTTCGGGCGTCTTCTGCTCGGGCACCTCGTTGTATTTCAATACCGAGTAGTCGTTGCCCGGCACGTTTTTGTCCTGCGAGTTCACCAGCCATACCCATCCGCCGCTCTCGGTGAAGAACAGCTTGTTCTGATACTTCTGATACCAGTCGCGATATTGCTTGGCTGTCTCGTAGCGCAACAGGGTGTAACGCTCCAGCAGGCGGCGGCCCTTCTCGGCGTCCTGTCCGCTCTCCCAGAGCGAGATGGCCTTGTCGAGCAGGCGCTTGTCGTTGTTGGGAATGCCCAGGCTCTTGGCATCCTCGTCGAGCTGCAGGCCGTAGCTGTTGAACGAACCATAAAAATAAGGTGTGTTCTCCTCGTAATACTTGGCATAGGCTGCCTCATTGTCACCAAACTGCTCGTAGAGGGGACCTGCCTGCTGGCGGAGCCACTGTTCGGCAGTAGGGATGGGCTGCGGCTTCCATTGCAGATACATAGCCATCTGTCCCTTCACCTCTTTACCTGCGGCTTTGGCGGCCTTGAGCGAGTCGGCGAGGTGTTTGGTAGAGGCGTTGAACGCTTCAATGCTTTTCTTATAATCTTCCCAGCACTTGCGAGTCACTCTATAGGCGCTCTCTTTGGCCTCGATGCGGGTGGCAATACTTTCAGAGAGCTTGCGGGCGATGACGTGCTGTCCGGCAAACTTCGAGATATAGACAATGGCGTTGGCCAACAGGGGCTTGGCCTCGTCGGTCATGTCCATGGGTGCGGCGGCAAATCCCCAGTGGAAGAACGAGCCGTGGCGGCCCAGGGCCATTGCGTCGATAGACTTGGCACAGTTGCCGCTGCTGATCCATTCGGCCTCGGGCGAGTCCTCAAAGCCCCAAGGACGGCTCACCATACCGATCAGGAAACCCTTGTCGGTCTCATAACCCTTGCTGTTCACGCGCCACATCTTGGTGGTTTCGGGCAGCGTCTCGCCCACCAGGGGCGCAAACTCCTTGGCTCCCTCGGGCGTGGGACGGTCAACGAGCGTCATCTTCACGCGGTAAGGACCTTTGAAGATGGGGTGGCTGGTGCGCATGCCCAGAGCCCATTGGTCGAGGCACTTGCAATACCAGTCGGTCTTCAGTCCCATGTGGCGGCCTACACGCTCGCCCAGTTCGGCCATGGTGATAACGGGGCGGTCGAAGTCGTCGGGGAAATACTTGGCCTCGATGCGCTTCACGAAGCGCTGTCCGTCCATCACGGTCTGTTGCTTCTCAAGAGGCTTCGGCTCTCCGTCCAGCACGGTCACGTCGTAGTCGTACGACATCTTGTAGTTGTAGTCGTCGGCCATCACCACCTTCACGGTGGTGAAATACTCGCCCAGGAACTGCTCGAACGAGGCGGTGCGCTCCTTCACGCTGCGCTCGTTCTCGGCCTTGTCGTAGTCGGTGGCAAACGTCTCCAGGTTGGAGTGTCCGCCCACGTAGAGCACGCGTAGTTTCGTTTTCTTGACGGCACCCATCATGGTGATGCTCATCGCCAGCAGCAGAGTGCTGAGCAGAAAGATTTTTTTCATGTTGTCTTAGTGTTTTTTTGAAAAGATGAAAAGCCAAGACCAACTTCTATGAAGAGAGGCTGGCCTTGGTATCATGGTCACAACAATCCTACCAGTTGTTGGTGAGATTGGAGTTCTTCTCCGTAGCGTTGACTGGGAACGGGAATATCCACAGCTTCGAGTCGGGACGTAGCGTGTAGGTCTTGCCGCCGAGAGTACGAGTCTGTGTGGTCTGCCACTCTGCCTCTGTGTTCCAGCGCTTGCGCCATACGAACGTCCATCCCTGCCAGACAAACTCACTGGCAACGATTTTCTGCATCCACTTGATGGCATCAGCCTTGGCTGTGACTGTTCCCTCCAGTTTCTCAAAGTCGCTGGGCAGACGCTTGGCGCGCAGCTGGTCGAGCCAGTTCATGGCTGCATTGATATTGCCTGCACGCAACTCACATTCTGCAATAATCAGGTATGATTGTGGAATTGAGAGTCCCATGACGTTAGTGTATAACTGATCCATCACATCGTAAGGAGAGTCCCAACCGGGCAGTCCCACAGAAACCATACCATAGTCCATGCCCAGTATCTTTTTCATAGTCTCGTTCAATCCGCGTCTACCATAATTTGTCTCCATAGCATCCCACTCGTTGGGGGAGGTCCATAACAGGAAGTTCATATTGGGAATGATAAAGAGTGACTCATCAATGTTTCGATCATCATGGGCCTCTTTCATATATGGTGGAGCAGTGGGATTGTACATGCTGGTTGTCTCCACTGCATTGGCCCAATAGTCGTACAGGTTGTTGTTGATGGAGAGAGCTTCCTTCGCTGCGGCCTCTGCCTCCGGATAGTTGCGCATCGCCATCAGGATGTGTGCCTTCAGGGTGAGTGCAGCAGCCTTTCCCCAACGCATATAGTTGATGGATTTGGTGGGCAAACTGTTCAGGGCTAGAGCGTCGTTGACATCTGCCAGCATCTGGTCTAAGCACTCCTGAATGGTGTTTTTCTCGTGTTGCTGCAAGATATCCTTGTCCTCCGTCATATAGATGATACCGGCCTGATCGCCATTACTTCCGTTATAGGCTGGTGCGAATTTCTGGAGCGCCACATAATGGCAGAAGGCACGGGCCACAAGAGCCTCAGCTTTCAGCGCATTCTTTTTCGCCTCATCGCCTTTGGCCATAGGCAATTGCTTCAGGATGGGATTGCTCACGCGGCCGATGATATTGTAGCAATAGGTGTACGTGGCGTCGCTGTTTGTCAAGGCGGCAATCGTGTTCAGACTTACCTCGTCGTCAAAATAGCCATAGAGCAGGGCTTGTCTGCCTTTATTGTCGACAGCCAGCAACGATGGCACGTTTTGGTAGTTGTAAATAATATTACTGCCGATGATGAGGAAGTCGTTGCTCATAATTCCGTCATATGAATCGGTATTGAGCAGCAGCTCCAAGTCGTTAGTAGAGGCGAGCAGATTCTCACCTTTGGGCTGGATGTCAGTAAAATCATCGCACGAGGTGGTTGTTGCTGCTAAGGCACAACCCATGATACCGGCAATTGCGAGGTTCCTGATGTTCTTTATCTTGGTTTTCATATCTGTCTTCATTTATGAATGATGAATTATCAATTACTTATCACATTAGAGGTTCACGTTCAGACTGAAGATATAGTTCGAGCGAGAGCGAACACCGAGTGTCTCAGGATCTACGCCAATGTCGTTAGCTGTCCAGATGGCTTTAGGATTGTCAATCTGGAACTGCAGTCTCATGCGGTGGATGCCGAGTGAGTTCAGCCAGGTGTGGGGCAAGTTGTAGCCAAAGACAATGTTACGAATCTTCAGGAACGAGGCATCGTGGACAGCCCTGTTGCTGTAAAGAGGCTCACTGCCGACGGCTGATGATGCATAGCGTCCCCATCCCGGCGTGTTGGTGTGGTTCTCGGGTGTCCAGGCATTCAGGAAGTAGCTGGCAACCGTACTGTATGATGGTGCAAATCCTTCCGTCTCAGCAAGGGCGCGCATTACATGACCGCCGTAGTAGGCCATCTGAATGCCCAAGGTGAAGTTCTGCCATTGCAGCTCGTTGCCCATACCCATGATAATCTTTGGCTCAGCCTGACCGCTGTACTCCATAATCTCGGGACCACCGGCAGGAGCGGGGGAAATCACGTCGTTGGCACCATACCAAAGTATCATACCGGCACCCGCACCATGACCGTTCTCCTCGGTACCGTCGGAGATACCAGCAAAGCGGTAACTCCATACGGCGCTGGCGGGATAGCCCTCCTTGAAGGGGTTGGAGATCATCTGGTAAGCATTGACCGAAGGATTCTGCACCTTGGTCACCTTATTGTCGTTGTGGGCAAGGGTGAAGGTGGTGCTCCATCCGAAGTCTTTCTCCGTGCGGGCGCGGAACCACTCAGCGGTGAGCAGCAGTTCAATACCGTGGTTGCGCATCTCGGCGGCGTTGACCACGAGACTGGTGAAACCGGTTGTCGGGTCAAGCGGCTTGTTGGAGAACACGTCCTTCGACTTCTTGTAATAGTAGTCGAGGGCACCACGCAGGCGGTTGTCGAACAGCGAGTAGTCGATACCGATGTTGGTGATGTTGCTCTTCTCCCACTTCAGGTCGGGGTTGCCCGGACTGGTGATATTGGCAAAGGGGAGGTTGGTGTAATAGTTGTTCTCGCCAGTAGAGGCTGTCATGTAAGAAGTGGCACCCTGGTAGATGTTACCCGTTCCTCCGTAGCTGAAGCGCAGTTTCAGGTAGTTCACCCAATCCACATCCTTCATGAACGACTCGTTGTCGATATTCCAGGCACCTCCGACCGACCATAGCGGTTTTCCGCGCAACTCAACGTTCAGACCGTAAACATCGGCATAGTCTTTACGCCAGGAAGCAAATACATTGTATTTCTCATCGTAGGTATATGTGAAGTTGGCATAGCCCGAACCATAGCGGTGTTTGATTTCGGTAATAAGTGCCATCGAGTTTTCGATATAGGGCTCAAATGCGAACTGTTGGCTTGGGAAACCTCTCTGACCAGGGTAGCCATATGCGTTGTCGTGAATATTCTTCAGCGTGCCGAACTCGATGTTATCGGTCAGACTGGTCTGCAACTGGTCGTCGTAGCCAAGCAGGATGGAGTTGTTTCCCCAAGTCTTGGTCTCACGGAACTCCACACCGGCCAATGCGTTGATGGCGTGTTTGCCGAAAGTCTTCATGTAGTTCAGCTGACCACGGGCAGTCCAGTAGCGTCCCTGGGTATTTGAGAAGCGTTTCAGTCCTCCTGTCTCGGGAGTCATATGAGTGATGCTACCATCGCTATTCTGCATGGTGTAGGCATTACGCAGGACGCGGGCCACGTGGCTGCTCTCGTTGGCATACCACTCAGAATTGACGTTGTCGGTCTCGTAGACGTACTGGGCGCTGGCGGTCAGACCGTCGATAATCTTGAAGAGCAGCTCGCCGTGATAGCGCATGTGCTGGCGGTTGGTGGTAATCACGTTATTGTACAACTCGTCCACAGGGTCGGTTCCGGTGTCCACCAGTCCCTCTTTGTCCCATAGATTTGCGTAGAAGTTACCGTCGAACCAGCCGTAGAGCTTGCGGCGTGAGCCATCTTCATTATAGAAAGGCTCGTAAGCGGGATGCGCCCAGATGTTCTCTCCGCCAGAGCGTCCGCCCAAAGTGGCATAGCTGTTATAGTCGTCTCCCTGATACTGCGTCTTGTTGTAGAGTGCGTTCACGCTCACATTGGCCGTGAGCCATTTGGCCAGGTCGAAGCTACCTTTGTAGTTCAGGCTCATCTGGCGGTTCATGTGGTTGATGATGCCGCTGTTGTCGTGCTTGAAGTTCAGCGTCAGGTTGTTCTGCATCTTATCGGTGCGAGAGCGCAGGGCGAGGTTGTACTCCTGCAATACCTGCTGGCGGTAGACAGCATCGCCAAAATCCTTGGCGAAGTTGTTCTGGCTCAGTCGGTTTTTGATGTTCTGTAGTTCTGCATCGGAAATCTCACCGGCTGCGCGGCGATAGTATGCGTAGGCAAGAGCAGAGGTGGGGTGTGCACCCTGTGTGATGTTCGTCAGATATGATTCAGCTGTGTTCTCAGGAAGGCTCCAGAAGTAGTCATAATAGTCAGACTCCATTTTCACCTGCTCGGCGGCATTCACGTAGAAGTTGTCGTGATAGTCCAGATTTCTGTTCTCTGTCAGGGTGAGGTTGGCAGAGAAGTCGATTTCTACCTTTCCCTTCTTGCGGGCGTTTTTTGTAGTCACAACAATTACGCCATTGGCGGCGCGCGCACCATAGATGGCGGTGGCGGCAGCATCCTTCAGCACGTTGATGGTCTCGATGTCGTAGATATTCAGGTCGGTCAGCTTACCTTCCATGGGCAGACCATCGACAACGAGCAGCGGAGAGGTCTCTGCGTAGAGCGAGCTGGTACCACGGATTTTCAACTCACCTCCATAGGTTGACAGACCGGCGATACGGCCTTCCAGGTTGCTGACGATGTTGCTGGTATAACGGTCTTGCAGCGTCTCGGCTGTGATGGTGGCCGTGGCACCCGTCATGTTTTTCTTCGAGATGGTCTGATAACCCGTCACGACAACCTCGTCCAACGAGGCGCTGCTGGTCATCGTCACATCCTGGGTGGCGTGGCTGTTGCCTGCCTTCAGGTGAACAATAGCGTTTTCCATACCTACGAAGGTGAACTTCAGGTCGCAGGCGTTGGCGGGCACCTTCAGGGTGTAGAAGCCGTTGCCGTCGGTAATGGTGCATACCTTCGAGTCGTCGATGCAGATGCTCACGCCGGGCAGCGTCTCACCCATGTCGTCTCTCACCACTCCCGTCACGGTGCGGGTGCGGGCTCCCGAGAGTTTGCGTGTCACGGTGACGATGCTTCCCTCCAGGTCGTAGGTGCAGTTGATGCGGTTCATCACATCGTTGAGTACCTGGCGCACGGGCTTGTTCTGTGCCTTCACTGTCACCCTGGGGAAGGTTTTGGCCAGCTCGGCGCTGTAGATGAAGTTCAGGCCTGTTTGTTTCTTCACTTCTGCAAAGAATTGCTTCACAGTCACTTGCGTCATGTCGAGCGTCACGGTCTTGTCCTTTACCGACTGTGCCGACACTGAGAGTGTCAGCAGCGTCATGAGCAGAAGGACGACCATTCGTCTAGTTGCTTTGATTCTTTTCATGCTCTCTTTTTTTAAGTTAATATTAAGGTGTATTTGTTGTCACTTTTCTAGTTATACGGAGAAAAATCAAAAATGTACTCAATGATTTTTCACTTTTCATATGATTACAGTTTCTTTGTTAGCACATATACTGGACCATCGTGGTCAGAACCACCATCCAGAGTCATGACATTACCGTTCATCCAATATCCGATAGAGATGTCGGCTATGGTTAGCTCTTGTTTCTCCTCATTCAACAAAAATCTGTATTTCCCATTATCAAGAAAGTACAAGTTTTTTTCATTATTATTCCTTTTGACAATAACAACTCCTGTATTGCTGAATGTATATGTGTCTTTACCAGACTCAAACGTTTTTCCATGGAAACCCTTGCTAACCGTTGTCAACTCCCACTCGCCAAGTATATAGGTAGGTATGCTCTCGTCAATTGGCAGGTTGTCGTCCTCTTTACACCCTTGGACGACCATTGCCGCAGTCATCAGCAGCGTCATGAGCAGAAGGACGACCATTCGTCTAGTTGTTCTGATTCTTTTCATGCTCATATTATATATTAATTACCGTTTCTGATGTAGATACATTTAATGTTATTGATAGGTGGGTATTTGTCAAATTGACCAAACTGCTCAATACTGATAATATTACCTTTTATATCATGGATGACCCCATATTGTTGATCACTGCTTATGGAGGATAGTGGAACGGGGTAAGTAATATAAACCGTACTGTTGTTCCACTCGCCTTGAAAAATCTGTACCATACTAAAATCATCGACCTTCTCAAACACGAACAATGGTATTTTTGCAAGAGGTATCAATTCTACAGGAACAGTCTTCCCATAAAGGGTTACGTCAAAAGTACCTCCTATATTATCTTCCTTGTCACTACACCTCGCTAATCCCATAGTCATGAGTAGGAGGATGGCTAATGTCGTGTATTTAATAATGGTTATCTTCATATTCTATGACTTTATTTGGAAGTAATTTATTTTTACGGATTACAAATCCATATAATCTCTATGGCTGGATTAGAAATCCAGCAAGGGGTTTACTCGCTGATGATAATCTCCTTGCCGCGTACCTCGATGCGCAGGCCCGTCACCTTGTGGATGGCCTTCATCGTGGGGAGAATCGACTCGTATTTATCTATCTCGCCCGTGAAGCGCATCTCGCGGATAGCGTCGTCGTTGAACTCTACGCGCTTGTTGTACCAGTGGCCCAGCACGCGCATCAGCTGCTCGAGCGTACAGTCGTCGAACATGAAGGTGCCCGTGTTCCAGGCGATGTAGGGCATGATGTCTACCTGACTGATGACAGGTTCTGGCTCGCCGGGCTGAAGGATGGCCATGTCGTTGGGACGCATCATGCTCTCGGTGCCGCCGCGCGGGGTGATGCCGATGCTGCCGTTGACGAGCACGACGCGGGTTGCCCCGATCTCGTCGCGCGTGTTGATGTTAAACTCGGTGCCATACTGGCGCACGTCGCCGTTGGGCGTATGCACGATGAAGGGGCGGCTCTTGTCTTTAGCCACGAAGAAGTAGGCCTCGCCCTGCAGCTCCACCTCGCGTGTGTCGCCGCTGAAGTGGATGGGGTAGGTGAGCTGGGTGCCATAATTAAGATGTACGCGCGTACCATCTTCTAATGTCATCCAGAACTCTGAGTCGTGATGGGTAGTGACGGTGCGTTCCTGGCTGGCGGTTGTTGAGTGGTGGGTATTGACGGCTTGCGCTTTGGCGATGGCCTCTTCGCTGCTCACACTGACGGGCTGGCCGTCGATGGTCACCACGGCCTGGTTCTTGCCCGATTGCTCTGCCCGCTGGATGGCTGCCATTACCTCGCCGGAGAGCTTGGGCCGCTCCACGCGGCTGTTGAACCACATGGCGGTGCCCACAAGAATGCAGAGGAATACGGCGGCTATGCGCAGCATGCGCTTGATGCGGTGCACTTTGGCCTTTGGTTTTTGTGTCGCGGCCTCAGAGCCTTGCCCGTTGTCTTTCGCTGGTTGTGACGGGTTGTGACGGGTGCTTTGCGCCTGTATGCGTTGGTTGATGCTGTCCAGCATTTGCTGTTTCAGCGCCTC
Organism: Prevotella sp. UBA2850; assembly: GCA_002350805.1. Classification (GTDB taxonomy): domain Bacteria; phylum Bacteroidota; class Bacteroidia; order Bacteroidales; family Bacteroidaceae; genus Prevotella. Next base: position 30,863 of record DEFO01000033.1, read on the forward strand.
GGGGATAGCAGCCGTCTCGCTGGTTTCCATCCACAGCTGGCCCAGATGGCTGCGCAGCTCTTGGTCGCTCATCGTGTCGACTTGCTGGCGCAGAGCATCCAGCTCCTCGCCGTTCAGTCGTCCTTGCATATATTTCCTTAGAAGTGTCTTCAATGTGTGCATTATTATTCTTGTTTTTATAGTAATACTGATTTGAGCGCGATTTGTAACCATCGTTTTCCAATTTTTTTCAAAAAAAGATAAAATTTTTTCTTTTCGGGCAAAAAAAAGAGCCGCATCTCACTCGAAATGCGGCTTCGCTTTCTTACATGCACGAGCTGACGCCCAGTGTGGTGGCTATGGCGGTGATGACGCTCACGATGACTTGAAGAATCAGTTTCCAGGTTTCTCTATTCATAGTGAAAAGTTAATAGTTAATAGTTAACAGTTAAGAACCCCTCTCCGGCTCCCCCGAGGGGGAGGGAGAGCCCCCTCCAACTCCCCCGAAGGGGGAGGGTGCCTGCCGGCTTGAGCACTCTAGCTTGAGAGGGAACAGTTAACAGCTTCGAGCAAGGGGGTTCTCTCTTCACTCTTCACTGTTAACTGTTAACTGGCCTTACGGCTCGCTCGGCTCCGTAGTCGGCTCGTCGGTCGAGACCTTGTACTCGCCATAGTGGCGTACGTTCACCTTCTGCTTGAGCAGCTGGGGCTTGTACTGGCCAGTGGCGCGTGCGCGGAGCTTGTAGGCCTTGATGTTCTCGGCGGCGTTGAACTCCTTCACGGTCTCGGCGCCGGTCGACTTGAAGCCTACGGAGAAGATGGCCAGGTCGGGAATCTTCACGGACACGCCCTGCAGGGTGAGCTCCTGGATGCACTCCACCATGTCGGTCAATACTCCGTAGATGACACCCTTCGAGAAGGGAGTGTCGTGGGCGGCCATGTGCTCGGCCAGGTCCTCAAGGTCGTACACCTGTCCGGCTGCGGGGCGTGCATACCAGGCGCCGGGATTGGCCGCATTGCGGCGGTTGTCTTGATACAGTTTGTAGTAAATCATGTTTACCTCCTTCGTTTAAGTAGTTTTACATAAAGTTAATTGTTCTCAGTTACAAAGGTACAAAAAATATTTGAATTGTGCAAGAAAAAAAGAGAAAAAAAGAGCCCCCTCCAACTCCCCCAAAGGGGGGAGGGAAGAGCCCCCACCAACTCCCCCGAGGGGGCTCCATTATCCATTACCTAACGGCCTCTCCCGAGTTGCCGGAACGCTCTCTGTAACTGCCGAGTTGCCCTCCAGCTTCAAAGGTAACCACCCCTCCCCTCATAGGGGAGGCTGGGTAGGGTCTTTAGGCTGGGTAGGGTCTTCAAGAAGTAGTCGCTGAAGTCCTTGCAGCCTGCGGGCAGCTGATGGTGAACGAGCGAGGGCAGCACCTGCCGCAGTTGCATGAAGAGGCGCTCGCCCGGCGCGTCCTGGTCGGGGTACATGTGGAAGGAAATTGATAATTGACAATTGATAATTGACAACTGCTCCTTGTCCTCGCCCGTGAGCAGGGTGGCCGAGGGGATGGCGATGGCCTTGTGGCCGGCAGAGAGCATGGCCCAGCAGTCGGAGCATCCCTCGGTGATCCACAGCTCGTCGCCCGGGCGCAGGCGGTTGAGCACAGGCAGGTTGTAGATGCCGCACTCCGAGCCGCTGGGGAAGCGGAAGCGGGGCAGGGCACCGCGCACCAGGTTGCGGTTCTGAATGCCCACGAGCCGACACTCGCGGTCGTAGTAGGGTGTCTGCAGCCAGGGCACTCCTTGCCGGTCTTTCCATGACGTGAGCCGGCACCAGCGTACCACTCTTTCGTCTAATCGCCGTTCCTCGAAAAGGAACTTTCGGGCGGCATCGTTCAGCCAAGGATGCTCGAAGTAGCGGGCATAGCGCGTAGCGTCGAACGGAGCCCCCTGCTGACCTCCCCCGAAAGGGGAGAGGGGAGTGATTGGCGGTGTGACGTTCACCACATTGCTTCCCTCTGCCAGCCATCGGCAGGCGTCAAGGAAGTCTTTGCTGAGCAGTTTCATCGTCAAATCGATGGTGCCTCCGTGGGCTCCGCAGGCGAAGCAACGATAGGTGTTGCGTCGCACGGAGAACGAGAGCGAGGCGTGGTGGTCGTCGTGGAAGGGGCAGAGCGCCTTGTGGCGCGCCACGCTCATTCCGAGTCGCTCGGCGACCCCCTCGATGGGGAGGTCGCGGAGCTTCTGAAGATCTAGTCTGTCCATCATCGCGTGCGGTTAAGATAAGCCTCTGTCTTGGTGTAGAGCCCGGTCTGCTCATTCAAGGTTATTAATCCACGATGCACCCATACACGCAATTGTCGCTTGGTGCCGTCCTTAGATTTGCCATAGGTTTCACGAAGTACCTCCAACTGCTGTTCGCTGAACGTGTTGCCCTTGATGTCGTCAAGCATGTTGGCAGGTACGGCCTTTGAGGCTTCAGCCGTGCTTGTGTCGCCATCTTTCAACATGTCGCCCAGCACTTGGTACTTGCTCCACATATCGTGCCACACCAGCCACTCCACCATGTCGCCCATCGAGCGAGTCCAGGCCATGTTGTTGAGTGCCCACATACAGCAACCAGCCTTCCACGCTGATATCAGGCTTCTCTTACCCATATCCCAGAGACCGTCATTGTCTGTGAGGTCACCCAGTTCGGCCATGTCGTCGGCCAAACGCTCTATGAGCTTGTTCAGCGGACGGATGATATAGCGTCCCTTGCAATTGTCGAGGCGTGCCAAATACTCATCGAGCTGCTGGTAGAACTCTTCGCTGAACTTGCCGATGCGAGGAATCTTTCCGCTACGGTTGTCGCGTGGCTTATAGGAGAATACCATTCGGCCGAGCGTTCCGTCGAAAAGGTTGAACTTGAAGAACTGCCTAGCGCGGACAGGGGTTGTGCTCACGGTGAGGTTCGTTCGTAAAACCGCAGAGCCTGTGATACCGTCCACGGTAGCCCTTAATGCGTTGTACACATCTCTGTCCCACATGAGGCGCAGTATCTGCGTGACCTGCTTGTGAGAGCCGCAAAGGCTGTCGAGCTGCTCTATTTCCTTGAGGTCGATGTACGTGGTCAGTCCGCCATGCTCCTGGCAAGCCATCTGCGCTTTCAGGTAGCCGGGTTTCGAACAGTCGGCTGGCAGGAAGCGCAACAGCGGAAACACCTCTTCAGGACGATCCTTGGATTGCGAACGCTTCTTGTAGGTCTTCTGATACTGAAGGAATTTCCTCAGTTCCTCCGCATCCTCTTGACGGAAGTCGCGGTTACAGGCTTCCACCAGCAACCCAAATTGGCCCTTGTTGCCAGAGCTGTGGGCAATCAAAGCAGCCTGCTGTCCGCACATCTCGAACCATTGCCCGCTAGGATACTGAAATTCAGCTTGGCAAATTTTTGTGCTTAGTAAAGGAGAAAGCATAGGCATAAGTGGAGCATGCATATCGCGGCTAGTCTGCGAAAGCAGCAGTTTAAAACATTCCAATCCACTGCCAAGTTTTGGCATCTCGGGTGCAGTAGGTTTTGTTATTTCGTATTTCATATTGATAATCAATTATTTATGTTAAACAATTTAGGTCTAGCGTTTCACCGTTTCAGCGTTTCAGTGAGGTGCATGTGGGGTTTCATAACCATTCCTATATTATATAACTAATTAATAATTAGATAGTTATAAGAATATTTAATGAAACTGACACCCTCTTTTATACCCTGAAACGCCTGAAACGCTGAAACGCCTGAAACACATATCAGAAGTCCACGTTGTCTATCAGGTCGAGAGCCTCACGTTTCAGCGTGGCCTTTACGTCCAGACCCTCGCGCTTGAACACCTTCAGTGTCAGCTGGTAGGCACCGTCCTTCGTGGCCGAGAGTCTGCCGTGAGCCGCCTTGCGCAGCAGGGTAGAGTTTGCTCTTCTCCTAGGCTTACAGGCCACGTAGTCGAAAGCCCCGTTGCGCATCTGCTGCAGCGCCCCGTAGGAGTGGCTGCCCACTTCCATAATAGGTGCCATCTCGTCGTCGGGCAGAAACTGGATGAGCGTCACCTTCTTGTTCTCGTCGACCGTTACCACGGTCATACCCGAGATTGAAATAGTCTTCTCCATAGCCTTAACGATTAAGCAGTTTCACAACGTCGTTAACAACAATATCCTGATACACAGCTCCGTTCACTTCGTGCACCTGAAATCGCAGCGATGCTGCCACCAGGTCGCCTTCGTAGAACCGGCACTGAGCGAGATTGCCGAACATGGTACCAACGTACTCATTTCCGAACTTAGAACCACCAAACTCCCTGAGTCTGATCACACACTTGGCCAGTTGGCCTCCTTCTGCCTTCTGAGAGGCAACGTAGCTCACATCTCCCTGCGAGACTACGTGAAAGATGTTAGTCATCATCTTTTTTAAGTTTATAAATTAGTAAAAAGATGAGACGCGCCTCGATGCCATCCGCCCTTTTCAGTGCACCAGACTTCAAGCACCACAACCCCGATTTTCGGAATTGCAATGCAAATATCGGTATAGTAGGGAATGCCACCAAACTATACCATAATAATTTTCTTACTATTGTTTATGTGTTGATAATCAAAGAGATACGAGTCTGATTGGCAAGGTTGGTAAAACCCTTTCAGGCTTTACCAACGTTTACAAATCCTTATCAGAAATCTTACCAATCAATTCTTGTGCCTTGCGATGATAGACTTGACCAACGACTGTTCTGTATCTGAGTTGAAAGCAGAGAAAGACCCCTCTGTTTCCGTTGTGAAAAACTTGTAATGTGTTGGACCATTAGGGAACAACATTTTGTCAAGTTTGTTATTTGATGCTGTAATAACTCTCCCGTTATAAGTCATTACCCCGAGAATGTTCAAAACCAGTTTCAGGTTGTATTTCTTTCCGAACTCATCCTTTCGCATGAGTGCCAGCAAAGTGTCGTCTGCCAAAATGTCCTCCCAAATATTCTCGAACTCTTTCCTGTATGGCTGCAGAACAAAGCCGGCATTGACAATCGGGCTGATGATGTCCTGTTTCAGAAGCCCCATGATGCGCTGGGCGGCTTCTGCTTGTGTCTCGACATGAGGCTTGGCCAGAACGTTGCGAGGCTCTACGGAATATCCCTTGGCCTCCTGCTCATCCTCCATCGTTTCTACATATTCAAAAAGCGGAACGATATCAGGCATCTGTGACAACATTTTAGAGATGTTGTCTATGATTTCCTGATTAGGGTCGGGCTCTTCCTCGTTTGCACAGAGTATATAATTGGCACAGAACAAGATAACAAAGGCAGTATGTTCAACTTGCTGCTGATCGCGGTCTTGGTATTGTTCCTTCAAGCGACTTGTGATATGGGTGAACATACGATTGACAGTTATCTCCGGACGGGAAACATGCTTCAGGCTTTCAAGCAGTCTGACGGCATAATTCCATATCTCTTCGGGACACAAGCCTCCCTGCTTCGTTTCAAACTTTATGATTGCATCAGCCACATTAACGAACTGTTGGTCGCAAGTGTAACGCTCAAAATCAGGTAATTGGAAATCGAAAAGGTCTTTGTTCATAGTAGTAATGTCAGTTTCAAGTGCAAAGGTAGCTCTTTTCATAGAAAAACAAGCACATTGGCACATGTTTTGCTGGTACTAAATAAAAAAAACAATCACTCAATATGTCAGACTTTATTTTATATAGTTACCAATGTCGTCCCATGCACATTGAGGTGGATGCTCAACACCCGAGTATAGACCCTGAGCAAGACAAACTATACAATCAGCAGGCCGACGAGGCAATGGCCAGGCACCAAGAACTCTTCGACGAACTATTCTCAGCGCAGGATATCAATAATTTTAAAAAAGGAGACAATCTGTTCTTTCTCCATAAGGGTAATTACTATGGTGGAAAAATAGTGATGAACAAGGATGGCATCATCATGTTGCGGCTGCAGAAGTCTAAGTTCAAAGAATACGAAATAAACTACAAGATTGTCACCCTGAAAGAGGAACCCTCGAGCCTTGTTATCATAGATAATCGATTTGAACAGCAGCGTATTCTCATTGAGCGTAATAAAAACACCTTTCAGCCTAAGACCATAGCCACCATATTGGAAAAGAATATTGGCGCACAGTTGAAAAAAAACCGCGTCGGTATAAAAGTTAAACTGGTATACCGGAAAGAAATGTTCTGGAGTATTGTCAAGGATTACGAAAGAGGCATCAAGAAGATGGTTTTCGACTTCCCGTATCCCAACATGGCACGCCCAATGGACAAACTCGGGGCTTCCCTGAAGAAATTCGGCATTGACACCAAGAGCAAAGTCAGACTCACTGCCACGGCCCAGCGCAAGGATTTCCTGGTGATTGCTCCTAAAGAAGAAAACGAAGAACTGGATGAAATCGTTTCTTACCTTTCAGAAGTAGGTTCGCCAGTGGAAATTTATTTGGTGAGCGGACACAAAGTGAAATGCTTCAGCGAAGAGAATCCGATAATCGTAGATGTAAAGCAGGGAATAACCGAATACAGGGGAATTGAAGATAAAGACCAACTGTTCGACAATCGCATATGCAATAGCGTTATAGAACTTCTCAACAGTCTAAAGAAGATAAACTATCCTTGCAGAGCTAAGCCGTTGAAATAGTAGGTCACCGGAGTCCGTCGACATATTTTAATCATAAGAGTCCCCATCCCTTAATATGGAGGCTCTATAGAACAAAAAAGAGATATTGAGGCAGCAGACAGGTTGATAGAAAGTGGACATTAGAATAATAAGTGGTGTCCTGTTTTTCACTCTTTCTCCCTCTTCTCCGCGGCCTGGGCTACAGCTCGAGGAATAGGAGCAGCAGGGGAGCGTAGGGCTCCATTTCGCGGCGGATGGTCTGCATGGCTGCCGAGAGCAGGTTGCGCACGGCCTGGCTGGTGATGCCCATTTGTTGCTCTATCTCGGCATGCGAGAAGTTTTGCTCCTTGCTCAACTCAAACACGATGCGCTGGCGCGGCGTGAGCTTTTGCTTGGCCTTTTCCAGGTGCTTGAGGAAATCTTCCAGGCTGAGTGTTTGCTCGGCCTCGTTGCGGGTGGCGAAGGATGAGGCGTAGTTAAAGTAGTCGGGCAAGAGGGGATGGCGCAGCTGCTGCCGGAAGTGGTCGGCCATGAGGTGGTAGGCAATGGTGAAGAGGTACGACTTGAACGACTTCCCGGGGTTGATGCTGGCGTGGCTTTCCCATACGCGGACGAAGGTGTCTTGTACAATCTCTTGTGCCACCGACTCCGACTTGACGGTTCTGAGGACAAACTGATAGAGACGGGCTACCCACTGGTCGTACAACTGCGTGAAGCTGTCGTACGACCCTGCATTCAATTGTTCTATCAGCTTGTTTTCTTCTCTCATGGGCTGTTAATATGTTGCAAAGTTAAGCAAAATATTTTCAAATTAACACAAAATAAGAGAAATATTAGTGTGTCGATGTGAAAAACACGATTACGGGGCAACAAATAAGGCAGACCCGGAGGTCTGCCTTATGTCATTAGTATGTGATTCTTTTCAGAACTTAGCCATTTTGATGGCATCGATGGCGCACTCGTCGCCTTTGTTTCCCAGACGGCCTCCGCTGCGGTCCTTGGCCTGTTGCAGGTCATCGGTAGTGAGCAGCCCGTAGATGACGGGGATGGCGCTGGTGGCGTTGAGATGGGCGATGCCCTGTGTGACACCCTGACAGATGTAGTCGAAATGGGGAGTCTCGCCGCGAATCACGCTGCCCAGGATGATGATGGCGTCGTAGCCGTCGTTGAGGGTCATCTGATGGGCTCCGTAGATGAGCTCAAATGAGCCAGGAACGGTCTTCACATGGATGTTCTCGGGCAGGGCACCGTGCTTTTCCAAAGTGCCGACGGCACCATTGAGCAAAGCGCCGGTAATCTCGGGGTTCCATTCTGCTACGACGATACCGAAGCACATGTTGCTGGCATCGGGAATCTTAGAGAACTCGTAATCTGACAGATTATGCAGGGCTGTAGCCATCGTTTAATAAATGGATAATTGACAATGGATAATGGTTAATTACTCGCTGACGCGCTCGATGTATTTGTCAATCTCCTGGCTGACAGCCGAGTTGACATACTTCTTCTTGATGTCCTGATAGATTTTCAGGGCCTCGGCCTTCTTGTTCTGGCTCTCGAGAATCTCTGCTGCCTGAATGAGGAAGGTGGGAGAGAGGCTGTTGTTGGCCTTGAGTGAAGACTTCGAGTCGGCCATATCGGCGGCTTTCTTCAGGGCGCTGACGGCCTTGTCGAGCTGGTTGGTGTGAGCATAAGCGTTGCCAAGGGCGCCTTGGGCTGCAGGGCTGATCATCTGGTCGTTAGAGCCGGAGAATCCCTCGAGATACTTCACGGCCTCGGCCCACTTGCCCAGGTTGGCATAGCAGAGACCGGCATAAAGATTGGCCAGATTGCCTGCGTCGGTGCTGCTGTAGTCGCTGGCTACCTTCACGAAACCGGGATAACCGGCACCGTCGCCATTGAGGGCTTTGTCAAACTGCTCAGCATCGAAATACTCCTGACCTTTGGCCAGTACGGTGCTTGCCTTGGCCTCACGGGGACCAGAGACATAATTCTTGTAGAGGTTAAAGCCAGCAAAGAGGATGATCAATGCGGCTACTGCGATAAGGATGGCCTTCCTATACTTCATGAAGAAGGCTTCATGCTTGTTGAGGGTCTCTTCAACGGGCTGACCCTGCTGCTTTACATTTTTGTTTGCCATTATTTTTGTTGATTTTGATGTTTCATTTGGGGCACAAAATTACAGAAATTCTCTCACATACTAAAATTTATTGCCGACTTTTTTCTTTTTTTGCCTATTTTGCACTAACTTTGCGTTCGAAAATGGCGAAGTCGGGCTTTGCAAAGCCCTTTGTGGGGACTTGCTGAAGCGCTTTGGACTTGGCTCTGGCCCTTGGAAGAGGTAAGGAAACACGGTCATCTGTCATGATATTAAAGAAGATTTCGATTATCAATTATAAGAACATTCAGTCGGCAACTCTCGAGTTGTCGCCCAAGATGAATTGCTTCATAGGGCACAACGGAGAGGGCAAGACGAATCTGCTGGATGCTGTGTATTATCTCTCGTTTTGCCGCAGCGCCGGCAATCCCGTCGACTCGCAAGTGATTACCCACGGACAGGACTTCTTTATGCTGGAGGGCATCTATGAGAATGACATGGGTGACGACGAGACGGTGTATTGCGGGATGAAACGTGGCACCAAGAAACATTTCAAGCGCAACAAGAAAGAGTATAAGCGGCTGTCGGAGCATATCGGTCTGATTCCGCTGATTTATGTCTCGCCCTCCGACTCCATCATGATTGAAGGGGGCAGCGAGGAGCGCCGCAGATTGCTCGACGTAGTGATTTCGCAGTTCGACCATACTTATATTGAGGCGCTGAACCGTTATAACAAAGCCTTACAACAGCGCAACTCGCTGTTGAAGATGGATGAGGAACCAGACCCGATGCTGATGCAAATCTGGGAGGAGCAGATGGCTGCCGAGGGAGAGTCGATATACGAGAAGCGCAAGGCTTTTGTTGACGAACTGATACCTGTCTTTCAGGATATTTACCAGCGTGTGGCCGAGGACAAGGAACAGGTGTCGCTAAGCTATGTGTCTCATTGCCAGCGTGGTGCGCTGCTGGATGTGATTCAGCGCGACCGGCATAAAGACCGGGCCGTAGGCTATTCGCTCCATGGTGTGCATCGCGACGATTTGGAGATGCTGCTGGGCGGTTATCCCATGAAGAGAGAGGGCAGTCAGGGGCAGAATAAGACTTTTGTGCTGGCGTTGAAGTTAGCTCAGTTTGATTTCCTCAGGCGTACCAACAGCCAGACGACCCCGCTCTTGCTGCTCGACGATATTTTCGACAAGCTGGATGCCCGGCGCGTGGAACAGATTGTGAAGCTGGTGGCTGGCGATGATTTCGGACAGATTTTTATCACCGACACCAACCGGGCTCACCTCGACCGCATCTTGCAGCATGGCGATTTCGACTATCGGCTCTTTCACGTGGAGCAAGGGGAGATATCACGGATCGTATCGCATGAATAGCCTCACAGGTTGCACCCATACAGATAAGAAAAATGTTTAAACGCAGAGTTTTGTCATTAGACGATGTGGTCGGTCAGTTTCTTCGTCATGAAGGGCTGGAAACCCCGCTTCAGCAAAAGCGGCTGATAGACGCATGGGGGAAAGTGGCGGGAAACGTCGTGGAGAAATATACTGCTGAGAAATTCATCAGGAATCAGACGCTCTTCGTGAAGATTCAAAATCCGGCCTTGCGCTCCGACCTCTCGATGATGCGCTCGGAACTGGTGAGAAAACTGAATGCCGAGGTGGGCAGCATGCTGATTACAGACGTGAAGATTTATTGAGTTTTTCTCCCTGCCTTTTGTTGCCCTAGATGACCTCATCCACCTTCATGTCGTTCTCATCAGCGGGAATGCCAGGCAGTTTTTGGAATGGAAAACACACACCTATTTTATAAGCTTGTGGAATCTTAGGAAGAAAGCGGTCGTAGTAGCCTTTACCACGTCCCAGACGGTTGCCCCGCATGTCGAAACTCATGCCAGGAACGACTGCTACGTCAATCTCTTTGAAGGCGGTGAAAGGTTTCCCTACTGGTTCCATTATGTCGAAGAATCCTCCCAGCAAATCTTTTGCTCCTTCATAATGGCGGATTTCCATCTCTGTGTCGCTGATGACGGCTGGCAGGAGAACGGTCTTGCCGGCAGCCACCAGTTCGTCGATGAACTCGTGGGTATTCACCTCGTCGGAAAGCGAATAATACATCAGGATGGTTTTTGCTGACTTGACGCGAGGGTGAACCATCAGTTTCTTCATAATGGGGAGCGACAGTTCGACGAGTTGTTGGCTCGTGAACTGTTGCTTCTGCAGGCGGATGTATTTCCGAAGGTCTTTTTTGTTCATGGCTCGATGTGCTGAAGGTTAGCTGACGGCTATGAGGTTCGGGTGAACAAGTGGCAGATGCTCATAGGGCATCTTGCTGTTCATAGCCACTTTCTTGTTGTCTTCTGCCTTTGGCTCGGGCTTCTTGGGGAAGGCCTCGTTGTTCTTAAACACCTTCATCGTGGCTTTGATCACAGGGTCGTCAATATTGAGATACTGGTTCCATGCGCTCTCGTCCAACATGTTGTAGATGATACGGCTGTTAATGTAGCGCTCTAGCAGCTTGTGCGACTTCATGATCATCAGGTTGCGACGCTTCAAGCCGCGCTGGTCGGCATAGGTGGCAAACTTATCGACCGTATTCTGCTTCACAAGATAATCTGAAAGTTCCATCATCTCCTTGAAGTTGTTCAGCTTCAGCCGGTTATCGTCAGTATAGGTGAATGCGAATTGCAGGATGAGACCACTCATGCTGGCCTGTTTGTAGTAAGAGGTCATACCGAGGGTGTCTTCCGGCACAAAGATGTCGGGGGTGATTCCACCACCTCCGTAGACGGTACGTCCGATACTGGTCTTATAGGCCGGACCCGTGTGCTTGATGCTGTCCTGATTGAAGAACTCGCCGTGCTCGTAGCGGCTGATGAGGTCTTGCTCGTAGTTCTTGTCACCGCCGGCAGTATAGGGTTTTTGGATGCAGCGGCCCGAGGGAGTATAGTAGCGGGCCACGGTAAGACGGATGAGCGAACCATCGGCAAAGGGCAACTGCTGCTGAACGAGTCCCTTGCCAAATGAGCGGCGGCCGATGATGGTGCCTCGGTCGTTATCTTGAATGGCTCCGGCAAAAATCTCAGAGGCTGAGGCTGAGCCCTCGTTGATGAGCACCACGAGCGGAATCTTCTGGTAGCTGCCTCGCCCGTCGCTGCGATAATCGTGGCGGGGCGATTTGCGGCCCTGTGTATAGACGATAAGGCGGTCTTTGGGTAGGAATTCGTTCACCATCTGTACAGCCGACTGCAGATAGCCTCCTGTGTTGTCGCGCAAGTCGATGACCAGGTTGGAGAATCCTTCTTGCGACAGCTTGGCCAGGGAGATGAGCAGATCGGAGTAAGTGGTTTCACCAAAGCTCTTGATGCGGATGTAGCCTGTGTTCTCGTCGAGCATATATGTGGCGCTGATGCTCTTGACGGGAATGTCGCCTCGAGTGACAGTAAAGTATTGCACCTTGTTCGACCCATAGCGCAGAACACCCAGTTTCACCTTCGTATCTTTCGGGCCTTTCAGCCGGTGCATGGCCTCTTCGTTGGTGACTATCTTTCCCACAAACGGCTTGTCATCGACGCTCACAATCTTATCGCCAGCCACTAGTCCGGCACGCTCGGCGGGACCGTTGCTGATGACGTTCTGCACGTGGATGGTATCCTCGCGGATGGTAAACTCTATACCCACTCCCGAGAACGAGCCCTTCAGGTCGTCGGTGGCAATTTGTACATCCTTAGCGTTGATATAGACCGAATGGGGGTCGAGCTCAGCCAGTATTAAAGGGATGGCCTTGTCGACCAAAGAGTCGATGTCAACCTTGTCGACATACTGGTCGTCTATGATGTGCAGAATGTTGTTCAACCTGTTACTTCCGCTATTGATGATATTCAGTCGGTTGCCGGAAAAATGGTTGGTATAGAATGTTCCGATGATGATTCCTATCACGACACAGAGTGCCATGATGATGGGTAGATACCGGTTAGATTTGTTTTGGGCCATTATGCTATGATTTGACTATTTGATATATGTAACTATGATAGTGTCGGATTGTGGGGTGGGCGAAGGTTATTTGCACTCCATATAAACCACCTCGATGCCAGCTCTTTTCAGCAGGTCGATGCCGTCGGTCAGTCGGTATTTCTCACCATAGACCACACGCTTGATACCGGCTTGGATGATGAGTTTGGCACATTCTATGCAAGGCGAGGCCGTGACATAGAGCGTAGAGCCGTCGCTATTGTTGGAGCTGCGGGCGAGTTTGGTGATGGCATTGGCTTCGGCGTGAAGTACATAGGGCTTGGTAACGTTGTTCTCATCCTCACATACATTCTCAAATCCGCTAGGAGTACCGTTATAGCCGTCGCTAATGATCATTTTGTCTTTCACCACGAGGGCGCCCACCTGCCGTCTCTGGCAGTAGCTGTTTTCTGCCCATATTTGCGCCATGCGCAAGTAGCGCTGGTCAAGCTTTCTTTGTTTGTCGTTTAATTCCATTTCTCTTCAGTAATGCGTCAATAGTTGGTTCGCCGCCACGGAAACGCTTGTAGAGCGCCATCGGGTGTTCTGTGCCGCCCTTGCTCAAGATGCAATCGCGGAAGCGCTGGGCGGTCTGTTGGTTGAAGATGCCCTCCTTCTTGAATACAGAGAAGGCGTCGGCATCGAGCACCTCTGCCCATTTGTAGCTGTAGTAGCCGGCGGCATAGCCTCCAGCCATGATATGAGAGAACTGTACCGTCATGCATGTGTCGGGCAGTTGGCGTGTGACCATTGCTTTTCTCCAAGCATTCTTCTCGAAGGGTATAATATCATCGTTGAACTCGTCTTTCTTGGTGTAGTAGGCCATATCCAGCAGTCCAAAACTGACTTGTCGGAGGCAGCCATAGGCGGCCATGAAGTTGCGACTTTTCCTGATGCGGTCGATCAGCTCGTCGGGCAGAGGCTCACCTGTCTGATAGTGGAACGCAAATGTGCGAAGGAACTCTTTTTCGATAGAGTAATTCTCCATAAACTGCGAAGGCAACTCCACGAAATCCCACCACACATTCGTCCCGCTCAGACTCTCAAAGCGTGTGTTGGCAAACATGCCATGCAACGAGTGACCGAATTCATGCAAGAAAGTCTCCACCTCTCCCAGAGTCAGCAGCGCAGGCTTATCGGCGGTAGGCTTGGTGAGATTCATGACGACACTCACATGTGGGCGCACATTCTCACCCTTTCGGCTGATGTACTGGCCTTGATACTCAGTCATCCAGGCACCACCTTGCTTGCCTTTGCGAGGATGGAAGTCGGCATAGAAGACAGCCAGGTAAGTTCCATCTTTGTCGAACACCTCATAAGCTTTCACGTCGGGATGATACACAGGAATATCCTTGTTCTCCTTGAATGTGATGCCATAGAGACGATGGGCAAGTCCGAACACACCGTTGATGACACGGCTCAGTTCGAAGTAGGGACGGAGCATCTCAGAGTCGATGTTGTATTTCTTCAGTTGCAACTTATGCGAATAGTAGGCAAAATCCCAAGGCTGCATGCCTTCCGTACTCTCGCAGTCCTGATGTTTACCTTCCGCATTTTTGCCGTACCGATGCTTTCCTTCCGCTTTCTCAAACATCTTCTCTAGTGCCTCCACCTCTTTCTCGGCAGTAGGTTTATAGGCGTCAATCAGTTGGTCGAGCAGCCTGTATACATTACGGACATTGGTGGCCATGCGATGCTTGAGCACGTAGTCGGCATAGGTTCTGAATCCTAGCAACTGTGCTATCTCACGGCGCAGGTTAATGAGCCTTTTGCAAATCTCGAGGTTGTTCTCAGCGTTATCGTGAATGCACACCTGGTTCTTCTCCATATACATCTGCCTGCGCAACTCACGCTGGGTGCTATAAGTCATGAATGGTCCGTAGCTGGGTTGGTCGAGCGTGAATACCCATCCCTCCATTTCGCGTTCCTTGGCGTTCTGGGCAGCAGCCTCCCGGGCGGTTTCTGGCAGTCCGTCGAGTTGTTTTTCATCGGTAATGTGCAGGATGAATGCCTTGTTTTCTTTTAGCAGGTTCTGGGAGAATTGTAGCGAGAGCATCGAAGCTTCTTCAGTCAGTTGGCGCAGTTTTTCCTTACCCGCCTCGTCGAGCAAAGCGCCGCTACGCACAAAACCATCGTAGCAGTTGTCCAGTAGCATTTTCTCCTCAGGCGTCAGACGGCGATGGTGCAGGTGAACGGCCTTGATTCGCTCAAACAGCCGTTTGTTCAGCCTCACATCGTTGGCGTGCTGGGTCAGGATGGGCTGCATCTTCTGTGCCAACGCGTCCATCTCATCGTTAGTCTCAGCACTTAGCAGGTTGAAAAAAACTGTCGATACCCGGTCCAGCAGGTCGTAATAGCCCTCCCGGTCGTCATCTTTGTTGATGATGGTGTTATCGAAAGTCGGCTTTGCAGGGTTGTTGATGGTTTTCTCTATCTGCTCGTTGTCTCGGCGAATACCCTCCATGAAAGCCTCCTCGAAGTCTTCCATGCTGATACGGTCGAATGGCGCCGTGTCGTGCGGCGTGTTGTAGGGCTCAAAAAACGGATTCTTTCTCTGTGCTTTCTCCGCTATCTTCTCATTCATGTCTATAATGTCAAATTTTTAACGCACAAAGATACATTAAATAATGTAATCCGCTTTCGTTGTCCCATTATTTTTAACGAAATTTATTCTACGAAGTCTGTATTTTTCATGTGCTACTCGTTATTTGCGTAGATTGTGCGGTTTTCCCTTTCAATTATCGAGTAGTGTGAGGTTTATTGGAGTTTCTCCATTGCAGGTATGCGTATGATGCCTCGGGTGATTTGAATAAGGCCTTCCTCATGCATCCGGTTCAGCTCTCGCGAGACGTTCAGGCGGCTTTCGCCAATTTCGCGAGCCAACGTTTCCATCTTGATGTTCAGAGTCTTGCTGCCAACGGGATGCAGGCAATGCGATTGGAAGAACCGGATGATTTTCGCATGAATGGTTTTGGGAATGGGATGCCAGGGAAGGCGCGAGATGCGCTGTCCCTGTGTGCTGATGATGTTCAGGAGGTTCAGGCGAAAAATCTCGTATTGCTCAAATAGCCTCAGAATCTCGCTTTTGCTGAGTTTGATGAGGTGGCATGCGGTCGCTGCTGTGACCGTGATGCTATAGCGCTGTGTGAGGCCGAAAATGCGCTCGGGCTGGATGACCGTTGGGGAGTCGATGACCTCAGAGAAACTATAACTGTAGTCGTCGGCATGACTCATGATGTTGATTTGGCCGCTGGTGAGAATGTAGATACTATCGCAGACATCTCCCTCGCCAACTACGGTTTTGTTGCGTCCCACTTTTACAAAACCAAACCTCGTGTGAGCCACGACCTCAGCAATGTCGTTACGGCTCATTCCTAGAAATAGAGGGAGCGCCAAGAGGGTTGTATGGAGGTGAATGTCGGGCATCTTTCAAGAGCAAAGGTCACTTGTTGAGCTTCAAGTTGGGTGATGACCAGACGGCATAGTTGCCCTTTTTGTCAGTACAAATGAGATATGCCATCAACTCAGGATGCTTGTCGAGAATAGCTCTTGCCCCGTCAAGGCCGAGCACCATGAACGAGGTGGCATATGCATCGGCAGTGGCGCAGTTGTTGGCTAAGACGGTGGCAGACAGAATGTTGTGTTGAACGGGATATCCCGTCTTGGGGTCGATGGTATGAGCATATTTCTTGCCACCCTTATAATAAAAATTACGGTAGTTGCCGCTGGTGGCCATAGCCCGATCGGTAACGTTGAGCACAGTTTGCAACTCGTTGCTCACGCTGAGTGTGTCGTCGGTAGGTTTAGTGACGCCAATGCGCCAGGGTACGCGTTTCTCGCTAATACCGCTTGTCACCACCTCGCCGCCAATCTCAACCATGAAATTCTTAATGCCTTTAGCGCGTAGGAGCCTGGCCACCACATCGCTGCCATAACCTTTTGCAATGGCCGAACAATCAAGTTGGGCCATGGTCATCGTCTTGCCTAAGTTGGTGGCGATGTAGTGTTTCTTCTTGTCGAGGTAAATCTTCTTATAGCCAATCAGAAGGCGCAGACTGTCAATCTGTTGTGGAGTGGGAGTGAAGCCTTGCTTGAAGCCGAACCCCCATGCGTTGACCAGCGGAGCCACGGTGATGTCGAACGCTCCTTCGGTCTCTTTCGAGATGTTGAGTGCGAGGCTGACCACTTCTTCAAACATGCGCCCCTCCTCAGTCTGCGGAATGCTGGTAGAGCCTTGGTTGACTTTTGAGATGACCGACTGTGCGTTGAACATCGAGAGAGCCATGTCCACCTTCTTGAGCTCCGTCTCAATCTCCTGCTTCAGGTTCTTGTCGTTCTGGTAGGTGATGTTATAAACGGTGCCGAAGACAAACCCGTTGTCTTTCTGATAGGGAGTGTTCTGTTGTTGACGGATGATGAGCACGGTGCCCACAATGAGGAACAACAGGAAGATGAGTTGCAGGTATCGTTTTTTCATGGCCTATTCTTTTGTGGTTGTTAAATGTCGATAATGATGTTGAAGGTGCCTCCCAGCCGTGTACTGCCCGTCTTACCAAAGCCGGGAACATACCAGCAGTTACCATATTCGCTTTTGCCGTATGCCAGACGCTTCTTGTAACGTCCGCTCCAGCCCAGATGGACGGGTCCCCATATGGTAGCGTCGACACCAAACACAATTTCAGCCCAATGATAATAGCAGCTGACATCCTTAGCTTGAAAGTCGGCATGCTGACCCCAGATGGGGTCATCCAAGCCAGGGTGGGAAAACTCGTATTTGAAGTTGGTGTAAGCATAGCGCACCCCTCCGTAGAGGCGATAGCTGTCGTGCTTGTTCTTCATGAGGTTCAGGTCTAGTCCGATGCGGCCATAGGGAGCACTCGTCTTGTAGGTAATGCGTGTGACATCGTCGCTATGATCGGCCTTGCCATACCCCAGCTCAACGACGGGGAAGTATTTGTCTTTCAGATTGATACGCAAAGCCGCCTCGAAATGCCCATTATCACTAATGCCCAGCATGAGCGGGCCAATCAAGTCGGCTGATACGGCAAATCCTTTCAGGAAAGCCGTAGAGTCGGGCATTTCCGGAATCACCTTGACAGGCTTCTGAGCATTGGCTGCCATTGGCAGCAAACAACTAATTGCTAGAACGAAGGTGTATGTGTAGATTCGCCTGATATGAGTCATAGGTTACATTTTTATTTCTGATAGTGACAGAGTCGATGGCATGGTGGGTGGTGTTGACTCCGGTGATGGTGTGGAAGAAAGAGGGGTTGCAGTCGACAGACTCGAAATGCGGCCGGCTTTCTTTCTTGATTCTGACGGTGTCGATGTAGTGGTAGTTGCTGCCCGTAATCTCGAAGTAGTAGACGTCTTCGTCCTGGGTGTAACTCATGGGGATGCTGAAGGTGGCTCTCCCCGTAAACTGATTCAGCACGACCGAGTCTTCCATCTCGTGCCGGTCTGTGGAGACATTAATCACTTCGCTCACCTTGACCGAGTCGCCCACAGAGTTCATGAACCTGAAGACGACATACACCCGGTTGTTGAGCGGACAGTCAATCTGCGAACAAGATGAGAGAAAACAATAGATGGGCAAAGCGGCCAGAAGGAAGAGAAGCAGCCGCCTTCTTGCCCTGGTCAGCCTGTCAGTCTGTTTTGTTTTTCTCATGGGGATGATGATTCTACTATCTGTTCTTGCCATTAAATCACTTTCTCTATCTGGTAGTCGTTGCGGTTGCCTGCCGAGCGGCTAATCAGGTCGCCAATGAATCCTGCCAGGAACAACTGGGTGCCTATGAGCATGGTGGTGAGCGAGATATAGAACCAAGGCGAGCTGGTGATGAGACGCTGAGGAATGCCATTGGCCAAGCAATACAGCTTATCGGCTCCGATGATGATAACGGCCAGGAAACCGATGAAGAACATGATGGTGCCCAGGAAACCAAACACGTGCATGGGCTTCTTTCCAAAAGTACCCAGGAACCACAATGTGATGAGGTCGAGATAGCCGTTCACGAAGCGGTTTAAGCCCATGAATTTAGACGAGCCATATTTGCGTGCCTGATGATGAACCACCTTCTCGCCAATCTTGTCAAAACCGGCATTCTTGGCCAGATAGGGAATGAAGCGGTGCATCTCGCCAAACACCTCTATATTCTTCACCACCTCTTTACGGTAGGCTTTCAGACCGCAGTTGAAGTCGTGCAGATTCTTGATGCCGCTTACTTTTCGGGCCGTGGCATTGAACAACTTGGTGGGGATGGTTTTCGAGAGCGGGTCGTAGCGTTTTTGTTTGTAACCCGATACCAGATCGTAGCCGTCCTTCGTGATCATGCGGTAGAGCTCAGGAATCTCGTCGGGCGAGTCTTGCAAATCGGCGTCCATTGTAATCACCACATCGCCCTGAGCCTCCTTGAATCCGCAGAAGAGAGCCGGGCTCTTTCCGTAGTTGCGGCGAAACTTAATGCCTTTCACATTGGCTGACTTGGCTTTGAGCTCTTCAATCACCTCCCAAGAGCGGTCGGTTGAACCGTCGTTGACAAAAATCACCTCGAAGGTGAAGTGGTTCTCGTTCATCACTCGCTCTATCCAGCTGTAAAGCTCGGGCAGCGACTCGTCCTCGTTAAACAGAGGCACTACTACTGATATATCCATACTATTCTTTTATATCGTTTTTTTCTTATTTTTCTTTCGGGTGAAAATGGCAATGAAGATGCTCACAATGCCACCTATTATTATATTCATCGACATGAAGTAGAGAGCCCAGTCGATGGGGCGCATCGAGCGATACTCCTCAATGGCAGCGTTGATCTCTTTCTCGGGGTAATTGCCGGCAATGAGTATCTGACGCGCCTGTTCGAGCGAGGTGCTGAAGAAGGCTCCCTTGTCCATAAAGGCGAAATAGGCATACTGAACGACTGCCAGCAGCAGAGCTGCATAGAAGAACATCGACATGGAATAGACGTAACCGTCCCAATATTTCAGTACGCCCTCGCGCACGTGATCACGAAATGACTGTATACGGCGGTAGACGAAAAACGGCGAGAGAAAGGCAAACGTGGTGCCCAAGGTTCCCAGAAAAGGAACCTTCATCCCGAGGATAATACAGGCAAAGCTGATGATCCATAATACGGCCAAATAGCCACCGTCGTTGCGGGCATATGCCCTCAGTTGTATGTATTCTGTTGGATTCACGATGCAAAAGTACTCAAAATACTTCACATATGTCATCTTCGGCTGTAAAAATGTGTTAAAATCGGCAAATTCTCAACACTCAATTCTCAATTCTCAATTTAAAGTATTAACTTTGCAGCCGCAAAACACGGGTAAGTCCCGTACGGCCAGCTCCCTTCGAATCCTCCAGGACGGGAACGTAGCAAAGGTAGTTGGTTGTAGCGGCGCGATACGGGTAGCTTGCCCACCCGCCTCTTTAG